>CAZJVC010000031.1:6606-10777 GCA_964549515.1 uncultured Pseudomonadota bacterium | reverse complement strand
AATTTCTTTCCTGTTAATTTCTTTCTTAAATCTTCAATTTTCATTTGTTCACCTTTTTATTTTCACACCCACAATAATAATAATAGTCCTCTATATTTGTATCTGGATGAATAACTCTGCACCTTTTATTTGTTTCCTTTCCACACATTCTACACTTTTCAATTCCTAGCAATTCTTTTCCAAAGCATCTTATCAATTCCCTTTCGATAATATCTGGTAATAACTCTTCACCACACTTGTTTATTGCAGAAATAGAATTATTAAAATCTATTAGTGATTCTTTAATATCTTCTTCTTTAAATATATACATTGAACCAAATACAAGTCTTTTGTCCCAAAGTGTTTGTTCTTTCATTCTAATCCCAACTCCTCTAGCAAATCATCTAGTGGCCATGTTCCTGCAGCACCTTCACACTCAGCCTCTTTTCTTATTTTAGATATGGCATCTTTAATCTGTTTTTCTGTTCTTGCTGGGAATTTCACAACTCCGAAAGTAACATATTGAACTGTTTTTGGAGTTATCATAGTCTATCAACAAGCTCTTCTATTTCATACTTAATAGTCGATTCTCTAAGATTCAATTCTTGAAGTTGTTCTCTAATCGTGCTAAGTTCAGATCTTAATTTGTTAATTTGTAATCTAAGACCTGTGTGTGGTAATTTAAGTTCATCTCCCATAGTTTTTCCTCCGTAGCATTTTTTTGACTGCGTTTTCGCGCAGTCTTTTTGTTTCATTATTAATAGCAGCAAAATCTCCATATAAAGCATTGCATTTATCGCATTGGACCATTCGGTTTGTTTCAGTAAATTTCACACCACCACAATAAGCACACTTTGGTTTCATTGTTTAACCTTTTTCCCAAATTTATCTTTAGCGCATCCTGCACATAAATCCATTTTGATATAATCTTCATATGTTAAATTGGATCCGCCTTTTTGAAGCCTTGCACTAAGATTAACACAAGTCTCCTCGCTTGTAATATTTCTCTTGCATTCATCACAAACAGTTATATTCATATTCTCCTCCTTGGAAACCAGTTACCGTATTCATCATATCGGCCGTCTTCCTTTTCAATCATTCTGGAAAACAAGCTCTCAAAGCTTCCTCATCTGTTAATGGTCGGTGTTTGTTCTGACTAACAATAATTCTGTTTAAATCAATCTTTGCTTGGTTTTGAAATTGTGTCTTTTGCATTTTACCACCATTTTGTAAATCTAAAAATTTCAAACTTAGGACAAAATTTACTAAGCGCAAAAAATGTGATTAATCTAAAGCTTGGGATAATTTGGTCTGCGGCAATAACTAAATGATGAAATCTAATTTTTATCCATTGTCCATATGAGTCCCAAACGGAAACATTACATTTAATATTTCCAAGCACTTTTTGGTTAATATATTTTGTTCTTTTCATATATCTATTGTTATATAACTTATATATAAATGTTTCGATTGTGAAAGAAAAATGGCCTATTTTTCGCATTTTTCCTTGATCGTCACAAGTGTTGGGTGTCTAAGCTTATCTTTTGCCCCATAATCCATTGATTTTACCACAGCATATTTACCAATGTAACTGTCTTTATTGCTCCAGATAGCCCTACGCTCTGCCTCAGTTCCAGTAATGGTCACTTTAGTCTCAGTTTTGCCGTCAGGCATCATGCAGTTAAAGGTTGCAGCAATGCCTGTGCTTTCTTTAGCATCAACCGTATTTCTTTTGAAACTTTGGCCTAATTCGTTCTTTTGGGATTCATTTGTGTTTAATAGCCTTTCAGTAACACCAATAATTTTAAGATCCGTTTCCGCATGCGGCTTTAATTTGAAACCGATGTGTTGGTTAATTGTAACCCTGCCTTGCTTGTAAAGTTTAGATCCATCCATAAGAACTGCGCCTTCAAAACCATCGTTCAAAAATTCGCCGTAAATATGTCTTGCATGTTCTGCACATTCAACTTTTAATTGTTCAACAATTTCATATTTTTCAGAATCAGCAGGTGCAAATGTTTTAAATAGTTGAAGTAATCCAAGTCTTTCTGCAAATGTTTTTTCTAAATCTACCATTCCAAAAACATATAGTTTAGTTCCTGCAGGAATATCTTTATCTTTTGAATTACAAATTCCTGCCATTTCTCTACATGGAACACCATCGCAATAAATTTCTGCTTCAAAAATAACATCGTTTCTTAAAACGTTATATATTTCTTTAAAATATTCTTCGAGTTTTGGGTTTCTAAATTTCTTTAAACTCCTTCCTTGTAACCCTTGGTTGGTTACCTCTGCTCGTACTCCATCTCTTTTAATAGAAATATACATATTAGTATAGTCCAACTCTTTTAAATTGAAGCTGTCGTTACTTAAAAGCATTGGGGAAAACTTCATAATAATTCCTCTCCAAAGTGTTCTTCTGCTAATTTTCTCTCGCCTATTTCAAAACCTGCTTCTGAAGGTCTTTGTTTATGTAAGTCCCAAACATCCTGTCTGTAATCTCCTAAAGCTTCAAACACATCTTTAGTTTTAAACGAAGATCCTAAAAATGGTAGGCTTTCTGCTTTCTCTGCAAGAGTTTTCTTAGGCTCTTCAATCCAATCCGGATGATTTGTTTTAACTTTTTCTAAAATTTCCTTTAACTTAGCTTCTTTAATTCCTATAAAGGTTATGTCTTTAATTATATGACAGCTGCAGCCTTTTTGAAAAGCGGGTTCATTATGTAACGCGCAGTCAGACCTATGTCCAAGTATATCTTTAACAGAAACTTCTATATATTCATGTCTTATAAAATAAGGATCATCGCTAGACATAAAACTGATTGTTCTATTTTCATCTATAAATAAATATTTAGCACTTAGATTTTGTAGTGCTTTATTATTACCTTTCCACCAGTCGTAACCTAATTCAAAAAGTTTCTTTTGTACTAATATATTTTCTTTTTCGTCAGATATACGAACTTTACAATTTTCTAAATTCATTTCAACCATCTTAATTCTTTTAAATCCTCCCATGTTTTTTTGTAGTAATTCAAGTCTTGCTCGTTTACTGATTTCTTTTTAATCTTGTTCATAATATATTCAAAAACCCAGTCTTCAATTGGATAGTATCGGCTCTTTTTCCTAGAGCCGCCCCAGAAACAAATAACCAAAAAACTACGGTTTCTAATCATAGAGTTTGAAAACTTTTCCATTAAGTGTTTCTGTGTATATCGTGTAAAGGGAAACGATGTGCCGTTGCATTCTTTACATTCAATCATAACATTATTCCTTGGAGTTAAATATAAAAAGTCCGCTGGAGTTTTACAATGAGCCATTGGATTAACCTGCAGCTTCATATAAAAGGTGTCAGGGATCCCTTTAAGGATTTCCTGCATATGTCCTTCTAATCTTTGTTTATTCATTTAGTTCAAAAAATATCTCGTTTTCGAGAAATTCCTCCTTTGAAATATCGCCGCCGATACTATCGAAAGTGTCCTCTCCAGTTAAGTCTGGTTTAAGTTGGGCGATAATTCTATTTTCTTTTATTGTAATTGCCTCTCCTGCAATTACAACTGCTTTCTTCATATAATGAGCGCAAGGTTCGTTGTGTTTTCTTCTCCAACAAATCCTCACAATCTTTCGACTGCAATGCTCAAGACAAATACCGTGCGGCATTGGGTCGTTTGCATTTGTACCTTTACGGCCTCTGCCATTCATTTTAATATTCCTCCCTTAACAAATGGTGCTAGTTCGTTGTAAATCTTACTTAGATCCAAGTCTTCCTTTGTAACTCCTGCAGCTTTACATTCTTCAAGCGTTCCATAAAACCAGTCCGCTTTTGTCAGTTTCTTACCTTCTTTAATTTTCTTTATCGCGTTTCCAATTTGGCCTGCCTTTCTGTTTTTAATTAAAGAAACTTCTCCGCCAAGGCTGTCTGTATAACCTCTTGAAACCTGCGCATAAATATTGCTGCTTGGAACATCAAGTCCTTCTTTAGTTGTCTGCGGCTTATATTCGTGGGCTGCTTTGCAGTCGTAAGTTCTAATCATCTGCTCCATTTCTAAGTTGCTCATTACTAAGCCTCTTATCCATTCAGTTTCAAACTTTGCATGGTTAGAGTCTATTATAGCGGACTCCAGATATTCCCTGTATATCTTCTTACCTAAAGCCGTGCCGTTTGATTTCTTAATTGGAAACCCTACCACTTTAAC
>CAZJVC010000031.1:0-6506 GCA_964549515.1 uncultured Pseudomonadota bacterium | reverse complement strand
CCTGTTTTAGGATCCGCTTGAAACATTACATAATTCATAAAACATTCATAACCGATTTTATGAGTTTCTGCAGGAAACGGCATATGTTTTTTAATCTTATCCATTACTCTTGCTGCAATAACTATCACTTCTTCCTTTGTTCGTTTGATTTCCTTTAGGTCTTTAAAGAACCAAGAATCCGTAAACCCTCCAACCGCTTCAAAGCCTTCTGCTTTAAACTCGTTTTCGATTATTTCGTGGATTTGTTGGCCAATATAACAGCAGTCGTATCCTGCGTTTGGGCTGTGGATTTGTTCAAATATTGAAGATCGCACCGCTCCGTATAAACTGTTTAAGAAAATCTTAATCATATACTCTTGCGCCTGCAGGAGTTTAACTTGCTTCTCCTGAAGGTTATGATTTTTCAAAAGCCGTTTAATTTCAAACCTTTTTCTTAATTTTTCAAGAACATCTAATTCTAAAACTCCTTGTTCCATTATATTATAATAACCCTTAACTTTAAACATTTCATTTCCGTGCCAGAGTGTTTTCTTTTCCTCTTCGCTTGGATCCACAATTTCATTAAACAGATTAAACTCTGCGAAAATGTGCAGGTATTTAGAAGTTTCATCTAAGTAATGCGCGTCCCAGTTTTCCTCGTTTGGTGGAGCAATTGCCCTGCCGCCCATGTCCTCTGTGTCGCCTTTCTTACCATAAGTCGCTTCGACTCCTTTAGTTTTACAAGCCGCTTTATATGTAAGGCTTGCGATTGAAGTTCTTAACCAAGACCAATTTAAAACATCCGATTCGTAAAGCCAGTCCATTTCCGGGACCATTCTCCAAAATTCAACTGAAAGTTCAAAGAGCTGTTTAGTAACTTCAACATCAGCCTGTAAATATTCTGTGATAGATGCTCTCTCCTCCTTGGTGTAGGAGTCTTGAAAGAAAATATTGTAATCGATGTCGCCTTTCTTTGTTTCTAAATCAAATGCGTGCGCCATTCCGTTTAAACTATTCTTTCCGTACTTTCGTCCGTCAATAAATATTGACCCTAATTTGTAAGGCATATAAGCAGTCAGGTTTTTGTTTCCGTGAAACATATCGTCTCCAAGAATTACTCTAAGGTCTATGTTGTTTTGGTACTCTCCCATCAAACCATTATTATATAGAATTGGGCAGTCAAATTCAATACCGTTGAAAGAAACAAAAACCTTATGGTCTTTTATGAAATCTTTAACCGTATCTCGGTTGTCTGCAGTCAGCTCCACATTATAATATTTTTGATATTTATAAGAATAAAACCCGATCCATTTAACTTCGGCATTCATTACATAAGCATCAAAATCCTTCTTTATATTTATTGGTGTTCCGTCTTTGTAACTTGCGCTTGTTTCAATATCGAGAACAAGTGCCTCTCGCATCATATTATCTATTAAAGTTTTATAATCATTCATCATTTTATATCATCACATTCCGGGCAAACAATAATGTCTAAATCATCCTTGTCGCCTGCTTCGATTCCGTTGAAACCTGCAGCCAAATAAGTGAACTCCAGTTTAACCTCGGATTTTTTTGCCGCATTTTTCACAAACATCGTAGTCTTCTTCCTCGTCACATATGCCGTATGCTTCTTTACGTGCTTCTTCTTTAAGTTCGTATAAATCCAGTTCAGAAATCATTAGTCTGTTACTCCTAACTCTTGAGCGATGTGATCCAAAGCCGCATTATATTGTGTTGGAAATAACTCTCGTAATTTCTCAATCTTTTGTTCGGTTAATTCCTCGTAAGGAATTACCTTAATTCTTTTTAGAAATTCTGTACATATTTCTTCTGGAAACCCGGACTCAACATCCGCATAGTCTTTTGTCATTGTTTTAACCTATCTATATAGTTATATAACTTATATATAAATGTTTCTATTCCTCATCCATTAACCCTAAGCTTAGTCATAAGCCTGCTCCAATGTAATGCTGATATTTGTTTCATTTGATTTTTACCTCATAACCTTCTGCTCTTAATGTGTCCATTCTTGAAACTGCAGCTTCTTTCAAATAAGCGCACTCGTCCAAGAAGTCGTAATAAATACAGCTTGTTTTTCCTGCGCTTGTCCGCAGTCCTCTCCCAAGTCCCTGAATGGTTTTAACTTCGCCTTTATTTCCTGCAGCATTAATTAAAACTTCTAAGTCCGGCACATTTATACCTTCAGCAAAAATTGAAGCTGTCCCAACTAATATGGCTCCGGGAGTATTCTTAAACCATTCAAAGAATCTCTCTCTGCATTCCTTTGAAAGGGATCCAAATATAAATCTTACTTCGTGGCCTGCGTTCTGCATTGCTTTTGTTAAATCAGTCCCGTGTTCGATCCTGTTTACTAAGACCAAGGTTTTCTTTGTGTTATCGACTAAGCTTAATATTTGGTGGTTTCTTTCAATTCCTTTAACGATCATCTCTGTGTAAACTTCCGCATAAGTTCCTTCCGCATCCTCGTAAGGCTGCTTAAAGAAAGTAATATCGGGAGGCACTAAGTGGCCATGTTTGATTAACTCCTCTGCAGATATTTTATATATAATTGGGCCGATTACACTTTCAAGTATCATCTCATTACCGTCATCACGTTTTACAGTGCCAGAATTATGAACTAGGACATCGTTAGCGAAAAAATTATTATTATCTTTAACTTCAATATCTATCATATTAATTTTTTCTTGAAACTTTTCAACAGATTTTATTTTTCCAAGCCCAGCTTTTTTACTATGGATAAATTGATGACATGATTTACATAAAACTATCCCATTTTCTAAATCATGTCTTATTTTCGGATATTTTGCAAAAGACCTTATATGATGAACATGTAAAATTCCCTTGACAGTTTTCTTTTGGCCGCACATTTTGCATTCATAAATATCTCTTTTTAACACTGCTGCATGCCATTTTTTATATTTCGGTTCTTGGTAATGTTGTTTTCTCCAATAGCTTACACCGCCTTTCCAGTTAGGGTTTTTATTACCAGTACGTCCAAACATTGGATTATGTTTTCCAGATAAAGATTTACTTAACTTTTTCTTTGTTTCGTTAGTAATTATTAATTTAGCTCTTGCATCTCTAAGTTTCTGTCTAACTTCAGGACTAGCAAGAGCTTCTTTAGTTTTTATACTGATTTTTTGTCTATGTTCTTTAGACAAAGGCGGGCATTTGACTCCTTTATTCCAAGTAGGTTTACCCTCCTGAAATTTCGCTTTACATTCACAACAACAAAAATGTTCTTTACTTCGTTTTAATCTAGACGGTTTCTTTATGATAGATTTTCCACAATTTGAACAAAATACTTCTACTGGCATTTTATATCACCTAGACATAGAACGGTATCACCGCTATTTAAATCTTTCGCCTTTTTGTACCCATTATTAGTAAATATGTGGTGGTCTGGGCTACAAGTTATCTTTCTAATACCTTTAGGAGTTTCGATTCGTATAACATATTTTTGTTTGTTAGCACCCCATTTATTTAAGATTAGCTTCTCTTCAACTTGTTGTTTTTTATGATTATATGATAAAATTAGATCACCAACATTTAGGGTTTTTAATCTCTGTTTCCCATTTTTAGTATTAATCATTGTGTTAGGATCTAAACATGTTCCTAATCTAAACTGCGCATTTGTAATATATTTAAAGGTCTTAACATAAGTGTCTGCAGAAGCGTGGTGTGCTTCGTCTACAATTGCAAGGTTTACATTTGCTAAGTAACCGCGCAACTCGTCCAGTTTCTTTGAAAGGGTTTGAATGGTCGCAATCACTAAAGGTTTGTTTAGCCCTTCGGTTTTTCCATTGCTAATTTCTCCGCAGGTGAGCCCGAGCTCACTCTCAAACTCTTTTCTGGTTTGTGTGATTAATTCTTTACGATCGCAAATCCAGAGTGTTTTGGTTGCACACCTTCTTATAATTTCTGCAGTGATTAAAGTCTTGCCGCCTCCGGTTCCGACTTCTATAAAGCCTGCTTTGTTTTCAAGTAAACTCTCAACTGCAGCCTCTTGGTAATCTCGCAGATCCTTTCCGCCCTGCAGCTTTTCAACTGTTTTCCAAGGTAATCTAATATCCAAACGAGTGTCGTTTATTATAAGCTTACAATCAAGGGCCATATATTCGGCATAGTCATTTACTATTTTTTTAACTGTTTCAAGGTGTCCGATTCTAAACGCGCCGTGCGTTACATTAAATAATCTTTTTGTTCCAATTTCGTCATAGTTCTTTGGTCTAACTCCGCCGAGCCGCTTTTGAGCAGCCTGTTGGATCCAATACTTATCTTTCAAATCATAACTTAATTCATCAATAAGTCCTTTGTTTAGTAATGGTGTAACATCGCCAGTCAAATAACACATATGGCCTTTGATGTCAATATTATAATGCAGATTCCCATCTGCTCCATCTAAAACTGATTGAGGTGCAGTCCGAGGGTCGGGTTGATAAAGGCAGGCAGATTTATAGCCGCAAAAGAAACATTTAGTCGTGTTCTTTTTCCAGATAGTTTTCTCGTCTTCTATCATTTGGGTAATCTTATCGCCGCAATCTTTAATCCAAGTTTCAACTTCAAGGATATCATCCTTAGTAAAACTGGTTTCGTGCCATTTGTCATTCTTTGGAAAGTAAAGCTTCGCAGCCTTTGGAAAAATATTATGTTTTCTCCAGTATAAATATGAATAACATTTAAGTTGTTTAGAATAATCGTCACCCTTTGCCTTGGTATAGGTTCCGGATTTCCAATCAATAATTTCGTCGTCTTTTGTAACTAAATCTAAGTAGCCAACAAATTTAAATTCGCCTACATTGATGTAGACTTTATCTTCAACGGATTCCACGTTCTCACGTTTGACTGCATGAGTTATATTATGATGACATGTTTTGAATATCTCATAGTCCATACGACCATCCAGTTTATACTCTGCCCAAACTTTAGGTAGGTCAAAATATCCCGTATTAAACCAGTCCTCTGCACACTGATGAATTGCTGTACCAAAGTCTAGGTACTTCGTGTCACCCTGCTTTTCTGGTATCTTTAACACATACCTATAATGATAATGTTTCGGACATTCGTTAAACAATTTCAGTTGACTATAAGATAGTCGTAGTACCATATTAAAAAGAAGGTGGCCTAAGCCACAAACTCCTTAATCATATTTTTCTGTACTTCCTTTCCAGTAATTGGATTTTCGAAAGTTCTAACTTCAATAATTGCTTTTGGTTTGCTCTTCAAGAACACCATGAAACTTCTTAAATCAAGTCCATCTTTTCCTTCAGGTTCAACCTTTCTAGCTTTCGCAACTGCTCTCCATAAATCTGCAGCTTGTGTTTTGGATTTTGTCCAATAAACTGTAGGGTTTGCAGCTAAGATATTATTGTCGTTAGTGTGTTGTACAGCGCCAGAGTAATATTCTCTTTGTGGCTTATCTTCTGGAACACTAGCTTCGTCATAATGCACAATTAAATTGTTTGTGTAATATTTCTTAGTCTTATTCCTAAATCCAGATTTCAATTCGTCACTTGCAGGATTTGCAGGGAACAGTTGAGCATCGCTAATTGTTACTGTTTTACCATCCAAAAGAACTCTCTCAAATTTTTCTCCAACTGGTTTATTAGAAAGTTGGTCTAGATCTAACTCGCCCACTTGAGCAGGTTGTTGTACTTCTTCTTTTTGTTCCGGTGCTTTCGGTGCGTCGTTTGGAGCAGGTGCTTCTGCAGCTGCCATCTTATCAAATGTGTTTTCTTCTTTTGCCATTTTCGTTATCTCGTTGTTAAATTGGTTGGGTTTAGGGTAACAAGCCCCGAACATAATCAGCACCTTGGTATTTGGTACTGCCCATCAATAATATTAATTGTATAAGTTATATATAAATGTTTCTATATTATTCGTAATAAATTATAAGTTCCTTAATTTCCACCACTAATTACTTTTAGAACATCGCCTTGTATGTGCCCACCACTGCATGGGAGAACGTCACAACTATATGCTTCATGCCCAAGTTTTCTAAACGCTTTGCATACTTCTTGACTTTCTTCACAAGCTATTAAAATTTTCAAGCTGCAACACCTTTAGTAATCATTCTAAAACCTCTGCTACAAGACCCGTTGTATTATGTAATAAAAACCTATCTGATTTTCTTGCCAGTTTAAGGAAATCATCGCAATACAATTTTAAATCTTCATAAGTAGCTCCAACCCTAAAGGACAACGCAACATCTTGTAAACTAATCACTATTATTTCTTGTTGTTGGTTTTTATTACAACCCATCATAGATTGGTAGACTTCTTCTACAAAGAAGTCTATGTTTAAAACTTCCTTAACTATAGGTTGAAGAAAATATGTTTCACGATACAAATATGATACTTTGTATTTGTCATCAAACGGCAATGTTTTTTTAATAAAAGATATTTTATCAAGTATTGTTTGTTTTATGTTTTCCAAATCCTTCTCGTATTCATTCATTTTGCAAATTCCTCCATTTTCTTTGCTATACCGTTTTTTAATTTTATGTA
>CAZJVC010000030.1:0-10810 GCA_964549515.1 uncultured Pseudomonadota bacterium | reverse complement strand
GTGAAGCGGCAACTTCCAGTTGCATCGGGCTTATATATTGTTGATGTTACAACCCCGGTCAAGCTGGATGCTTGCCGATCAAGCTGGATGCTTGCGCAGGTGAAGCGGCAACTTCCAGTTGCATCGGGCTTATATATTGTTGATGTTACAACCCGGTCAAGCAGGATGCTTGCAGGTGAAGCGACAAAATGATTTCTTCTTCCACCTTCCGCAGGTGAGGCGCAAAGATTTGTTTGCACAAACCTTTGATAAAGTGCACCAAGGACAAGCCCTTGGATCCCTTTTCGCTCATCATATTGGCTATTCGCCTTAAGGTTACACCTTCGGCTCAAACCAATAACTCGCTTGTATGATTTATTTTTAGATCTTGCCATTGGTGTCAACCCCCGGTCAAGCAGGATGCTTGCCGGTCAAGCAGGATGCTTGCAGGTCAAGCAGGATGCTTGTTAGTGTTTAACGGTATTTTTTGTTGGGGTCCAGCGTTTGAGTAGTTCTTTGTAGAGCAGTTCTTGTGGATTTGCTTTTGGATTTTTTTCCATTTGATCAGTGGCGTCTTCTATGCTTGAAATAACAGTATCTTCATCGCAGGTTGTTTGATCAATATGATTAATGGATGGCATAAGTTGGAGCTGAAGGTGTTGAGTTACGATGTTTTCGTGCTTTATTTCGTATGAAAGCATTTCCATTAAATTGAGAAATTCGAGAATAGTATCTTGAGCGTCTTGAAGGTCAAACTCAGAGTTTTGAGGGTTTGTGTTTTTTTGTGCTTGAGCAATAACTTCTTTGAACGATTCGCTGTACAGATCAATAATGTTTTGCATTAGATTGATAAGCTCTTTTGAGATTATGAATTGATCGTTGCCGTTTGAATTGTTTTGGAAGTTCATTTGTTGCCCTTTCACCTATAATTAAACCATTTTTTGCGATTTTTGTCTAAATCAATCTTCATATTCTATTTCCCAGCTATCCTCTTCTTCATCTACTTTACCATCTTGTTTTGTTTCTATCTGTTTTAGTCGTACTAATTCTTTGGCACTTGATTCAATAATTTGTTTCGATTGTTCTGCTTGATGGCCTAGTTCTTGGTGCGCTGTGTCAAATAGTTTGTTCATATCACGCTGCATTTTTTGTATTTGTTTTTGCAGCTTAAGGATCATTTGTACTCCGGCGATATTAATTCCTAGTTGATGTGTCAGATAAATGATTTCCTCGAGTCGATTAACATCTTCTTCGGTAAACATTCGCGTGTTGCCTTCGGATCGTTTGGGCGTGATTAGCCCCTCTTTTTCATAGAGACGGATCGTTTGCTGGTGAATGGTAAACATTTCGGCAACAGCAGAAATTGAATAAAATGATTTGTTTCGTTTTACTTTTTTCATCATAGTTTTTACACTATTTTTATAGAACCTTCATGTTAAGATAACTTTGTCAGGACTCTCCTGGTACAGGACTCTCCTGGTACAGGACTCTCCTGGTACAGGACTCTCGATTATCCTGGTGTAGGATTATCCTGGTATACGTATACTTTAAAAGTATATCATGTATAAATCAAGCAATGAAACGAATAGGAGGGAAATTTTGTGATGAACGGTTTGTGGTTATTGTTTATATTTTTTCCTATGATTGTGCAAGCGGATGTAGTTAGTGAACTTGGTTCGTATGAACGCTGTGAAGAGATAAGCGGTACAACGTTTAAATATAAGTTATTTTTTGATGATGATGAAATTATGAAAGATTTTTTTATTGACAATGAACGTGTCGATAAGGATGTGTATAACGCAAGAAAATATGAAGCATATGATAAGGAACTTGAAGAGGCACAACAACAATTGAAAAAATTGTACGAAGAACAGAATGCTATACAATGTGCGGTACGTTCTAAGGGTTACTTAAAATTGATTAACGAGATTAAACAAAAAATTGAAGCATTGTTACATCTATTGCGTGACAAATCGCTTGAACCATTCCTTGCTTTCGATGAAGGGACTATTTCATCAGTCGATTCACTTGACCATATTCACGGTAAATTTTTACCATCACTAGCGTTTATTGATGATGAAGATGCGTTGAATGAAGGGCATGCAACATTAAAGAAATTATTTGAATTGTGTGAAGAGTTGTATGCCATCCTTAGCCAATTTTATAAAGAAAGTGTTGAACGCGCCATTGATAAGGCAGATGATCCGACCGATCTTAAAAAATTATTGGAATTAATTTAGACGTTAAATCGTACGTGAATGATGTCGCCATCTTGAACGATGTAATCTTGTCCTTCAGTTCTAACTTTACCAGCTTCTTTTGCCTTAACTTCTGATTTTAGTGTAAGAATGTCAGTGCAGTTAACAATTTCTGCGCAAATAAAGCCGCGTTGCAAGTCGCTATGAATTTCGCCGCTTGCTTCGCGGATAGTCATACCTTTTTTAATTGGCCAGGCATGTATTTCTTGCGGTCCACAAGTAAAGAAGGTAATAAGATTAAGTTTGTTATACGTTTTTTTGATAACAGTGTTGAGCCCGCGCTCTGCTAGCCCAATCATGGCCATCATTTCTTGTGCTTCTTGATCGTTTAATTGGTTTAATTCTTCTTCAATTTTTATACATAATGGAATAACGCGATCAGAGCCAGATTTTTGTAAAAGATTCTGGTAATATAGATTGTTTTCAAGTTTGCCGATATCATCTTCTTGAATATTTGCGACGATAAGAAAATCTTTTGCTGAAAGGAGTGGAACTGTTTCTATCGTTGAATCTTGAATGAGTTGGCGAACGAGTATGACATCCATAGCATCGAGCGATTTATAGACTTCTTTAAGGAGCGTTTTTTCGGTTTCTAGTTTTTTCTTTTCTTGCGGATTGCTTTGTGCGCCTTTGATAAGCGTTTCAATTTTTGTCTGTCTTTTTTCTACTGAATCCAAATCTTTGAGCATTAATTCTTGAAGGATTGTATCATAATCACGCAAAGGGTCGATGGTATCTTCTGTATGAAGAATATTTGTATTTTCGAAACATCGGAGAACATGAATAATGAGATTGACCTCACGAATATGACTTAAGAATTGGTTGCCAAGGCCTTCGCCAGAGGCAGCACCCTTGACAAGGCCAGCAATATCGACGAACATGACATCGCCGGGAATAATTTTTTTTGATTGATAGACTGCTTTTAGTTGCTCAAGTCGCTCGTCTGGTACTTCAGTGATGGCAATATGTGGATCAATGGTGCAAAATGGATAGTTTTGGGCTGGTACGCCCGCTTTTGTTAATGCATTAAAAAGAGTTGATTTTCCAACATTGGGTAGTCCAACAAGTCCCGCTTTTATACTCATTCGTTATGTTCTCGTTTGAATTAAAGATTTATCCTCTTAATTTTACCATATTGTGAGAAATTTTTAAGAGGAAGAGTTATATAAGGCTAGGGTTTATGTCTTTTACTATAATCTCGGCAAAGTTATTGCGAAAAAGGGTGTATTATTAGTGTGTGCGCGAGGTTATAAAAGCTTTCTAATTATTTAGAAATGTGCTATAGTTAAAATGCTAATAAAAAAATTTTTAGGGTTTAGGGTCATTTTTAAAAAATAAAATTATGAATAAAAAAAAGCAAGAAAAAATACGTAATATCGCCATTGTTGCCCATGTAGATCATGGGAAGACTACTCTTGTAGATCAGTTGTTAAAGCAGTCTGGGACGGTTGATAGTATCCAAGATCGTGTAATGGATTCTGATGCACTTGAGCGGGAACGAGGTATTACAATTCTTGCTAAAAACACAGGTATTTTGTGGAAGGATCATCATATCAATATTGTTGATACTCCTGGCCACAGTGATTTTAGTGGCGAAGTAGAGCGTACTTTGCAGATGGTAGAAGGCTTTTTGTTGCTAGTTGATGCTGCAGAAGGTGTGTTGCCTGGTACTCGTTTTGTTTTGCAAAAGGCGCTTCATTTGGGGCTTAAACCTATTGTTTTGATTAATAAAGTTGATCGACCTGACGCTGACATTCAGCGAACAGAAAGTTTGATTCACGACTTGTTTTTGGACTTGGTGCATGATGAAAGTCAGCTTGAGTTCTCTATTTTGTATGGTTCAGGAAAGGCTGGTTTTGTAAGCCGTGATCCCAATGCGACAGAGGGAACAATGGAGCCGCTTTTTGAGGCAATCCTGAAGGAAATTCCTATTCCTGTAGAGAAAAGTTCTTCATTGCAGTTTTTAAATACTAATCTTGATCATTCTGATTTTTTGGGAACCATTGCAGTTGGCCGGATATTTAGTGGTTCGCTAGAGGTTGGGCAGATGGTCATTTGTTGTAAAGATGAGATGGTGAGCTGTCCCACGAAAATTACAAAAATTTATCGTTTTGTAGGATTAGAGCGTGTTGTGGTTGACCGCGCAGAGTTTGGTGATATTGTTGCGGTTGCAGGATTTACTGATCCTGTTCATATTGGAACGACGGTATGTGAGGTTGATAAGCCTAATCCGTATCCATATATTGCTGTTGATGAACCGACAGTAAGTATTTTTTTCTCTGTGAATAATTCACCATTTAATGGTCGAGATGGAAAACTTTTAACATCGCGACAAATTAAAGATCGCCTTGAAAAAGAGATTAAGACTAATGTGGCTTTGCATGTTGAACCAACAGAAAATGCTGATGTGTTCAAAGTATCTGGTCGAGGACAGATGCATCTTGGTGTTTTGATTGAAAACATGCGCAGAGAAGGTTTTGAGTTGCAGCTATCGGCACCAGAAGTTATATATAAAACAATTGATGGTGTGAAAAATGAGCCTATTGAGTTGGTCATTGTTGATGTGCCAACAGCTTATCAGGGCGCTGTGATGGAGAATCTTGGTAAACGTAAGTCTGTCATGAAGGATATGCATTCGTATGAGAATGATCGTGTGCGTTTAGAGTATGAAGTTCCTTCGCGAGCGTTGCTTGGTTTTAAAAGTCAATTTATGGTTGAAACTCGTGGAACTGGTTTATTGACGATGAGTTTTTATGGCTATGAACCGTATAAGGGCGATATTGCAACGAGAACGCGTGGTGCGTTGGTTTCTATGGGAAATGGTAGTGTGACTGCGTATGCCCTCGATAACCTTCAACAGCGTGGCATTTTGTTTATTAAGCCGGGTGACCTTGTTTACGAAGGAATGATTGTTGGTGAACATAGTCGTGACAATGATTTGGATGTTAATCCATGTAAGGCCAAAAAATTAACGAATATGCGTGCGTCTGGTTCTGATGATTCCGTTAAGCTGGATCCACCAAGAGATTTAAATCTGGAAACCTGCTTAGAGTGGATTAAGCCAGACGAGTTGATTGAGGTTACGCCAAAGACGATTCGGTTGCGAAAGAAAGTTTTACGTTCTGTTTTTCGCAAATAAGTCTATCTAAATGTTTTTCTGTCTAATTTATTGAGTAATCTATTAATTTCAGTATCCTTTTTATTATTTTTGAAGCGAAAATAGTAACTAATTAAGGGATTGGGAGAGTGATGCGATTATTTTTTTTTAGGCTAATCCTATTTTTTCTTGTTATCAACTTGCGTGCCATGGAGTTAGAGCGAGATGAATTGAGTAAATTTGATTTGGATACTTTAAGACAGAAAGTTAGAGAAATTTCTTCAGATTCTGATCTGATAGATATTGTTAAATTACAAGCTAAATTTGCGCTGTATATTGCAAGTCATGTAATGTTTGACGATGGTGATAGTATGATGGCGCCTTCATCTCCAATAGTTGGTTTTTCTAAGAGAGGAAAGACATTTCAAGATAGTTTGATGGATAATTTTAGTTCGCCTAAAGTTATGTGGGGTTCAACATCTTCAAGTGATTATTCTCGATCTGCAAAGTTGAGATGGAAGAGATTTTTTTCAGAAATAGTAAAAGGGTGTGATGAGGGAAGTTTTCGATGTGCAAGGAAGGTGCATCCGTATATTTATGATGTGAGACATTTTTTAGGTAATATTTATTATTTTAAAAATCCTATAGGTTTATCAGAGTACATAACTATTAAATTGTCGTGTCATAGAATGTCAAGTCGTACGTCAAATCCTATTATGGTAAAGGCTGAAGAATCTGTTCATTGTAAAGTGTTCAAAGACGCGTTGTGTGAAAATTTTGAAGGTATTAGTTTTATTCTTCCGTATTGTTCAAAAGAAACTTTTTCTCAGTGCTGTGATCCTGGTTATGCCGAGAAAGTTCGTGTATTTCAAGAAATCAAAGGCTGAAGTTGAAAAAGTTTCTTGATTGTTTCTTTTAATTGCCAACTAAAGTCCAATTACAGCTTTAAGTCAAAAATTCAACCAGCGTCTAAATTAAACACAAGCAAAATCTTGACTATGGTTTAAATCAGCAGTATTATGAATATATATTCATTTAATAGGAGAAAAATTATGCCAAGATTTGATGGAGCGGGGCCAGAGGGAAAAGGCCCATTGAGTGGAAGAAGAAGGGGTAATTGCCAAGATCGACAGCCAAATCATTCAGTTCGTGATGAAAATCATGTGGGTGACGAAGATATACATCAAAAACTTCTAAGCGAAATTGAACAATTAAAAAATGAAGTTAAACAGCTAAAAGAACAACTTAAGAATGGTTAGACCACGCAAAGCACGATGTGTACGTGGAGAAGTGAGTGTATCTTATTTCAAGCCTCAAGGAATTCCGCTAAGAAGACTTGAGGAAGTTGTTTTAAATCGAGATGAGTTTGAAGCTATCAGGCTGTACGCTCATGAAGATTTAAATCAAACTGATGCCGCCAAGCAAATGGATATATCCCAACCAACATTTGCTCGAATAATAGAAAAAGCAAACAAGAAAATTGCACAAGCCATTGTAGAGGGGAAAGCAATTAAAATAGAACAAATAGAGAAAGGTTGATCCTATGAAAAACAAAGCATTACTTTTAACAATGATTCTTACATCACTCGCAACTATTGATATATTGGCGCGAAACGGTGATGGAACTGGTCCTTCCGGAGATGGATCTTGTCCAACAACAGGAAGACTTTTAAGAGGCCGTGGAGCCGGAAGCCAGACAGCAAGACTTCTTAAAAGAGATGGTGCTGGACCGCGCAGAAATGGTACTGGGCCAAGAGGAACTGGTCTTGGGCGAAGAGCCAACTGTCCTTACAACTCATAATTTGTACATAAAAACAATTTGATTATTGACGCTTAGCATTGTCTGTCAATTGATGGACAATGTTAAGTGTTAACGGCACCATTTAAATGATAGGGATAAGGGGTAGTGTTATGAATGAAAAAATTAAAAAAATTACAATCTTACCTGGAAAAGATAAGTCTGGAAAAAAAGAAGAGTTCGAACATATCGATATTGAAACTGGACAATCAATAGCAATTGTTGGAAATACCGGAGCAGGTAAAAGTCAGCTTTTATATGATATCGAACGACTGGCTCAAAATGATACCAAAAGTAATAGAAAATTTTTGGTTAATGATAAAAAGCCTAATAAAGAAACACGATTTAATCCCAAACGAAAACTCATCGCCTCACTTTCGCAAAGTATGCACTTTTTAACAGACATCTCTGTTGAAGATTTCCTAAAATTACACCTAGAATCACGCGGAAAAAAACAGGATAAAAAAATAATTGAAGAAGTTATAAAGATAGCCAATGAAATTACTGGCGAAGCAATCTCACACGATATGAACCTGTTGAGTTTATCGGGTGGTCAAAGTAGAGCTTTAATGGTTGCTGACGTAGCAATCATCAGTGATTCACCTATAATATTAATTGATGAATTAGAAAATGCTGGAATAAAAAAAGAAAAAGCAGTTGAAGTTCTTATCAAAAAAAATAAAATGATTTTAATTGTAACGCATGACCCTTCACTTGCCTTAAGCACAGATAAACGTTTAATAATAAAAAATGGCGGTATCACTAAAATTTTGAATACAACAAAGCAAGAAAAAGAAATTGCCCATCATTTAAACTGGATAGAAAGTCACAATTTAAATATTAGAGACCAAATAAGGTCAGGAAAAGAAGTTAAACATCTAGAAATAGACTGCACACAGATAAAATAATAATTTTAAATTATAACTAAAGAAAAAATATGAAATTTATAATTTTTGCAGGAACTCCGGGCTCAGGCAAAACCAGCACAATTAAATATATTATTAAAGAACTCAAAGATGAATTTAAATTATTTTTTGCAAAATTCGATTGCTTAGAGACTTCAGACAGTGAAAAAATTGAAAAAGAATTTAACATTCCATCGGTTAAAAAACTAGCTGGAGATATTTGTCCTGATCATTATACTGCTTTAGAAATTCCAAAAATATTAAGACAAAACCAAGATAAAGATATTGTCATTCTAGAAACAGCTGGGTTGTGCTTAAGATGTTCACCTTATGTAGAAGAAGGCTTGGGAATAAATATCCTGGATATAACATCAGGAGATCCCTTCCGGTATGGACCAATTTTAACACAAGCAGATATCGTAGCCGTCAGCAAAGGAGATTTGATATCACAGGCAGAACGCGAAATCTTTAGAGCAAAAATTTTAAAAATCAATCCTAGCGCTAAAATTGTAGATGTAAATGGTCTTACCGGTGAAGGCGCAATTGATATTGCTAGCTTTATAAAATCATCCTCAAATATAGGTGGCACCAGCTTAACACTAAAACACTCAATGCCATCAGCGATATGTGGATACTGCTACGGAAACAAGATAATTGATAACGACAAAGTACAAGAACGCTACCTAAAGGGAAAGGAATTGAAAAACCTTATTCCTAATTTAAATTGTGGTAAATGTGGCTTTAAAACCTGCAATGAGTTTATAAGAGGCGTTCTCGATAAAAAAGCAAAAAAAGAAGATTGCCCATTTATAAAAAATGTAAAAAACAAGGATGATTTATGCCAGTAATAAACAAAGAAAAATGTATAGGTTGCGGCTTGTGTGTTAATTTATGCCCGGTTGACGCTATTTCAATTAAAGATGGAATAGCTCATATTGACAAAGAAAAATGTATTCATTGTGGAAAATGCTTACATATTTGCCCAACAAATGCCATAGAACATGGATGTGGAAAAAATAACAACAAAAACAAAGATTAGGCACAGCAAAATGTCTAGCATTAAAAACACATTCAACAGTTTGTTAAACAAACTTCAGGACCACGCAAAAAAAAACAGCTTTTATATAAGCCCAAATCACAATTTAGTAAAAAACTTGATACTGGCATTAATAAATAGAAAAAAACAATACGGTTCATATTATTGTCCATGCAAAATCGTTTCTGGAAATGAAAAGGCAGATAAAAATATCATCTGCCCATGCGCAAGCCATAAAAAGGATGTTGAAGAACTAGGGCGTTGTCACTGCGGTTTATTTGTTAAAAAATGAAGCATTGTATACAAAAGCTTTAATTTTATTGTCACTATTTCAGGTTAAAAAGAATCTAAATTAATACTTCCATGATATAAACGTATTATTGTTATATCTTGGACCCACCCCTGCAGTATTTAAAAAACTTCAAGATTCTGTATTTTCGATTAAAATGTCTGTTTTTGATATGCTTATAGCTGTCTAGCAGTGTGTTATAGTCTTGTTTTTGCTACATGATTTTTGATACTATCTTAACTATAGGGAAGGGGTATGATCTATGCGTGTACGTCGCGTTCGATTGATTATAAAGTTTAGTATTATTTGTTTGTTGGTGTTGTTGGGCTATGTGCAACGTTATCAAGCATCATATCACAAAGAAGCTCTTGTTTTGAATCATGTTTATGTTCGCCAGGCTGAAAAGTATGTTTTGGAGTGTGAGCCCGAGGATGGTTCCCTGCAGCTTTTGCATACAGCCTATATTAAACCAGGAACACGTCATTTGCGACGATTAATGGCGTCGCCAATTCGTGGAGGGTTGTCCCACGTGTATGGTTTTTACATGTCTCATCCATGTTCAGAAAAGCAGATAGAAAGCTTTATGCATAATTTTGGTTTTTATAGAACTGGGTATGGTTGGCGTGCCTATAACAAAGAGATTGCATCAAAAGCAGAAAAATTTGGCGTTGTGCCATCGGAGTGGGTGGTTCCGAAAGAAGGCTTTAAAAATTTTAATCAATTTTTTACGCGTCGGCTAAAAGATGGTGTTCGTCCCATTGCAAATGGTAGCAACGTTGTTGTTTCACCGGCGGATTCAAAGTTGTTTGTTATTGAACATATTCAAGCGCGTTCACGATTTTTCGATATAAAATCAGATAGCTTTTCGTTGGAAAGTTTCTTGCAAGATGATAAACGTGCACGAGAATATGAAGGTGGAACGCTATTAATTTTTAGATTGTCACCATACAATTATCATCGCTATCACTTCCCATTGTCGTGTACTCCGTCTCGCTCAATCAAAATTGATGGTTCATACGAGTCGGTTCATCCTGTTGTGTATAAAGTTGGTATTAATCCGTTGATCACTAATAAACGAAAGATCGTTCAACTAAAAACTGTATATGGGAATGTATTGATGGGGATTGTTGGGGCTTTTAATGTTGGAAGAATTTGTAACACATTTTTTGCAGGTGAACAGTATAAGAAGGGCTATGAAGCTGGATACTTTGAATTTGGTGCTTCGACAATTACTCTTCTATTTAAACCGGGAACATTTAAAGTTGATAGATCTTTTCTTCATAATTCTCAAAGGGGACATGAAACAGTCGTTGTTACTGGTGAACGAGTTGGTGTTATGCTAAGTCGAATCAGGAAATTAAAAGATTGAAAAACAGTTAGAATCATCGAATTTAATAAAATCATGATTATTCAACTCAAATCTATAATATCCGTTCGCCCTGAGGAGG
>CAZJVC010000029.1:0-10935 GCA_964549515.1 uncultured Pseudomonadota bacterium | reverse complement strand
AAAAGTGGTCATTTGGTTTTGCTCCTTTTTTTTAGGTGGGACCTGCTCAGGTGGGACCTGTTCAGGTGGGACCTGTTCAGGTGAGGCTGTATTCTTGTAAAATTCGTTTTGCTTCTTCATCACTTACTTGTGGAAATTCACGATAAAATTGACCAATGGCGCCCAGTCCTTGAGGGGTGATAACACTGATAACACGATTTGCATATTGCTCGAGAAGTGCTTTTGCATCTGGTGAAATGACTGGTACTGCGACAATAATTTTTTTTGGCCCCAGTTCAGGATTATTTTGTTCAGGCGGGGCCTGTTCAGGTGTGACCTGTTCAGGTGTGACCTGTTCAGGTGGGGCCTGTTGTTTTAATGCTTGAATTGCTGCAAGCATGGTTCGTCCAGTTGCAACCCCATCATCAACGAGAAGAACGATTTTATCTTTGACTGTAAGTGCCTTCTTTTTACCACGATACGTTTGTGCACGTTCCTTTAAAAGTTGTTGAACGTTGGCAACTTCTTGTTCAATATAATCTTCTAATTCTGCACGTTTATACGCAGGATCAATAAAATATGACTCAGGTGTTGCAGCGCCAATAGCAAATTCAGGATTAAACGGGGCGCTGATTTTTTTTGTTAAAATAATATCAAGTGGTGCATTTAATGCGTGCGCAATAATAGCACTCATAGGCAACGCTCCACGTGGAATGGCGAGAACTATAACATCCGGATTGTTTTTAAATTCGCCAAGTTTTTGAAGAAGTTGTTTCGCCGCGTCCGTTCGATTTGCAAACATAGAACCTCCTTTTTTCACTCATCCTACCAACTTCCAGTTGGATCGGGTTATAACTTCACTCATCCTGCCAACTTCCAGTTGGATCGGGTTATAACTTCACTTATCCTGCCAACTTCCAGTTGGATCGGGTTATAACTTCACTTATCCTGCCAACTTCCAGTTGGATCGGGTTATAACTTCACTCATCCTGTTGTGCCTTTGAACTGTTATTGTAATTTTATGCTTCTTGTGATGCAAGATATTTTTGAGCGGCTTCGATGCGCTTTTCATCGCTTGGATGAGCTCCAAGAGGGGTATGATGATGTATCCAACGCCTAGCTTTATTTAATGTGTTTAAAAAACGTCTGCATGTATAGCGCATTCTTAAATAATAATAGTCTTCGAATGTTAAATTTGCGTAATTTTTCTTTAGCCTAGCCTTAGTTTGTTGAAAATCAACTTCTTTTTGTTTTTCTTTGTTTTGTGAATTAGTGAAAAAGTTGATAATTCCTTTTCCTTTGCCCATTTCTTTATAGGCAAACGCGTCAGCCTGTCTTTCAAATTTTTTGCCAGTGATGATCAATGTTGTTAATGACGATAAGAAGCAGCATGTTCCGCGAATTGTATCTTGTTCTTTTTGGGACATAACTTTAAAAAATTTAAACTGGTTTGCTGCTATTATTGAACCTATACTTAGGCCTAAGCAAGTAAAGATTATTTTGTTTACATGATTATATTTAATGTGTCCTATTTCATGTGCTGCTATGGCCTCTAGTTCTTCATCGGACGTTTTAAGAAAGAGATCTTGTCCTATAAGAATAGCACCTGAAGATACAAGTAATTTTTGAGCAAAAGCATTAAAAAAACCTTTTTTTGTTGTGACAAAAATAGTTGGTGTTTTTATATTGTGTTCTTTGCACATTCTATCAATATAAACATAAAACTTAGGCATTGTTTCTTGTGTAATGACAATTGAATTTTGTTCAAGAAAGATTGTACGGATTAGGCGCTGATACAGGCGTATTTTTTTATAGTTTTCTATATCTCTTTGAATGTTTTTTACGGGGGAATTTAAATATCTGTCAAAAATTAGTTTGTAGGGATCAGATTTTTTAAATGACAAAAATTCTTGTCTATATGTGTAGGAATCCTTTATTTGATTAATTTTTTCTTGGGGGAATATATTCTTTGATAATAAAAAGAATATTGAAAAAATGAGAATAGTTATAACTTTTTTCATGAAAAATTCCTTATTGGTAAACCAGTTTCATCCTTTTTAATATACCTAAAAAAGTGGATGTTGTAAATTAGGTTTGATTGTCGTTTGTTAAACAATTTATTGCTAATGTTTAGGTTCTGTTGAGTTTTTATCGTAACCATATCAAAATCAATTTCTAAAGAAACTGTGGAACAAAAAATAACAACAGACGAGTTAAAAACTATATGTGCACGTTTAATTAAGTATGTTGAAGATTTTGGTGTAGAAGATATTTCATTTGAAGACAAGGGTGTTTATTATTTCAAGGTTTGGCACAGTGATAGAAGATTTGATGATGAATTTCTCAAATGCCCAAACTATTCTCTCGGGCTATTGGATGATGACATTGAAAATCTTAAAAAAATCTTAAGCAGTGAATACGAGCCTTGTAGCCTTGCCCTAGAGTGGCGGGGCGCAATATTAATGGCTTTTGGGGCAACAGTGAGTAAACAACGTAATGTTTCGCTTGAAAAGTGAAGCTACATTATGTATTTAAAAAATCTCAGTATTAAAGTAAAAGATAGAGATTCTTCGGAGGAGTATCCTTCATTTGGCACCATTTTACATCGATCTTATTAACGCCGCAAGGTACAAAAGGCTTTTGTTGCAAAAAACTTTCACTGATCTGCTAGTTTTTTAAAATTCAATCGTTATACTCATTGTTAACTTACATCTTTAGTTTTCTTATAAAAGGAATATACATAAAAAGTCGTGCACAATTTTCTGTGTTGTTGTTTCTCAATAATTCGTTATTATCATTTTTCACTTACAAGACCTTCCAGAAGAATTGGCAGGATAAGGGTTTTGATTATGTTTATGTGGAAAAGGTAATAAAATAGAATATTAAAAAACTTTTGCGGGTAACAGGCGAAAATTGATAAGAAATAGGGGGAAATTATGAATATATCAAAAAAAATTTGGGTTCGATTACGAGGAAATATTGGTTACATAATATTCCTATCTATTTTCCAAGTTTTGCTTACGATTAAATTTCCAGGATATGCGTTTCTGGGAACTACTGCTAATGCCATTATGAAACCAATTTTTGGTATTGTTGGCCTGGCGTGTATTATTTTTCTTTTTGCTGTGAGTGATAAGATAGAAAAAGGGCTTTTTTTCAATTGTGCTACAGAGCTTGATGAGCCGTTGAGAACATACATTAGAATTTTAACTACGGTGTTTTCTGTGTTGGCATTTATTGCGGTTATTTACCACATTGGCAGTAAAGGATTTTTAAATTATTCAAAATCGTATTATGTGCTTTTGTATATATACAGGAGTCACGCAATTACTCCAAAGTTATGACTGAATCGGCATAGAGAGTCATCGAGGAATTCTGGTTTTACGTCTCTGAGGTGTCTAAGAGCACTTTCTACGTGGGGAAGATTTTTCTCTGATTTTATATGTTGGGCAAATGTATATGCATGAAAAACACCAAATATATGTCCAATGTGTGACACTTTTTTTCGAGCGAAGCAATCTTTTAATCCGAAAGACTGCTTCATTGTTCGAAACATTTTTTCGATTTTCCAACGTAAAGCATATAGTTTTATGTATTCCTTAGGTGCCTTTCTGACAGTACTAATGTAGTACACGAGATTGTACTCATTGTTCTTGTTTTTTCGTTTGTGAACAGTACAAAATAATACCATTTCATGCCAAACAACTTTCACTGTTTTTGATCGCTGATTACGCTGTAACTTTAGTTCTGAACAATGCTTTACCTGGGCCGATACTCCACCCACCAAAGTAATTTTTCTATTGGACGAAAACTTTGCTACCAAAGGAATTCGCATTTGCTTACAAAAAAGTAAAAGCTTTAATGTTGAAAAGTGACCATCACCAAGAAGGCCTTTGCTCGGGACTTTAAACCACCATTTCTTTAATAATTCGATTGCCAACTCTGACTTTGTTTTGTATTGATCACATGAATGTTTTGGATACCAAAATAGAAAATCAATTGGAATAGTGATCGATCCATTTGTCCAGGCAAGAACCAAGACATTAAATTGTTTTTGTTCTTTACCTGAAAGCACATTGTACATCCAAACAACACCTTGCATGAGTTTAGAATAAACCTTTGTAATGGCCGTATCATCTATAACAAGCCACCCCGAAAACTCTTCTGCATTTTCTTTGATTATCTGCAAACTAATATTTTGAACAAAAGAAATATGGCTCGATATAAACATCATAGAGCGATAAATTTTATCGTGGCTCAAACAAAGAAAGCTTCCCATTCCTTCACAGCTTTTTTTGCCCATAGTTAACAAGATGCCTTTTGCATAACGATTTAAATGTGTTGTTGCTTTTTTATTAGAATTTTCTACACTTAGCTTCATATGAGTTCCTTTTTTGTGGATGGTCTGTTTTTATGCAAAATTGGAACTCATATCTCTTGAAATGTCAAGTCTGATCGTAACTTTCAGCTAATGCGTAACTCCTGTATATATACGGTTTTTTTATACTATTGTTTGTACCTGTCAGTACAAAAAGGTAAAAAGTGAAGTGGTTAACGTTGCAAGGTACAAAAGGCTTTTGTTGCAAAAAACTTTTACTGATCTGCTAGTTTTTTAAAATTCAATCGTTATACTTGTTGTTAACTTACATCGTTATTTAACCTCCAAAAGGAATACACATGAAGAGCAGTGCTAAACTTTCTGTGTTGTTGTTTCTTAACAATACATTTTTTCCTAACGAAATCGTTTCAGGAAAATTCATAAGAAATGGATAGCAATAGATTATTTTAAAACATCAGAGAAAACCGTTTTTTAATTAATACGTTTTTATTACTAAAAATAAGTATCACGGTACTTTAATTATATTTTTAACACCTTAATTACAAAGGAAGCACATGAACAGAATTATTCTGAACAGAATTATTCTGAACAGGACTGTCCTGAACAGGCGTGGCCTGAAACGCAGTGCATTATTTTCTATATTATTACTTCTTACTTACAATATTTTTCCAGGGGGCTTTGTAGCGGGGACGTTGGTAAAAACCACTCGCGGTTATAAGCGGGTAGAGGAGATTCAAGAAAATGATTACGTTGTTTCTTTTGATGAAAGAATATCAAGTAGTCGGGTTAAGTCTGTTTCGAAAACAACGGTGAATAAAGTCTTAAGAATTACTGTAGATGAAGAGAGTGTTTTTGTAGCAGAAAATCAAAAGTTTCTTTTGCCAAATAACAAATGGAAGAAAGCTTCAGATCTTACAAATAACCATTATATTTGGACTTTTTTTAGTCCGTCTACGTTGATTGATGATATTGAAATCATAGATGAAGAGACTGAAGTTTATAGTATTTCTACAGAAGACTCGGGCCAGTTTTTTATAGCACATCATGCGCTTATGGTTTACAATTTCACAACTGATTATTTTATAGATTTGGCTAAAGATGAAGCGGGAAAAGCAGGAAGAATGGCTGAAGATGCTGCTATTAAAGTATTGATTGAGCAAGGGCTAAAACTTTTATTTAATACGATTAAAAAATAGCGTCACCTTTTTAAAAGGAATGTTTCATGAAATATTCAGTGTTATTGATGTTATTTTTAAGTTGTTCAGGAATAAGTCAAATGAAATGTGGAAGCACTTCATGTATGTGTTTTCCTTGTTCATCCAAAAAAAATATTATCAAAAGACCAGCAACTTCTGGAAGAATGTTAGAAGCTGCAATTCTTGCCATTATTGTTACAAAAGGGTTGGAGTATCTTTTTAGAAAATCTCCAAAAAAAGATTTAAAAACTGATAGTAAAATTTTTTAAGTAGGTACGTTTTGTAAGGTCGAAAGAAAATCACAATGAAATATGCAGTGCTTCTTGTTTTGCTTTTTGTAACTCAGATTTTGGTTCCCAAAGGTTTTTTGCCAGGCACTTTAGTTAAGATACCTGGTGGTTACAAGCCTATTGAGCAGATTGAAGAGGGTGATTATGTAGTTTGTTCGAATGAACATGGATTTGTTCTTTCGATGCCGGTGTTATTTGTAATGAAGAAACATACAGATGAGCTAGTAGAAATAACATGTGAAGGTGAGAAACTATATGTAGATCCTGATCAACAAATTAATACTGGCAACTGGGTTGAAGCGAGGGATCTTATAAGTGGGCTATATCCTAAGAACTTAAAAGATCCAGAGATGAGAATAAGACAAGTAAAGCTCATTGAAGTTGATGCATATGTTTATGATTTAACAATTGACTCATATGCAAATTTTTATGTTTCAACATTTGATATTTTGGTACATAATTTTGTAATTTTTGTAAGACCCGAAGTAGCAGAGGTGTTATACGCGACAGCAATTAAAGTAGGTGGTGCCGTGTTCGCGATGGGATCAGTTTGGGTTACAGGTCGTTTGTTGAATAAACTCACATCAAGCAATAAACCTTCAAAAAAATATGATCATGTGCCAACATCCGTACTTCAGGCTGAAGATGGTTTAGGTGGTTTGGATGGGCCTATATTTTATTATGATGTGCATGGACATCAGATTCCAGAGAGTAGTTATGACCCAAGTAAACCTATTGTTGGATATGATGCATGTGGCCGCCAACTTCCTCCTGGTGAGATGCTTCGTAGGTATAGAAAAAATAATCCTTCTCACCTGTTTGGTAGTGGCTCTGAGTCGAAAAGTAGTTCTATTTTTACTCCTGATTTTAAGCCGTGCATAACTCTGGTACCAGAACCATCGAGTATTAGGGTTATGTGTAAAAAGGGTAGCGATAGACCAAAAGTTGAAGTGACGGATGCTCAAGCTCCAGGAAAACCAACAGGAAAAGATGGTTTTACGCCACCGAAAAAATGGGATGGTAGTAAGGTTAAACATCCAAAGACTGGTAAACATGGGTATCCTGATAAAAAGGGAAATGTTTGGGTGCCAACAGGTCCCAAAGGTCATGGAGGTCCTCATTGGGATGTTCAAAAACCGGGTGGTGGTTATGATAATGTTTTGCCAGGGGGTAAAATTCGAGGGGAAGAATGATAAATGATAAAAGCATTCTTATATGTAAGGATTTAAAATTTTATTCAAAAAAAGATGAAAATGTTTTCTTTGAATGGATAAATAAGATTGATTGTATAGATAGCACATCGGTTCACTTGAATGAGTTCCATTTGTACATGGCGAGCGATGAATTGGAGGATGATGCTTTGAGAAATTTATTGGCATTATTTTATCGATATAAATTGGATATGAGTCAACTAAAGAGATTTTTAACTAAAGATAATAAGAAATGGTTTTTCGATAAAAAATATCCTGGATATTGGAATAAAAAGGTGTTTGGGTAACGGAATGTTTTTTTTGATAACGATAACTCTAAATAAAGAATGAATAAATGAGCAAACAACAATATCTTACCTGTAAAAGGGTAACTTTTTATGCAAGGTTAGATGAAGATGCGTTTTTTGAATGGATTAAAAAAATAGAATGCATAGAGAGCTTTGAGGGCGCTCGTGATGAACTGTATTTAGATCTTGTTGACCGAGAACTTGGTTATGATGATATGACAGATCTCATAGCACTATTTTACAGATATAAAATAGACATGAAGCAATTGGGGAAATTTATTAATAAAAAAAATGAAGATGCTTACGTTTCTTGGTGGAAAAAGATATTTGGAAGTGCTAAAGAAAAGTTATAATCAGTAGATGGTTAAGGGCTGTATGTATCCGTTTGGCAAAATATGTGGGATGGTGTGGTGACAGAGGAATTGCGTTCTTCGGAAAGCTTCTTTCATTTGATTGAAATACCTGTTATCAATATATATTACCACGAGGGACTATTAGTGAAGAAAATGATAAGATTTCTGAGTGGAGCATTTCTCTAAAATAATGTTTGTTTTAATTAAAAGGAAAAAAATGAAAAGATTATTTTTGTTTGTAAGTTTTTTGGTTTTATCGGCGCAGGCACAAGAGGACGTATCTTCGAAAGATAAGGAAACAACACCTTCGATAAGTAAAGGAATGACATTCTCAGAATGTGTAGAGGATCGTCAGACATTGCTTGTAGAGGCTATGTACTATAAAATTCTATGTACTGTAAAAGGACGGGATGTTGAATTGTTAAAAAAGCTTCTCGATCAATTAAAAAGTCTTAAAATAGAATTTTATGTACATGATATGCTTCTTGAAATTATGAACGATATGGACTGTTCGTTTAAAACTGTTGGGTTGTTGGGTTTATGTGGTGTTGGCATATATCAGTGGATTGATAATTTGAAAAAATTTCGATCATTAGAGCTTTCTTGGGGGGGCTTTCTATGTAGAGAGGTTGGCGTATCTGTAGCATTTGCGCTTGGTAAATATCTTATTTTTAGAAAAGATTATCAGGTATTAACTCTTTTGATGAATAATGAGAATTGCCTCAAAGATGATGATGATATTATTTTGATAGAGCGTTTGCGTAGAAAATGTTGGCCTTTATTTTATGAAGGACAAGAAGGTGTTTCACTTAAGAAAATATTTAAGGACGATGTTTTACCGGTTAAATCTTTATAATCTAAGTGGCCGGATCTGCCTTGCGTAGATTCGGCCAGATTCAGGATAATCCTGTTCTTTTTATGAATAATACGGCAGTTCATATTTCCTAAAGTCATGGTCATGTAGATGATTAAGACTTTCCACAAATGTATTGTAGCTCAGCAAAATAGGACGAATGTGGGCTGGGCTTGTTAATATTGCATCGAGCGGGATCAATCCGCTATTAGTTCCGCCTAATAAATAGCGCGTATTTTTAAGGTATTGTATCAACGGAACTATGACTTTTTTGCCATCATGCTCATGGAATTCTGTGCCAAGGTCACGTAATAAATCATAAAAGTGTTCAGTGGTATGACGATCGATTATCCAGCATCCGCAGGTAAGAGCCGTTTTTTCAGCAGCATGCTTCCAGCTATATAGTATTCCTTGAGCAAAGCCATCTTCCCACCCTACATTCGAAGTTTTTCTGACGATTTTACCCTTAAATTTTTTTGGCGGTTGACTACTTTCTTCTATATCCATTTCTAACGAATGTTTTCGCTCAAAACCATACAAAGAAGATATACATAGTATGAAAAATAATTTCGTGCGCATGGTGGTTCTTTCAAGATTAAAAGATAAAGGTACTGTAAATATAGCATAAAACAGGATTATCCTGAACAGCAAAAAATGTTCGTTAAAGGGTTGCTCGCCCAATCCTTTAACAATTGAAGGGCGCCAATCCTTCGATACACCCGACTTCGCTAATCCGACTTCGCCAAGGCTTCGACGGAGTAAACAGCTTCGACGGGCACCCAGGATGAGCGGTGGATGGGTAAAGCGGTGATTTTATTTTTTTCGTTCATGGTGAGCGGGAGTCGAACCATTCGTAGCTTGCTGCGATTTTCTTAATTTTTACCCTGTTTTTTGACCTTAAGATAGACTAGCTCGCTATTTTGCGGTTAAATTGGTCGGTCCGAAAAACTTGACAAATAGTACAAAAACTATATAATTAATACTGATAGAAAATTAATTGATTTATAGGTAAAAATACCATCTAACCACTACTTAAGACCCAAAAAGAAACGCCAGAAGGAAATCCTCCTGGCGTTTCTTTTTGGGTCTATTTGTCATAAAATCTTGCAATAGGACCTCAAGTTCGATTACCATGAGGAAAAAGGGGAGAATTGGATGAAGTGGTTGTTTATGTTTTTTTGTAACAATAGGTGCTTTTTTAGCCGTAAATGGTGGTTGTGGAACGAGTAAGATTAAGGGTGAGGCGGGGCGAACATATGCTGTTCAAAAAAGGTGCGATACAGAGCCTATTCCTTGGCGTATGATGGAATATCTAGCGCTTCCGCGTCGAGCCCGATCAGATGATCTATCTGGTCGTTCAATTCACGAAGGGAGGTTTATTGCTGGGGTAGTGAAGGATAAGCTTGATGAGGTTTTATTGCCCATGTCTTTGGATGCAGGATCACACCGTTTTCCAAAAAGTGCTATGTCGCTATCTTTTGTGAAGGTTGAGCGATTGGCTGTCGTTATTCACGATGTATATAGGTCTTTTGCTAATTCTGAAAATGAAAAAGTTATTCGTGTGGCAATTTTTGATGGTTTTAAAAGGTATTCATTGGCTTTAGAGAGTAAAAGGAGGCTGCATAGTGAATTAGAGAAGACGTTAACGAAGTCGTTGCCGGGATTGGATACGCTTTGCGAAGAATTATATAAAAATCTAGGGTACGAAGATGTGTGCAAAGCTTCTTCTCCATATTGTTATCGATGATCTTAAACAAATAGAACATTCAGGTTCTGTTGCTGATAAGGAACGATTGTTGCGTAAAATCAATGATGGGTTTTTGACGTTAACGCCACTAGCCCGAAAAAAAATGATTGTTTTTTTAAGTGGTGCTCTTGAAGAGTATGATGATGAAGCAGTTAGTGAAGCTACTGCAAATGTCTTTTCAAAAAAGTTGATTTATCCTCTTACTGCGCAAATTATTGTTGAAGAGGTGAAAGCATTGAGTGGCGAACGAGAGATTGTCGTTGAGCAATTTAGACACTCAGTTCTTACCGGTATTATTAAAGATCTTCATGAAATGCGCGATCGTATACATGAACGGTCACGTCGCTTGGAGCTGGCCTCCGAGATGTTGTGCCAAGAACCGGCTCGATAGCGTTAAGTAAGATGGTTGTTGGGCAAGTAGGATGAAGTGCCAACTTTACTGTTTTGATTGTCTTTTTTGACAATTGAACAAGTTGTTGTGAACCTTTACGCAATATTGGTGAAGCAATTAATAGTCTTTTGCCCTGTGAAAAGGATAAGGATTTTAAAGAAAAGAGAAAACTAATCTTCTAACAAAAGATTGCAATTAAAGTTGTTGCCTTCCTGGGTAATAATAATATTGTTAGGATTTTTACCAACACGTTCTTTCCATTGTTCGAGCCGTTTAATAAATTTTTTAA
>CAZJVC010000028.1:0-10977 GCA_964549515.1 uncultured Pseudomonadota bacterium | reverse complement strand
ATGGTAGGCACGAGCGGATTTGAACCGCTGACCCCTGCTACGTCAAAGCAGTGCTCTACCCCTGAGCTACGCGCCTCCCGATTTCTATTCTCGTTCTGCTTCGAGCCTTTCTTGCTCCTCAGCTTTTCGTTCAAGCTCAGAAACATCCTCACCTATATACTTATCGCGGAATGATTTGATTCCTGTACCGGCTGGTATCAACTTACCAATACTTACATTCTCTTTCAAGCCATATAGATGATCAACTGCACCCTTAACCGCCGCCTCTGCTAAAATACGTGTTGTCTCTTGGAAAGAAGCAGCAGAAATAAAGCTTTCTGTATTTAATGATGCCATAGTTATACCCATAAGTACAGGTTTAGCTATCGCAACACGTTTACCTTCAGCTCGAAGTGACTGATTAACCATCTTAAAGTGAATCTTATCTACACGATCACCAACCAAGAAGTCTGAATCACCTGCATCAACAACGCGAACCTTGCGCATCATTTGATGAGCAATAATTTCAATGTGGCGATCGTCAATATTGACACCATGCAAACGATAAATAACTTGAATTTGATTTACCAAATATTTTTGCAAAGCAACTGGTCCTGAAATACGTAAAATATCATGCAGAACCGGTTCACCTGATGTTAACGGATCTCCTGCAGAAACTTTTTCACCACTAGTTACATTCAACTGCTGAGTACGTGGTACAAAATATTCAAATTTAGTGTCGCCTGATACAACATTAAGCTTAATCATGCCTCTATGCAAACCACCAATAACAACTTCACCATCAATATCGGATATAATCGCTGGATCTTTCGTTACACGAGCTTCAAACAACTCCCCAATACGTGGCAAACCACCGGTAATATCACGAGCTTTTGCCGCCGCTTGTGGAATCTTAACAAGAATGTCACCTGGATGCACTTCTTGATTTGGATTCACCACTAAAAATGCCCTTGGTGGCAAGAAATAATTAGCAACCTCATTGCCTTCACTATCAACGATACTTAATGCCGGTTGATAATTATCACCTTTAGGCTCAAGTATAACTCGTTGTTTTACATTTGTTGATTCATCAAACTTTTCTTGTAGTGTTACATTTTCGACCAAATCAACATAGTTAATAGTACCAGCTTTTTCTGTCAAAATAACTTTGTTATCTAGGTCATATTCAAAGAGTTTTGCACCCTTCTTAACCTTATTTCCGTCCTCAACAAATAGTATCGAACCATACGGTAAAGCATAATCTTGCAACCCTCTACCTTCTGGTGATGTAATAAGCATTCTTGCCTTACGGCTCATTACCACTAAATTGCCACTACTACTTCTTACAAACTTAGTTTTAAGTAACTTAACAACAGCATCCTGTTTTGCAACATACAATGCCTGCTCTGTTAAGCCACTAATAGCACCACCAACGTGGAAAGTTTTCATAGTAAGCTGAGTACCAGGTTCACCAATAGACTGTGCTGCAATAACACCAACAGCTTCTCCAGTTTCTGCTAATATGCCACGAGCTAAATTCATACCATAACATTTTGAACAAATGCCACGACGAGCTTGGCACATCATTACTGAGCGAACTTTAATTTTTGTTACAGCAGATTCACTAATTTTTGCAACAACATCTCGATCAATCAATGTACCATACGTTGCAACAACTTCACCCGTAACTGGATCTTTCAAATCTTCTGCCAACACACGTCCATACGCACGTGATGCAACAGAATTAATAATTTCTCCAGCCTCACGCAAATCTTCTAACTCAACGTATCCCAATGTTTTACAATCATACATGGTGATAATAATATCTTGCGCTACGTCAACAAGACGACGTGTTAAATAACCAGAGTTTGCCGTTTTCAACGCGGTATCAGCCTGACCTTTACGAGCACCGTGAGTAGAGATAAAGTACTCAAACACACTTAAACCATCTTTAAAGTTACTCTTAATTGGTGTTTCCATAATTTCACCAGATGGCTTAGCCATCAAACCACGCATACCAACGAGCTGCTTAACCTGCTCCTTGGTACCCTTAGCACCAGAGTCCAACATCATAAAAACAGAATTAAATGCTTTAAGATCTTTGTCAGTACTCAATGATGCTTTCTTGTCTTGCTCGACCATATCTGCAAACATAGCATTTGCAATATCTGATGTTGTTTGTCCCCAGATACTTATAACTTTACTGGAACGTTCCCCATTGGTAATTGCACCTTCACGGTACAACTTTTCAACTTTTTGAACGTCTTTTTCAGCCTTAGCAATAAGTACTGTTTTTTTTGCGGGCACCACAAGATCATCAATACCAAATGATACACCTCCAGCTGTAGAATAATAGAATCCTAATTCCTTAACAGCATCAAGCATCAAGACCGTTTTTTCTCTACCAAATTCTGTATATATCTTGTCGATTAACCTAGAAACATCGCTCTTCTTAAGAACCATATTAACCCATTCTAAGGGTGAATTCTCAGGCAATGCGCGATATAAAATAACTCTACCTATTCCTGTCTCCACAACAGTATTATCTTCTAAACGAACTCTAACGCGTGCATGCAATGAAACTTCCCCAGATTGAAATGCAGAAATTGCCTCATCAGTACTTGAAAAAACAATGCCTTCACCCTTTTCACCACAACGTAACTTGGTCATGTAATATAGACCAAGAACCATGTCCTGCGACGGAACCGTAATTGGACGACCATTTGCAGGTGACAACAAGTTTTTACTTGAAAGTATAAGCTCACGTGTTTCCGCCTGAGCTTTAATACTCAATGGAATGTGAACAGCCATCTGATCACCATCAAAGTCAGCGTTAAATCCTGTACAAACTAATGGATGAATCTTAATCGCTTTGCCTTCAACCAAGATTGGGAAAAACGCCTGAATACCTAAGCGGTGCAATGTTGGTGCACGATTCAAAAGCACCGGACGGTCTTTAACAACATCTTCAAGAACATCCCACACTTCATCAGCACCATCTTCAATCAACCGTTTTGCAGCTTTTAAATTCGGTGCATGTTCACATCGAACCAACTCTGCCAATACATACGGTTTAAATAATTCTAATGCCATAGCTTTAGGCAAACCACATTGATCCATCTTAAACTCTGGAGCAACAACAATTACAGAACGACCAGAATAGTCGACACGCTTACCAAGCAAGTTCTGACGGAAACGCCCCTGCTTGCCACGCAACATTTCACTTAATGATTTTAATGGACGCTTGTTCGTTCCACGAACCGGCTGTCCACGACGACCATTATCAATCAATGCATCAACAGATTCTTGAAGCATACGCTTTTCGTTTTTAACAATAACGGATGGCGCTTCAATATCAATCAGACGACGCAAGCGAATATTACGATTCAGCACTCGACGATATAATTCATTTAAATCTGAACTTGCAAAACGGCCACCTTCCAACGGAACCAATGGTCGTAAATCTGGGGGCAAGACAGGCAACACTTCTATAATCATGAGATCTGGTGTTAGCCCTGCACCGTGCAATTCACTAATAACTTTAATACGTCTAAGCAACTTATGCCGTGTTGTTACTGAAGAGCTTTTTTCATAAGCTTTTTTGATCAGCTTCAACTCTAACTCAAGATCCATACGCTTCAATACTTCACGTACAATTTGAGCCCCCATATCAGCATGAAAATCAGCATCATCGGGATGAGCATCACAATATTCTTCATATTCTGAACTAGTCAACACGGACTTCGCAGCATACGGCGATTTGCCTTGATCAAGAACCATGTACGCATCAAAATAAATGACACGCTCAATATCCTTAACCGGCAACTCCATGATTAAACTAAGATAACTTGGAATACCCTTGAGATACCAAATGTGTGAAACTGGCGCGATCAATTCAATGTGACCCATTCGTTCACGACGAACACGAGCCTGAATAACCTCAACGCCGCATTTCTCACATGTTACCCCGCGGTGTTTCATACGTTTGTATTTACCACAGTTACATTCCCAGTCTTTTACTGGACCAAAAATTCTGGCACAGAAAAGACCATCTTTTTCGGGCTTAAGTGTACGATAATTAATTGTTTCAATCTTCTTAACTTCGCCATATGACAAAGAACGAATCTTTTTAGGTGAAGCTAGAGAAAGACGTACAGCGTTAAACTGTGTAGCACTAACATACTCTTTAAATCGAGCAAGCATTTGACTATTCACTAATTTCCTCCCTACTTCCCTTAAACAAATCTACCTGTAATGCCAAACTTTGCAGTTCTTTTATCAATACGTTAAACGATTCTGGAATTCCTGGCTCTGGAATCTCTGTTCCATCACCACGAACAATCGTTGCGTAAACTTTATGTCGCCCTGTTACATCGTCAGACTTATACGTTAACATTTCTTGTAACGTATATGCTGCACCGTATGCTTCAAGTGCCCAAACTTCCATTTCACCAAAACGCTGCCCACCAAACTGTGCTTTACCACCAAGTGGCTGTTGCGTTACTAAGGAATATGGGCCAACAGAACGAGCGTGCAATTTATCGTCAACCATATGATTTAATTTCATCATATAAATTGAACCAATCGTAACCGGTTGCTCAAAATATTCACCTGTACGACCATCACGAATGCGATATGCACCCGACTCTGACATACCAAGCTTCTTTAACAACGGCTTAATATCATGTTCAAATGATGCGCCATCAAAAACCGGAGTTGAAAATAACATTCCTTCTTTAGCCGTACGTTCAGCCAACTCATCAAGAGCCTTTTTACCGTACGCTTCACTGTATTCTTCAACAAACTTCTTGCCATATAATTCTTCAAGGAATTTTGCAACAGAAGATTCTTGTCCTTTTCCAATAACTTCAGCCAACTGTTTACCACCTTCGATACCCGCAAATGCCAAGATCGTCTCTAAAATTTGGCCAACATTCATACGTGACGGAACACCGATTGGATTCAAAACAACATCAACAGGACGTCCATCATCAAGGTGCGGCATATCTTCACGCTGTACAATGATAGAAATAACCCCTTTATTTCCATGACGACCAGCCATCTTATCGCCAACCTGAATATGACGTTTTGATGCAATATATACTTTGATCATTTTGATGACACCAGATGGTAACGGGTCACCTTTCTTCAACTCATTTATGCGCTCTTTCTTTAAACTTTCAAGCACAGAAACTTGCGTTTGATATGCTTGAGCTAAAAGAATAATACGATCATTGATTTTTCCATCAACTGTACGCAAAGCAACCACACGGTCAAACGAACTTTTTTTCAAAGCATCAAGATCAAACGAACTCTTTGTCTTTAACCATTTTTGTGCTGTTTTAGCAGCAGGCTTTGCATCCTTAACAAAATCGATCACTTTATCGACGACCATCTCTCCAAGAATGCGTACTTGCTTACCATGCTCTACATTGAACTTTTCTGTTTCTACCGCAACTAGATCCTTGTAACGCTTATCCTTGCGGATACCGCTTCGTGAAAAAACCTTAACGTCAACAATAGAACCTTCAATACCTGGCGGCACACGCAATGATGTATCGCGAACCTCGCGAGATTTTTCACCAAAAATCGCTCTTAACAATTTTTCCTCAGGCGAATATTGAACATCACCCTTGAGTGTCACCTTACCAACAAGAATATTACCAGGCGCAACACGAGTGCCAATCTGAACAATACCTTCATCATCTAATGCGCTCAACGCTTTTTCGCTGACATTCGGAATGTCACGCGTAATCTCTTCAGGTCCAAGCTTAGTATCGCGCGCCTCAACAATGTATTCATCAATATGTACTGATGTCATTACATCATCTGTGACTAAACGTTGACTCAAAACAATAGCATCTTCAAAATTGTAACCATGCCATGGCATAAACGCAACAAGCAGGTTCGAACCCAATGCAAGCTCATCTTTTGAAATCGCTGCACCATCGGTCAAAATTTGCCCTTTTTCAACACGATCACCAACTTTGACAATTGGCCGTTGATGAATCCAGGTACTATAACTTGAACGCGCAAACTTACGCAAATGATAAACATCAACGCCACGCGCTACCCACGAATCAGTTGTACTAAACTCTTTCTCTTCAGCACGAACAATAATTTTTTCTGCAGAAACGTACTCAATAGAGCCACAGTGTTTTGACATAATAACCGCACATGAAGCCTTACAGGCCTCTCTTTCCATGCCAGTACCAACACGCGCTGCTTCACACTTAATGAGCGGTACAGCTTGACGTTGCATATTTGCACCCATCAAAGCACGACTCGCATCATCGTGTTCCAAAAATGGAATCAATGCAGATGCAACAGAAACTAATTGCTTCGGTGACAAATCAATGTATTCGACATTATCTACACTAGTGAATAAGAAGTTTCCTTGATAGCGAGCCAATGCAAAATCACCTTTAATCTTCTTGCCAGTCTTATCAACAGAATCAGCCTGAGCAATATATTTTGTTGATTCTTGGAATGCATCTAAGAAAAGAACTTCATCTTTAAGCTTGCCATCTTTAACAGGACGATATGCCGTTTCAATGAAACCAAGATCATTCACCATCGCATATGTAGCCAACGAAGAAATCAGACCAATTGTTTGACCTTCAGGTGTTTCAATCGGGCAAATACGACCATAGTGAGATGTATGAACATCACGAATTTCATATGTTGCGCGATCCTTCATAACACCGCCAGGCCCCAATGCAGACAAACGACGCTTGTGCGCCAACTCGGATAATGGATTTGTTTGATCCATGAACTGAGATAACTGCCCACTGCCGAAAAATTCACGCATAACCGCTGCAAGTGGCTTTACATTTAAAAAGTCCTGCGGCATCAATGATGCATTTACATCGTGCACCCTGAAACGTTCCCGCACAATACGCTCAATACGCGAAAAACCAAGATAAAATTGATTACTTAACAATTCACCAACAAGACGTACTCGACGATTACCAAGGTGATCAATATCATCAAGCTCACCTTCACCGCGCTCACGCATATTAACCAAATATTTAACGGTGGCAACAATATCATCAATCGTCAACACAGTATTACCAGGATCAATATTCAATCCCAACTTACGATTCATGCGCAAACGACCAACCTTTGTAAGGTCATATACATGCGATGAAAAAAGCATATTTTCAAGACGTTTTAAAATATCCTTAATAGAGGAACTATCACCCGGCCAAATCTTATAATGCAATTCTTTTAATGCCTGTTCTTGTGACGTGCATTGATCATGTGCCAAAGTCAACGCAATGGTTGGTTGGAAAACATACCCAAATGATGAAATCAACTCAAATGAAAGTGATCCCTTTTCTTTGAATATTGCATAGTGCTCTTCACTAAACGGCTCACCCTGTGCTGCAAGCACTTCGCCAGTTTCTGCATCGATAACATCTTTTGCAAAAACCTTACCAAGAATGTGCCCTTCCTTCAAAGCCAAAAGCTTAATCTTTTTTTCTTTTAGCTTCCCGAGCAACTCTTTTGTAATGCGGCGACCAACAAACTCTGCCTCATGTTTCTTAGCAACCATTCCAGATTCAATTCGCTGGCCAGACAAACTGGTACCAACTTTCTTGCAAAAGACACCCTTCTCTATGGTAACTACATCAGATGCATAAAAACGAGAGATAATTTCCTCTCGTGGAATGCCCAAAGCTTGAAGGAATGTTGTAACCAACAACTTTTTCTTTTTATCAATACGTACATACAAAATATCACTTGAATCAAACTCAAAGTCGATCCAAGAACCACGCATTGGAATAATACGTGCAAGATAGTATGGACGTCCACGCAAATCACCTGTCTTCTTACTTTGCGAGAAAACAACGCCAGGCGAGCGGTGAAGCTGACTAACAACTACACGATCAACCCCATTAATTAAAAATGTTCCTTGATCACCTAACTTGTATCTTCCACCTTCTTCATACAAGTCAGCCATCACAGGAACATCTGCCAAGAAAATATCTTGTTCTTTAATGTCACGTATTGATTTATTATCTTCATCATCCACATTCCAACTTACAAGTTGCATACGAACCCGAAGCGGCAATGAAAATGTTTGTCCACTAGAACGACATTCATTGACAGTCATTGGTAACTTTAAATGTACACGCGTCAAACATGCAGGGCATGTTCGATAACGCGCAGCATCACGCTTTTTACATTTGGGACACTGGAAATCTTCACTTAATCGCGAACACCCCGTAGCCTTACATGCAGAGCAATACCAATAGTATCGCTCTTCTATACCGCTAAGCTTACCACATGTGCATGACCAATCACCCAACTGGTAACTTACATATTCAAGCGATATCTTTCCTTCATAATCGATAGGAAAAATATCGCTCAATACTTTCTCAAGTCCAGTTGGAAACCGCTCAGCAGACAAATAATCTAACTGTACAAAATCATTAAACGACTTTGATTGTACCTCAATCAAGTTGGGTACGGAAACAATATCCTTAAGCTTGCCAAACGACTTGCGAACGACCTGCTTACTTTTATCCAAGTAAGACATCAAACGGCACCTCCCACTATGATTAATTTAAAAAAATTAGGAAAGTTCTACTTTAGCTCCAGCCGCTTCTAACGCCTCTTTCATTTTCTGCGCTTCTTCTTTTGGTACAGCTTCAGCGATAATAATAGGAGATCCTTCAGCCTTTCCTTTTGCATCCGTCAAACTTAAGCCATCAATAACTGAACGTAATGCTTTGATAACTTTAATCTTTTCTGAGCCAGTTTCTTTTAAAGTAACGTTATACTCTGTTTTTTCTTCTGCTACGGCAGCTTCACCAGCTGCTGGAGCTGCGGCTGCTACAGGCATAGCTGCAGAAACACCAAACTCGTCTTCAAGCTTCTTTACAAGATCAGCAAGATCTTTAACTGTCATGTCAGATATTGTCTTTATGATATCTTCAGTACCCTTGGGCGCCATAATATTTACTCCAAAAATTATAAAACTTATTAATTAATTAAGCCTCTTCTAGCCTGTGGCTATTTCTTTTCTTCTATCTTCTTAAGAACGACAAGTAAACGTACAAGTAACATTCTCAAGATTCCCACAAATTGTGTAACTGGTGCTTGCATTGTACCAAGAACTTGAGCGAGCAGTACCTCGCGAGAAGGAAGTAAAGCAATATACTTAATTCCCTCAACATCCAAAATTTCTTGGTCAACATAGCCAAGCACTAGCGACAAATGCTCATTGCTTTTTGCAAAATCGTACAAAACCTTTGCAACTGATGCTGGCTCTTCATAAACAAAGACAACACCACGCTGATCTTGCAATTGAGCAAAAAAATCATTTAACGCTCCATTATCCACGATCGCACGCTTAAAAAGACGCATCTTAGCAATCTTAAGTACCGCACCTTTTTCACGCAACTTGCTACGCAATTCTTGCGTTGCATTAACAGACAAACCACGTACCCCAACAAGATAAGCCGCTTCAGATGCAGAAAAATCTTTCTGCAAATTGTCAATCAATGTTTCTTTTTGCTGACGATTCATACAACTTCCTACACCTTAAACGTATCTTCTAACTCTATCCCGATACCAGGCCCCATTGTAGAAGACAGTGTCACCTTCTTCACAAAGCGCCCTTTTGACGAAGCTGGCCGCGATGCAATGACAGATTTCATAAGTGCGTGAAAATTATCACACAACTTCTGACCTTCAAATGAAAGCTTTCCTATTGGCACATGAAGCAAGCCGGTACGATCGTTTTTGAAAAACGTCTTACCCTTTTTAAGCTCACTAACAATACCAGCAACTTCAAATGTTACTGTGCCAGTCTTTTTATTCGGTAACAAACCACGCGGTCCAAGAATTCTAGCAAGCTTGCCAGCAGCAGCCATCATATCAGGCGTTGCAACAGTCGCATCAAATTCCATCCAGCCACCTTTGATTTTTTCAATCAAATCTTCAGCGCCAACGTAGTCAGCTCCAGCCTCTCGCGCCGCATCCGCATGTTCGCCTTTAGCAAACACAAGAACACGAACCTTTTTTCCTAAACCGTGTGGATACATCACCGCACCACGTACTGCCTGATCAGATTTACCAGCGTCGATACCCAAATTAATATCGATACCTACTGATTCGTCAAACTTAACGTACGAAAGCTTTTTTGCCTCAGCTATTGCAGCTTCAACAGACATTTTCTTTTGTTCGCCAAGATTTTCGATAGCAGTCTTATACTTTTTTCCGTGTGTTGCCATGCTCTTTACCCTTAATCTTTTACTTCAATTCCCATGCTACGGGCACTTCCTGCAATAATCTTTTTCGCTTGATCAAGATTATATGCATTAAGATCCGGCATTTTAGCTTGCGCTATCTCTTCAACATCCTTCCAAGAAATGGTTGCTATCGTAGATGTATGTACTGACGCACCCTTACTAACTTTTGCCTTCTTCTTAATCAATTCAGAAGCCAAAGCTGTTTTTGTAACGTAGGAAAAACTACGATCTTTGTACACTGTAATAACAACCGGAACAGTCTCGCCTTTTCTACTTGCTGTATCAGCATTAAAACGCTTGCAAAAATCCATGATATTTACACCATGTTGCCCAAGCGCAGAACCAACAGGAGGAGCCGGCGTAGCACCACCACCTGGAATCTGTAGCTTAATTAAAGCTTTAATTGGTTTTGCCATTCTTTACCTATCGTTTAACCTGATCAAAACTTAATTCAACAGGCGTCATACGGCCAAAAATACTTACCATAACCTTGACGCGCTCATTTTCTTGATCGACATCCTCAACGATGCCAACAAAGCCAGTAAACGGTCCACCAGATATATCAATCTCACTGCCAACCGTAAACTCTGGCGCCTCACTCTTAACAACTACTTCACCCTTGATCGTCTTTACAATACGATCAATTTCTCTCTGAGATAAAGCCACTGGATCTTTTCCGCCAAGAAACTTAAGAACCCGCGGTGTTCGCGATACCAACTGAACGCTTTCAGGAGTT
>CAZJVC010000027.1:0-11008 GCA_964549515.1 uncultured Pseudomonadota bacterium | reverse complement strand
CACTTGCTGCGAAGGTTAAATATTATGTTGATATGGCACAAAAAGCAAATACAGCTTTTGCCGGAATATGGGCTGGTCGCAAAAATACATTTAATAGTAGTTCAAATTGTAAGGATTGGTATTCTGGTCACCCTTATCATAGCACTCTGTCGTTAGATATTCCTAAGTATTATGATGTTAGGCGTAACTATTATTTTGTTAAGGGTGGTTCTGGATATGGATATTTTTTGTGTTCTGGTGGCAGCAATGCTTGTGGTGGAGAGGGACCATGTTGTTCTGGTTGTAATTATGAGCCACAAAGAGAGGTTAAGCGTGTCTCTATTAAAGAATACTATGGAACAGATTGGAAGTTGCCTAAATAAAGGGTTTTTTGTGAACTATTTAAGGGGCTCACATCGGAGCCCCTTATTGGCACTTGGTTTATAGCTTGAATTTTTTCATAAGCGATTTATTAATTTTTTTACTTCGTATTTCAATTTCTTTCCAGCTCAAGAGCCCCGTTTTTGCATCTTCATAGCTGATTACAGAGCTTGCATTAATGATACCGTTAACCAATGCTTTTTCGATTTTTGTTCCGGTGAAAATAGATGCTGAGAAGCATGAACCAAAAGCATCTCCTGCGCCGACAGTGTCAACGACTTTTGTAGGTAGGCTGGGGTAGAAATATAGTGTCTTTTTATGCGCAACATAGACACCCTCTTCGCCGTTGGTGACGACGATGGTCGATGGGCCACGTGACGTCATTTCTTTGCAGAAATCTTTGAGATTGAAGCAGACATTTTCGATATAAACAAGTGATTTAATAAGATCTGGTAATTTTTCAAAGGAGACACATGATTGAATATCTTTTTCAAGCTCTTTTGGCGAAAGTTGCCTGGATATGCTTTGTAAGAAAATTTTTGCTTCTTGGCTATTCAGTATAAAAATATCAATATTTTTGAGGGATTTCTCGAGTTCTTTTGAACCACCACTTAACTGACTTGCGCCGGGATTAACGGCAACAGGGACGTTATTTTTTTTAGCGTGGTTTGTAATTGGCAATAATATTTTGGAAGACTCGCCGCTGAGTGAGGTGATGTATAAGCAGTTTCCTCTTTTTATTTCATTGAGAGGAACATTTTTTTTGGTAAGTTTTTTGTTGGCACCGCGGTAAGCAAATATTGTGCGGTCACCTTCAAAAGAAGGGATTATGTATGACAGTCCTGTGCCTGTTGTTTTATCTTTTACTATGTGTGATGTATCGATACCAATATCTTTAAGTTGATCTTGTATATATTGTCCAGCTTTACCTGCTCCTGTTTTTATAATTGGAATTACATCAAAGCCAAGTTTCTTGAATGAGAAAGCCGCGTTTGTTGCGCCGCCACCGGTGCTATAGCTTAATGTGTCAACCTCAATTTTAGCGCCTTTTTCAAGAAGCAGATATGATTTGGTTTCCCGTTTATTTTTTAAAACGAGTGACTCAGGATTTTGGTAATGAATAAAGATGTCTTGTGTCGCGCCGCCAATAGTAAAAATTTTTTTCATAGTTATATCTCACAAAACAGGATTAGTTTCAAAAGAAATCGGGTCTTATATTTAACCATATAAGACCCGATTTCTTTTGGCAATTTATTCTAGGCTATCGCCTTCTTCCTAACCGGTTTCATAAGGACGCGATTGAGAGCTTCATTTGCGTGACTGACAAAGATTATTTCGATTTCATCAAGAAGATCTTTGAAATTGTACAGGTCCTTCTTATTCTTTTCTGGCAAAATGATATGCGCAATTCCATTTCGTTTAGCTGCCAAGATTTTTTCTTTTACGCCGCCTATTGCCATTACGTGACCTTGTAAATCGAGTTCACCGGTCATTGCGAATTTTGCATTTAATGGACGATTGGTAAATGCTGATAATATTGCTGAAAGTAGCGTGATTCCGGCGGAAGGCCCATCTTTAGGTACTGCACCTGCGGGAACATGAATATGAAGATCGCGATCTTGGAAAAGGTTGTTATTAATATTGAAGTTATCAGCATGTGCGCGAGCGTAAGTTAGTGCGGCTTGTGCCGATTCTTTCATGACATCGCCAAGTTGTCCCGTTAAGATTAATTTTCCCTTGCCAGGCATGAGGACTGCTTCGATTCTAATCATTTCGCCGCCAGCTGATGTCCATGCGAGACCATTACAAATACCAACTTCGTTTTTGGTATTGCAATCTTCTTCAAGGAATATAAGTGGGCCTAGGAATTTTTCGATATCTTTTACATTAAATTGTGGCACCTTTTGGTGTTCTACATATTCACGTGCAGCTTTGCTGAACAGTTTTTGTATCACTCTTTCTAGCTGTCTAACTCCAGATTCGTGTGTGTAATTATTTATGATGCATTGAATTGTTTCTGTTGGTATTTCAACGTGTTGCTCATTGAGTCCGGTGTTTTCTTGTGCACCTTTAATGAGGTAACGTTTGGCTATTTCTGTTTTTTCTTCATATGTGTAACCTTCGACGTTTATGATTTCCATGCGGTCTCTTAATGGTCGTGAAATAGTATCGAGTGAGTTTGCTGTTGCGATAAAGATTACGCGTGAAAGATCAAATGGAACGCCAAGATAGTTATCATAGAAATTATTATTTTGTTGTGGATCGAGGACTTCAAGCATTGCTGCTGAAGGGTCGCCACGGAAGTCTGAGCCAATTTTATCTAATTCATCGATAATGATGACAGGGTTCATACTTTCTGCTTTACGCATTGCTTGAATAAGTCTTCCTGGCATTGCGCCAACATATGTACGTCTATGACCACGGATTTCAGCTTCATCTTTAACTCCGCCAAGTGATATGCGGTGATATTTCCTACCAAGAGCACGAGCGATTGAGCTGCCAAGAGATGTTTTGCCGGTTCCTGGAGGGCCAAAGAAGCATAAAATTGGAGTGTTCCCATCTTTTTTTAACGCGCGAACAGAAATAAAGTCGAGTATGCGGTCTTTGATTTCTGTTAACCCGTAATGATCTTCATCCAAAACTTTTTTTACATGCTGAATATCGAGATTATCTTCAGTTTCTTTACCCCAAGGCAAAGTGAACATCCAGTTAAGATAATTTCTTAAAACTGTTGCTTCCATCGAGTCGGGTGCTGTTTTTTCTAAGCGGCTAATTTGTCGCTTGATTTCAGCGTGTGCCTCTTCATTTACTGGCAGTGTTTCAAGTTTTTCATACATTAATTCTATGTCTTCTGCATCATCTTCGCCGAGTTCTTTTTTTATTGCGCGAAGTTGTTCGCGAAGATAATATTCTTTTTGTGATTTATTTAACGAATCGCGTGTTGAGTTTCTTATACGTTCTTGTACTTCAGAAACTTCAGCTTCTTTTTCTAAAAATTTATAAACATGTGCCAGCAGCTCTTGATGGCTTTTTGTTTCGAGAAGATCTTGTGATTGTTCAATTGCTAAATTCATATGCGAAACAACAAAATCAGCAATTTTGTCAGGATCAGACATTTTTGAAAGAAGTAGGTTAAAATCTGGACTTAAACTTTGCCCACTTTCGCTCATATCTTCTGCTAATTTTTTTATATTTCTAATGTGTGCCTCAACCTCTTGTTGATTGTCATTAGCCGATACGTCAATAGGTTCAAGATATGCTGCCAGAACATTGTTTTCCGAAATAATTTCTTTTGCTTGTGCTTTGGCAACGCCTTGCACCAAGATTTTAATGCCACCTTCTGGTATTTGAACGACGCGCATGATATTTGCGATAGTGCCAGTTTTGTATAGGTCATTTGTACTAATTGCGCCTTCAGGATTTCCATCCTGATTTTTTGATGCAAGTAAAAAAACCAGTTTGTTTGTCTCAATTGCTTGATCAATGCCTTTAATGATGCGGTCATCAATTACAAGCAACGGGACAATCATGTGCGGAAATACGACAACGTCTATTGTAGGGATTACTGGTAATGATGACGGTATCTTATCAAGTCCCTTGTTTAGAATAGTTTCCATAGTGCCCCCTCTTTATTCCCCTATAGATAAGTTACGATACCATACTAGTCAGGATTGTTTTTGAAAGGCAAGAATTTAATCGAGGATACTTGAATAAGCTGACAATATACAAACGATTTTTAACTTGTAAACTGATAATGGTTTGTTTTTTGAATAGGTGTAATTATGAATAAAATTGAAGCGTGGCCAAGCTTGGTTTGGATTGATCTGGAGATGTCTGGATTAGATATAAAAAAAGATAAGATTTTAGAAATTGCATGTATCATTACAGATACTAACCTTAATATTATCGCCGAAAAGGATTCGATTGTTATTTCGAATTCGCAAGAACTGATTGAAAACATGGATTGTTGGAATACTTTGCATCATACGCAGTCAGGACTTATTAATGATGTACGCACGTCCAAATATACTGTGGAAGCGGCAGAGCGCGAGGTATTAGATTTTATAAAAAGTTATTGTGAAGATAAGCAGGCGCCGCTATGTGGAAACTCAATATGGGTAGATCGCTTGTTCTTAAAGATGCAGATGCCTTCACTTGAGCAATATTTATATTATCGAATGATTGATGTTAGTACGGTTAAACAGTTGGCTAACTATTGGTATGGTCAACCAGGTGAAGAGATATTTAAGAAAAAGAGTGCGCATCGTGCATTAGATGATATTAAGGATTCAATAGAAGAATTACGTTATTATAGAGAACATTTTTTTAGAAAGAGTTAAATAATGGATATAAAGAAAATTATTGAGGCAAAGAAACATATAGATAGTAGTGTTGATATCGTTTTTTTTGATATTGATAATACTGTTTTGAATGCTGACGGGCCGGGAGCAACGGAATGGGCATGTGCATTTGAAAAGTATGTTCGTTCGTATGCAATTAAGCGTGAATGGTCAACGAATTATGCTTTGGCGCTTGCTACGAAGTATATATCTGATCATATTCGCAGAATGCGACCAAAGCTTGTTGAAAATGAAGTGGTAGAGTTAATTGGTTATATTAAACAATTAAATATTCCAATGATCGCCATTACTGGTCGTCCACTTGATACGATTGATGTTACCCTTACTCAGTTAAAGGAGTTTGGTATAGACTTTTCATCGCATCTATTTGATCCAAAGAATGTGTTGTTTGATACAAAAGAACATCCGGCGTTATTTCAGGATGGTATTATCACTTGCAACCACAACAAGAAGGGTGCATTGATACAGCAGTTTTTGCGTACTGTTCGGTATATGCCCAAAAAGGTTGCCTTTATTGATGATGACTTTGGTTTTATGGATGATGTAGAGAACGCAATGAGGGAATCAGCGATTGATTTTGTTGGTTTGCGTTACGCTTATTTGGATGATGAAGTTAATAATTTTGTGTTAACCGAAGATATGATTCCAACAGAATTAAGGTGATTTATGAAAAAACTTTTGTTGTGTATGATTATTTTTTGCAATGCGTATGCGATTAAAGAATTTTTTATAGGACGCGATGGTATAACATACAGTTTGCGTAACATGCGGTTGAGTGATAAGAAAAAGGGCCATCTAGAATTACTTGGTCAACTAACTGAATGTCATAATCTTGGTTACTTAAAGTATTGTTCGTTTTATTTACGTCTTAATAAACGACACATTGTTTTGGTGATAGAAGATGTCAATCGTTGTAAGATTATAGCAAGTGGAACATTGTTTATTGAGCGTAAATTAATACATGGTGGAAGCTTTGTTGGGCATATAGAAGACATTGTGACTGATTATAATGCGCGAGGCCAAGGATTAGGAAAAATTATAGTTTTGCGTCTTGCTGAGTATGCTCAAGGATCCGGATGCTACAAAGTCATTCTTGATTGTGCGAAAAGCAATATTCCTTTTTATGAAAAGTGTGGATTTATGCATAAAGGTTCTGAAATGGAATTGCGTTTCCAATGATTTGTGCATAGTGATAGTGTCGGCGTCCAAAATGTTATCGTTGATGGTGGTGTTGAAATAGTCTCGTTATGCCAATTCTTTTGTTGATTTTTGTTGTGCTTCTTGCAAGCTATTCGTGTTGTTTATATTTTTTTGAACTGAGTGTTTATATTTTTTTACTGGGATAACAACTTGTCCAGGATTGTCCTGTTCAGGATTGTCCTGTTCAGGATTGTCCTGTTCAGGCGTGGCCTGTTCAGGCGTGGCCTGTTCAGGTGTGGCTGGTTTTGATTGTTTTTGTGAAAGATCTTGTACGGAAATTTTGGTTGGTTTTTTTTGTTTTGGCACTTGTTCCGAAATAAAAAGTACTTCTTGATAACTCCAAGTCGTGATGTAGCAGGTGTAGGTGGTCGATGAGATTAATAAAAGAAGTGAAAGATGTTGTATCATAATATTTCCTGACGCAGGGTTATCTTTACACAGGATGATCCTGATAGATTTATGTTAAGTGTAAATAAGATACAGAAAAAATAAAAGCAACCAGAACGGTTGCCTTTATCGTCAGATGAGATTTTTTATTTTGAAATCATACCAGAAAAGTTATCAAACAATGAATAAAGACCTGCGATACCAATGATGATGTAAATAGTCTTTATAAGGAAAGGAAGTTTAACTAATATGGCAAGCCAGACTACAACGTTGAAATTTAAAGCTCCTATAAGACCCCAGTTAATTGCTCCTATAGCGCAAATGAATAGTGACAAAGCACTTAAATTATTGCCCATCATTTCACTCTCTCCAAGTTTAATGGTTTCACCTATCGTTTCTTTTACCATGTGAATTTTTTTTTTGCAAATTAAATCTCTTTACAATAAACGAGACATTAAGTAAATTTGTTAATTAGATAGTTCATAAGGGTCTTCTGCCGATAAGATCCCTTTAAAGTGGGGAGTGGTTGTGGCAAAAAAAGAAGAAAAAGAAACAGGTTCTTGTACTGGCAAGGTGCTTCGCGTAACGGGAACTGTTGTTGATGTAGAATTTAGAAAAGAACACACGCCCGATATATTAAACTTGTTAAAAGTTAGGATTGGCGATCATGAGGCAAGTTTAGAAGTTGAACAACAACTTGGTGATGGTGTTGTGCGCAGTATTGCGATTGAGAGTATTGAAGGCATTAAGCGCAATGACGATGTTTTCGATACAGGTTCGCCGATTAAAGTACCTGTTGGTGAAGCTGTTTTGGGGCGTATGTTCAATGTTCTTGGTGAGCCAATCGATGATTTAGGACCAGTTGAAGTAGAAGAGTATTGGTCTATTTATCGTGCGCCGCCAGAATTAATTCGTCAAAAAATCGAAGATGAAATTCAAGAGACAGGGATCAAAGTTATTGATCTCATTTGTCCTTATCTTAAAGGTTCAAAGATTGGTCTTTTTGGTGGGGCTGGGGTTGGTAAAACTATTTTAGTTATGGAATTGATACGCAATATTGCGAAAGAGCATGGTGGCGTGTCAATTTTTAGTGGTATTGGCGAGCGAACTCGCGAGGGTAACGAACTCTGGCTTGAAATGAAAGAGTCTGGCGTTATTGATAAAACAGCTCTTGTTTTCGGACAAATGGGCGAAATGCCCGGGGCTCGTTTGCGTGTTGGTCTTACCGGACTGACAATGGCAGAATATTTTCGCGATAAACAGAAAAAAGACGTACTCTTTTTTGTTGATAATATTTTTCGTTTGGTCCAGGCCGGTTCAGAAGTTTCAGCATTACTTGAGCGTATGCCGTCAGCGGTTGGTTATCAGCCAACATTAGCGTCGGAGATGGCAGCTTTTCAAGAGCGAATTACGAATACCACTGATGGTGCAATAACGTCAGTTCAGGCCGTGTACGTTCCTGCTGATGATATAACTGATCCAGCACCGTCAACAACTTTCATGCATTTAGATGCAAGTACAGTATTATCTAGAAAATTAGTTGAGCTTGGTATTTTTCCTGCGATTGATGCGTTGCAATCTAATTCTAAGGGTTTGGATCCATTTATTGTTGGTGATCGCCACTATCAGGTTGCACGTAAGGTTGAAATGATTTTGCAGCGTTATAAAGAGTTGCAAGATATAATTGCAATTTTGGGTATAGATGAACTTTCCGATGAAGATAAAAAAGTTGTACACCATGCGAAGCGAATTCAAAAATTCTTAACACAGCCTTTATTTACGGCAGAACAGTTTAGTGGTATTCCGGGTGTGTATGTACCGCGTGAAAAGACGGTTGAAGACTTTGCACAGTTAGTTAATGGTGAATGTGACGATTTGCCAGAACCAGCATTTTATATGGTTGGAACACTAGAAGAAGCGCGGGAAAAAGCAAAAACCTTAAATAAGAAGTGATTTATGCGTTTGAACATATCTGGTCCTTTTGAAAAAAAAGATGTAATGGTCGCATGGGTTGAAATAAATACATCTGTAGGGAATTTTGTTATTCAACCAGAGCATGCGCCGATGATTGTAACATTAACGCCTCAATCCAAGATTGCTTATCGTTTACAAAGTGGCAAAGAAGAGGTGCGCGAGGTTATTAATGGTGTTGCGCATGTTTCGCGGAAAGATGTGACTATCTTGTTAACGCGGTAAATTATGAAACAGGTGCTAGGCACAGTTGTTGAAGGTTCATTATCTGAAGGTTTTTCTATTCGTATTCATCATGATGTTTCACTTGAAGATGTGAAGACTGGCAAGTTTATTACGATTGTTGGTGCGCATCATCGTTTTTTTTCATTAATTACCGATCTTAAATTAGAAACAACTAATCCGGATATTCTTTTGTTTCCGCCACGTGAAGATGAAACATTATTAATGAAGTCATTAAAAAGAAAACATGTGTATGCGGTTGCACATGTTAAGCCCATGTTAATGTTGAATCAGTTTAATCATATTGTGCCAGTCAAAACTATTCCGGCACATTTTTCTTCTGCATTTGATGCGACAAATACTGATGTTGAATTAATTTTTGGTGCTGAAGAAGAACGTGAAAGTCGTTTTTTTTCCATTGGTTGCCCTCTTGATATGAATACGCCGGTATGCATTGACCTTGAACGATTAACCGAGCGCAGCAATGGAATTTTTGGTAAAACTGGAACGGGCAAAACATTTTTAACGCGATTAATTTTAGCTGGACTAATTAAGCATAAGAAAGCTGTGAATGTTATTTTTGACATGCATAGTGAATATGGATTGCAGGCGCGCCAAGAAGGAAAAAATAAAAATTTTGTTAAAGGCTTGAAAACACTTTTTCCAAGTGAGGTGGCGATTTTCTCGCTAGATCCTGAGTCTACGCGTCGTCGAGGAGGATCTCCTGATGTGTTAGTTACCATTTCTTATCAAGATATTCGTGTTGAAGATATTATGTCATTGCAAAGTGAATTGAATTTGCATTTAACAGCCCTGGAGGCTGCGTACTTAATTGTTGCTAAATATAAACATGATTGGCTGAATGTTTTATTGTCGCATGGTGAAAATCTTAAGGATTTTGCTGAAACAGTTGGTGCACACCCAGAATCTATTGCTGCACTGTACCGTAAATTAAAACGCATTGAACGATTGCCGTTTTTTACCCCGAAACCGCAGCAGCATTCAGTTATCGATCAGATGATGGAATATATCGATAAGGGTCTTAATATTGTTATTGAGTTTGGTAATCATACTTCGAGTTTTTGTTATTTATTGATTGCAAACATTATCACGCGTCGTATTCACAAAATTTATGTAGCAAAAACGGAGAAATTCCTTGGTTCACAACGCTTAGAGGATGAACCGAAAAAATTGATGATTACCATTGAAGAGGCACATAAATTTTTAAATACTCAGGCAGCGCAACAAACAATTTTTGGTGTTATTGCGCGTGAGATGCGTAAATATTATGTTTCACTTTTAGTTGTTGATCAACGACCCTCTGGTATTGATGCTGAAATTTTATCGCAAATTGGAACGAAAATTATAGCGCAATTAAGTGATGAAAGGGATATAGCCGCGGTACTTACTGGTGTTAATAATGCTTCGCATCTTCGCGGTATTTTAGCGTCATTGGATTCAAAAAAACAGGCACTTTTTTTGGGGCATGCAATGGCGATGCCTGTTGTTGTGCAAACACGTGAATATAACGAGGAATTTTATAGTGCAATGATGATGTTTTCTCATAAAAAAATGGCAGATGCAATCGAAGATATTTTCTGATACACTACAAGCAGTTTTTAACTTACATTTGATGGAGTTTCTCGTGAAGAAGGTTTTCAGATTTAGGACTATCCTGTTTTTATGTTTTTTTTCATCATCGAGTGGTATGGGTATGTTTGTGACAAGACGTAAAAGCTCTCTTGATTTGAGAAGAACTGACAGTTTTGAAGAGGTTTCAAAACTATATATTTTTGATGCAAGCCTTTCTCGGGGTGTTCCGTGTTTTGTATCTGATGTTTTGGATACAGAAAAAGGAGCACAAGTGGCTTGGCATAGGCTTGCATGGGATTACAAGACTGCATACTTTTCTCCTATATGTTCTAGTGATAAAACATTTCTGTTGCGGGCGTCTTATTTTTGTTATTTGGTTGGGTTATCAAAGCAGGGAGCTCATGGCAAGGATTTAAAGGGTGGGCTTAATGATTTAGCTGCTCATACACCGGTTCCTGATGATTTTAAAGAGGCGGTAGAACATTTTGGTGTTAATTCAGAAAAATTGGGTGGTGCTTATTGTTCTGTTATGTGAGAAGATAGGAACATATTTTTGCGTTATATTTTTTTATTCTCATTTATATATCCTTCGACTCCCGCTCAGGATGATTGGACCTGGTCAGGATGATTGGACCTGATGATGCATGATTTTTTCCATTTTTTTGCCCGGTTTTTTCTTTACTCATCCAGAGCTCTTTTTTTTGCTTATAGCAATCTTCGCTAAGCCCCACACATTTTCTCCAATGTTTGAACGGCAGCTACATAAAAATCTTTAACTTTCTCAGCAGCTTTTCGAATTGCACTTTTTACAGCAGCCCAGTGATGCTCTATTGGATTAAAGTCAGGAGAATATGGCGGCAAGAATATTATCCTGCAGTTTGCTGCCTGGATAAGCTCAACTATTTTTCTAGATT
>CAZJVC010000026.1:3996-11418 GCA_964549515.1 uncultured Pseudomonadota bacterium | reverse complement strand
AAGGCCCTTAAGTCAACAAGTAATAGAAATTTCGGACAATCCAACTGAATTAACACGTTCAGATTGTAATGATGTTGTTCGTGCGTTATTGGGAAATAATGCATACACCATTATGGACAATATTGAAGGTGAGGATAAATTTGGTACGGCTCCTGTTAGGGATGCTTATTTTGCATTAGCACACACAGACTTAACAAGAGATTTGGACAGTGTTGCTGGATTCATTCAAAAGAACCAGTATCCATCACCAATGAATGCGTTACGTTCTGAGTGGGGCGCAATTGGCAACCTTCGCTATCTCGTATCATCTATCGGATCAGTAGCAGCAAATGCTTCATTATTAGACTCAGACGTGTATAACGTGTTCTGTGTTGGCATGGAAGCATATGCATGCATTGAGCAAACTGGCGCATCATCAAGTTTTATTTATAGACCACCAATATATGACGGTCCATTAGCACTTAATGCGTCTGTCGGTTATAAATTTGCAGAGGTTCCTCGTATTACGAATGATCTTTGGGTCATGAATCAACGTTGTACCTTATCATAAGGAAGGATGCATTATGGATAGCACAATCATTCAACAAGGTGTTTTTACTGCTGATGGTTCCGCTAAGATCTTGACATTACGTTCAGATATAGATTGGATGTCAGTCATAAATTACACAAAAATAGCAGCGAATGCCGCATCAACCGGTTACAGGTTTTACTGGCAACGTGGTCTTTCTGATGGCGACGGATTTGAAGAGCAGTCAACCGGTGCAGCTACTGAAATAGACTTAAAAGTCTTAGGTGCTGCAGGTGGCGGATTTACACTTATAGATTCAAGTGACTTTACACTGCCTGCGGGTGTAGCTCTTACTGGAATGACAAATGCCAGTCCTCCAGTTATAACATCAGCTGGTCACGGACTGTCAATTGGCGACATTGTAAGATTTACATCGCTTGATAATCAGCCCCAAATCGGTGGTATTGATTTCAGTGTTACAGCTGTAGCTGCTACATTCACTATTGGTAATATTAACTTATCTAATAGCACAGCATCGACTGACGGAAATTGGAGAAAGGTTCCTTACGAATCACTTTACTATCCACGTAGTCGATTTATTACATATATTTCTAGCTCAGCAACAACTGGACGCGCTAAGATTTATATGTCTGTAACACACACTTTTATCGTTGGTGAAAAAGTTCGTCTCCAGTTACCAGGAAGTACTTGGAATAATTTCTCACAACTCAATAATCGTATTGCAACTGTTGTTGCTGTTAATGAGGCTCGTGCAGGAACTGATCCTACTAACGGTGGCACCGCAAATAATATTGTGGTCGACATTGATGTTTCAGGACTTGGAAGTTGGCTCACATTTGGTGCAGCTTCAAACCAAGGTTACCCAGCAGCTGGCGAGGTTCCATTTACACCAGCTCAAGTAGTTCCACTTGGTGAAGATACAGCACAAGCACTTACATCAGGTACCGATATGCTTGCCGATCAAACCTATAATACAGGTTATCTTGGCATGAATTTAGGCGCCGGTGCAGATGCTCCTGCAGGACAAGCAAACGATGTTATTTACTGGACCGCTGGCAAATCATTTAGTAATTTGGCAGAGTAACAGCGAGTAACTAATTTTTATGGCACCTCGTGGATTTTCACCTATTTACGAGGTGCCTTTTATACAAGGATTACCTATGGCAGAAATAAAAGACTTAAAAAAAGAATCAACATCAAAAATTAAACAAAACTTACGCTACAAACGTGATAAAGATCGCGAAAAAGTACGTGGGATATTTCGTTTTAATGAAGTTCCTGGCGGATCAATGAGTTTTATGTATAAAGCATATAAAGAAGATCCTCTTGAAAAGTTTGATTTTATCGATGGTGGCGTTTATACCATTCCTCTTGGAGTAGCACGTCATTTGAACAATAATTGCTGGTACCCTGTTCACGATTATACTGTTGACGAACAAGGAAAACCATCAATGAAGATTGGTCGTAAAGTACACCGTTGCTCATTCCAAAGTTTAGAGTTTATTGATATTGATGATATGCAACCAGTTGCTGACATTTTAACCGCGGAAGAGTTAAATAATGGCAGTACTAGCTCGTGAAAATCCGACATTTAAACCTGCAATGCGCATCATAAGTACTATGAGTCAAGCACATCCTGTTGCCATTACCACAACATTTGACCATAACTATGAATCAGGGCTTATTGTGCGTTTAGATATTCCTCTCGGGTTCGGAATGCAACAAGTAAATGGTAAAGCAGGCACCATAATTGTTACAAGCGCTACACAGTTTACAATGGGTCTTGATACCACTACGTATGATGCATTTGCAGTCCCGCCCGGGGCGCCTAGAAACAAGCAATATGCACATGTTGTGCCAATTGCAGAAGATAACGATATGCTTACATCTGCAACTAGAAATGTTTTACCGTACTAAAAAGTAGAAGTGACAGAAAAGAGTTGCTAGGATTGGATAAGCATCAGTTAAATAAGGAGCGCTGTTATGGCAGATTCTACTTTAAGTGCTATACGCACTAAAGTGCGCAGGCTTACGAGATCATTATCGGAAGCTCAACTCACGACCGACCAGATAGATGAGTATATTAACACATTTGTTCTGTACGATTTCCCAGAACATTTGCGGCTTTTTAATCTTAAAGAAACTTTTTCATTCTATCTTGAACCATATATAGACTCCTATACTACAAATACAGCTGATGCAGCTGATCCTCTCTATGAATTTAAAAATAAATATATTACCGTTCATCAGCCAGTTTATATTGCTGGATACGAAGTAGGGTTTTTTGAAGATCGAACCACTTTCTATAGAAATTATCCACTTACAAATAGCATTGCATCAACGGGCAATACGGGAGATGCAGCAGAAACGGCTTTTACCGGAACAGTAACCAATATGAGCGGCACGGTAAGCGGCTCAATTCTTCTGCGCAACAATGTTCTGTTTTCTTCTCTTGATGCGGATTATAACGGATTATCAATGATTGATTATCCAATTAGCGCATCAATAGGTAATCTCTACGTTCCGGGAGGTGCGCCTACTTCAACAGCAGTCCAAGATGCAAATAATTATATAAATTATTTAACGGGCCAGTTTGTTGTAACGTTTGATGCTGCTCCCGGTACCGGAGAAGACATTGCAAGCCAAACAATTTTAACATCTCAGTCTCGACCGATCTCAATGCTCTTCTCCCATGATACTTTTACCTTTAGGCCCGTTCCTGAACAAGTATATAAAGTACAACTTGAAGTCTACAAACGGCCAACTGAACTCTTAACTGCGGCCACTGAGCCATATTTACAAGAATGGTGGCAATACATTTCATATGGCGCCGCAAGAAAAGTGTTTCAAGATCGAATGGACCAAGAAAGTTTATCTGTAATCGAGCCCGAATATAGAAAACAAGAAATGCTGATTCAGAGACGAACACTTGTTCAACAAACAAGCCAAAGAACAGCAACAATTTATAGTGACAATGCTAACCCCGCCGGTGCATATGGAGCAGGATGGTCAGAAGGCGGCGGTCTTTAATAAGGATTTTTTATGCCATATGTATATGATGAAACTATCCCTTTAGTAGCACAAAAATTAAACTACACTCAACCAATAATAAAGTCGAATTTTCAAGCAATAAAAGAACTTATTGAAGAAAATCACATTGATTTTAATTCTGTAGCAGGGGTTGGAAAACATAGTAAGATAGATTTGCCTGTTCAAGCCCCAGTTCCAGCTTTTGCAAATGATGATAATGGCCTTTATACATTCTTAAATGCTACTACGGGCAAAAATGAGCTTTATGTTCACAAACAAATAGCAGGGGTTGCAACTGGTACTGGAATTCCTTTTACCGCCTCTGTTTTAAGTAATACGGCAGCTTCTGCCAATATGATCGGATGGGCTTATTTGCCAAGTGGTATTTTGATTAAATGGTGCAATACTGCTCTTCTTGCGGCAGGAGTGACCGAGATAGATATGTCTGGCGTTGGTCCTGATTTTTCATATATTTTCAATATTCAATTAACTGGAGCACGAGCAGGTTCATTAAGGCTTTGCTCAATTTCAACTGATTTTAATATTGCTACTAAAAAATTCAAAGTTTATGCAGATGGAATTGGTTCTGTAAGATCATTGCTAATCGGAGTATAAAATGGCAAAAGATCGTTTCATGATCGGTTACACCGACAATAACACTGGTTTACAGACAAATGTTCTTCCATGGTTATTGCCGGATAATGCGTTTTCAAAGCTAGAGAACGCATATGTCTTTAGGGGCAAGGTTAGGAAGCGATTTGGTTCAACTTTGATGGGTGATACGCATCTTAATTCACGGCTCAGAATACAAGTTGGTGATACAACAGCTCCGGCAGCAACGCCTGATAATATTGCAATAGGACAGATGTTTTCAGTTGCAGATGAAATATATACCGTTTATCAAACTGGTGCCATGTTAGCTTCAACGGCAGGTACTTCTGGAACTGCAACTGTTGGTACAACAGTTTTTGCAATTGCATCAGTTGCACCAGCTGGAACAAAAATATATTGGTATCCATCGTTGCCTGTAATGGGTATCACTCAGTATGAAGAGCAAGATATCAATCAAGAGAAATCTGTTGCATTTGATACGAGATTTGCCTACTATTTCGATATTGTAAATAATGGTTGGGAGCAACTTGGCCTTTCAACATGGACAGGGAACAACGCGCAGTTTTTTTGGTGTGTTAATTATTATGGAAGTACCGCCAATTCAAATGATTTATGGGTAACAAATTATCATGATACGATTGCTTATTGGAATGGAGTTGGCTGGACATCTCCTGCTATTACTACGGCAACAACAGTTGGTACAAGCATAGTTCAAACAGCCCGAATAATTATTCCATTTAAGAATCGACTTGTACTTCTTAATACAAAAGAGACAGTGAATGGAGTGCCAAACGTAACATTTAATAGTCGATGCAGATATTCCTCAACAGGTAGTCCAACCGGTGTAGATTCATGGAACGTAAGTATTCCCGGCGAAGGTGGATTTGTAGATCCCTCTACCGCAGAAGCAATTGTTACAGCGCAACTACTGAAAGATCGTTTAATTGTTTATTTCGAGCGATCAACATGGGAACTCGTATATACAGGAAACCAACTTCAACCATTTGTATGGCAAAAAATTAATACTGAACTTGGTGCAGAGTCTACATTCTCGCAGGTTCCATTTGATAAAGTTGTTTTAGGTATTGGAAACACTGGAATTCACGCATGTACCGGAACAAATGTTGAGCGTATTGATAATACTATTCCAAATTTAGTACTAAGTTTTCATAACCAAAATCAAGGTGTAGACCGTATTGCTGGAATAAGAGACTATGATACTGAGATGGTCTATTGGACTTTTCCTACGGATACAAGAACGGCTACAACTCCATTTCCAGACAAAGTTCTAGCATATAACTACAAAAATAGCTCTTGGGGTGTAAATGACGATTCATTTACCGCATTTGGCTATTATCAACTCTCTGAGGATACGCCTGGCCTTACATGGGGCTCATCATTAATATGGGGCGAAACTGAACTGCGGTGGGGCGGCATTCATAGCGGTTATATTGGCCGAACACGTAAAATCATTGCAGGGAATCAACAAGGATGGGTCGTTATTATTAATCCTGATGTCTCTAGAAATTCTGAATCGTTATATGTAACAAATAATTCAGGTTATTCGTATACAATTATTGATCACAATCTTAAAGCAAATGAATATGTTCGCGTGCATTTAGATGGAGCAGGTATCTCTAATGCAAAAGTTAATTCGGTTGTTGATAAAGATACGGTAACTTTGAGCGTTGATTTAGCAAGTTACAATGGAAATGCCTCCATTTCACGTGTAAGCAAGATAGACATTCAAACAAAAGAATATAATTTTTACGCTGATAAAAACCGTAACGCTTATATATCACAAATAAGTTTTATGGTTGATAAAATAGTAGCTGGTAAAATTACTATCGATTACTACATTTCAAGTGCAGATGGTTTATCGATGATGGAACAGGCTGAAGCTACAGGGACACTTCTTGGCTCAACAACATTAGATCTCGACAAATATGAGTTGGCACCGATGGAAGAGTTTCAAGAGCGAGTTTGGCATTCCATGTATACACAAGCAGAAGGTGAATGCATACAATTACGAATCTACTATTCTGACGACCAACTTTATCTAGACGAAGCAAGATTACCATTTACTTTGCATGCCATGATCTTTCAAGCGCAGCCAACGGCACTTCAACTCCAATCATAAGAAGGGACGCAGATGAAGTTATTGTTTATAGTTTTTCTTGCAGGAACAATTTTCCCTATGGAAAAAGATATAGAGATCGGCATAAATCCTGGACGGCTTTCTATTGCCCTGCCTTGTCAGAAAAGATCTTCAATTGTTATCTTTGAAGAACAAAACGAAGAACAAATCTGCCGCCTGGCATTCCAATCGTTTTCGGTAGACGAGTCGCCACAAACTTCGCGTATAAAAGACTTTTTATGCCATCATATACGTATGACCCTTGACGCGCCAAACACTCCAGACCGTGAGAGTTTGAAAGCTATTGGAAGTTTTCAAGGGCAAAATTTAGAAGATGAATATTTGAAAAAATACTTACAGAAGTTGTTTTTAAGAGCAACTACTGACGCGCTTGCGACGGCTGAGACTGAAGTTGTAAAAAACAAAGAGGATGCCGCTGCACGTGTGTCAAAAACTCGCGCGACGTATTACGCTATGGCGAGTAGTACTGTAACTGCCGCTATAGGTATTGGTGTTACATTACTTATGCATTATACAGGTTAAGAGATAGAGAAAGGCTTTTATGTCATGGCAAGAGCAAACTAATCCGGGTTTATTTGTACCGACAACATCGGTATGGGAAATTAATCAACTCCATGAAACTGATGTTAAAAGTGAAGCATTTAAAGAGCTTCTTGTTCGCCTTTATCAAAATATTAACAATATTGTGCTCTCACTTAACAAGAAAGATAGCGCCTATTATTTTGAAGAAGAATTTATTAATGGCCAGGTATTTCCAAGCCCTGTAACTGCATCTGCATCTCAAGAAGGACTTCAAGTATTCCGTAAAGTTATTAAGTTTGGTGCGCTTCCAAGTAGCACCACTAAAGTGATGCCACATGGACTTACAATTACAACCAACTTTAACTTTACCCGTATCTATGGCTGTGCTACTGATCCAAATCCAGCTGGACAGACTTATATACCATTACCTTATGCATCCCCAGTTGCAGCAAATAATATAGAATTAAAGGTTGATAATACCAATGTTAGTGTTACAGCTGGTTCTAACAGGAGCGCATTCACAACAACTTGGATTGTTATTGAATATTTAAAACAGGCGAGTTAGGCTTTA
>CAZJVC010000026.1:0-3896 GCA_964549515.1 uncultured Pseudomonadota bacterium | reverse complement strand
GTACTTCGATGGGCCAAGTGTTTGGTGGCCAACCAGAACAGATGAAACAATTCCAGCGCTTTAATCCAGAGCAACAATCTGCTTTTAGCTCGATACTGAAGCAAGCGCTAAGCGGCCAAGGTCTTGGCCAAGGAATGGATTTTGCTCCAATTGAACAAAATGCGCGAACACAGTTTTCGCAGCAAACAGTTCCTGGATTAGCCGAACGATTTACTCAAATGGGTGGCAGCGATACTAGACTTGGCTCTTCAGGCTTTGGGCAAGCGCTTTCGAGTGCCGGGGCTGGGCTAGAGCAAGGTCTTGCGGCTCAGAAGTCTCAATACGGCATGGACCAGCAGCGTATGTTAATGAGCTTGCTTGGCCTAGGATTAACGCCACAGACTGAAAACGCATATCAACAACGACAGCCAGGTATGTTTGAATCTGGAGCTCAAGGATTAATGTCATCATTGCCACTTTTAGGTCTGTTAGGAAAATAATGGCGATACAAATACTGCCCAACACGGGTATTGGAGAAAAATTAGGCTCTTCACTGGGCTCAGGGATTCAACAGGCGCTTGGCTTTTTAATTAAAGATAAACTAGATGCATTGCGTGGCGCTCGTGAATACGATACGATGCGTGCAGTGTTAGGAGATGCTGGTGGAGCGCCAACTGGTAGGTATATTCGTCCAGGAAGTGCGCCGCAATATGCTAGGTTAGCTCAAAGCAAACAAAAAGAAGTGCGCAGACAAACTGAAAAGATGCAACCAGTGGCATTGGCAAAAGAAGCATTGCCTGCGATCAAAGAACTTATAGCAAGTGGAAAAGTTGGATCTGGATGGATGCCAACAGAAGCAAAAGCACAATATCAGGGATTTGTATCAGCTTTAAAAGAAAGTAAAGATCCAGCGCTTAGGGCTTTTGCAGGGTCAATTTCTAACCCTGATCAAGGGAAACAGGTAATATATAATAAACTTGATCAATTTGACCGATATCTTACGCAAATATTAGGCGAGTCAGGATATCAACCACCTGCAAGTGGCCAGTCGTTACAAGGAGCCTTAGCGCCGCAACAGCAGCAACCAGAGTCATTTGGCCAGCCGCAACAGCAGCAACCAGAGTCATTTGGCCAGCCGCAACAGCAACAATTAGGTGGTGAAGAAGACAATATTCTTTCTGGTATTAATCAGTATCAAAAAGATGTTAAGAATCTTGAGTTAGATGTTAAAGCTGCTGGGAAAGTTCCATCTTATTTAGCAGCAAGAGGAGCCGTTGGATATGGAAAAGGAATTATAGGACTTCCTGCTTCAGTAAATAAGCTTCTTAATTTTGCATCACTTGGAAAAGTTCCTGTTTCTAAATTGCTAGAAAAAATAGAAGATCTTCCAGAGAAAGCACTTATTGGGTTATTTGGTGAAGATGTTGTTAAAAAAGCACCAAAAGGTTGGGAAAATGCTGGTGAATTTGCGGAAGATGCAGCAACATTACTATCTCCTGGGATGATTTTAAAGGCTGCGGCAACACCTTTTAAGGTAGCTGGAGCTGTTGGAAAATACATGAATGCGGCGTCAAAAGTGCTTGGTGTTGCACCTAAAACAGCGCTTGCGATTTCAGCAGCAGGAAATGTTCCCAAATGGTTGGCAAAAAAGACGGGGCTCGGAGAAGGCTATCAATCCGCAGCTAAAATTGGAGGTACCCTTGCATTCGGACTATTAGGACCACGCATGTTTAGCAAGCAACTACAAGCATCTGAATCACAAGCCTTAAAAGGTGTAGAGGATCAGGTTAAAAAATCATTTAAATCCGAACCAGGATTAATGGATGTTTGGAACATGTATAAAGGTAAAAGTGCATCTGGCCTAAAGGGTAAAGAGCTTGGTAACTTTAGAAATATTGTACAAAATCCCAGGTTGCGTAATTATTTAGAAAAATATAGTTCAATAACACAAGAACATAAAGAGTTAAAAAGTTTAGCTAATGAAGGTAGTTTTATTGGAAAATGGGGTCAGCGTTCAATGATGAGACGTATAGGCCAAGGTCTTTTTTCAGCAGCAGCAGCTTTATTTATTGCTCCTAGTAATTTGCCAGCAAGGTTAGGAGTTTTTGCAGGAGCAGGAGCAAGTATTTGGAGCGCATCAAATGCCGAAAAAGTTATTCGTTTAGCATATAAGAGTCCTGCATTTAGAAGTGCTTATGGTGCTACTTTGCAAGGTGTGGTTCGTCAAAGTGCAAGCACAATTGATAAATCGCTCAGAAAGTTAAATCGCATCATGGTGCATGAAGGCATTGAAGCCCCACAGGCAGCACAGCAAAAGAGTTAAAGTTATATAACTAGACTATATACTGCAAATGCCATAATAAATGCAAATGCTAGCAGAAACGATGCATGTATAACAGTCATCATGTCTATCGACTGTTCTTTCCGTGTCTTTACATAGATCTTAGGACTTTGCTGATAGCGCCAGTAGCACTGAAGGTTGCAAAATTTGGGGTCGCTTCGCTTTATAGGATCATATGAAAATGATTGCTTACAGTGTTGACATGTCCTTTTGAGCATCTTCGAGCTGTCTTGTTCTTTCATCTTCAATCCTTCTCAAAATCGACTCAGTTATATAGTTAGTTAACGTTCCATTATTTATATAAGCGTTTTCACGGACTTGTAATGCAATATTATCCTGTAAAAAGAACGTCATGCGCTTATATCCTTTTCGTTCATTTCCCATCATATTCCCTTTTTTTAAATTATCTATAACAATCATAGCACAGTTACCACGAAAGTTACATAAAATCATTGATTTTATTGAAGTGGCGCGGTGTAATTGGGGTAAGTTAATTCTTTTTAAGGAGGCCTTTTATGGCATATAGTAAAATACGCAAACGTACAGCGTACGCAGATGATGGAACATCGATTGTTTTGGCTCCATTGGTAATTCAGTCTAAACGCAACCCTACTACAGGTGATTTTGCAGAAATTGGTACAGTATGGGTTAATACTGATACTGCAACAATTTATGGTTTAGCAAAAATTGCAGCAGGAACTGCAACCTGGTCAACATCTCCTGCTTCAGGTATTGGGACATTTACTTCGGTTGATATTACAACCGGTAATCTCGATGTTCAAGCGGGTGGTTCAACTACTACAATCAGCAGTGGCACTGTGAATTTTGATAATGCTGCTGGAACGGTAACCATGGCCAATGATTTGACGATTGCAGGAACCACAACTCTTAATGGTGATATTGATATTACGAGTGCATCCCTATTTGATATTACCGTTACCTCAAATACCGATCCTGCAATCTTACTTCAAACTAATGGTGGTACAACCGAAACAATTCAAGTTATAAATACTCAAGGAACTTCTGCTGACGCAATTGATATTCGTGCAACAGATGGTGATATTTTAATTAGCACAACAAACTCAACCGATGCTGCAGCTATTGCATTAACTTCAAACGCTGGTGGTATTCAGCTCAGCTCAGCTCTTGCAGCTGCCGATGCTATTAGCTTAGAATCCTCAGACGCTGCTGGTGGCGTTACCATTTCGGCGGGCACAGGAGGCATTTTTGTAGGCAATCAAGTAGATTGTACAACAATTGATATAGGCGATATTGCCCCAGCAGCTTCAAGGACCGTTAGTATTTCTGGAGGGACCGTAATTACGGCAGCAACCACAGATACACTTGATTTGGCCCCAGATGGAGCCACGACAAATGCTAACTCAATTAAAACTGTTAATGTAAATACTGGCGGAGTTGCAGTTGGTGAAGTACTCACTAACATTGCATCTGGTGCAGTAACTTCAGGAACCCATACGGTAAACGTTCAGACGGGAAACGTAACGGCCGGGACTGTGGCAACCAACGTGTCAACAGGCACAGGTACAAAAACTGTTAATGTTGGTAATGCTGATGG
>CAZJVC010000025.1:0-11600 GCA_964549515.1 uncultured Pseudomonadota bacterium | reverse complement strand
GCGAAGACGTAGGCTATGGCGGGCACAGCAGGGCGAACGGATAAAGATCAAGTTTACGTTAATTCAAACAATTAAGCATCTAGTTCTATTTCCTGATTCGACTAAAAAATAATGCACCGGCACTGTCGATAGGTCTATCTTCAATCAAAAAGGGCGTCCTTAGACGCCCCAGCCTACTTGATTCTTACAAGATCATGCACCTCCACACTTAAACTTCCTGGTACTTGTTGCTTCAGCAGTACGTTTTACAATTAAAACTATTTGATCATCAAGACCATTCTTTTCATCTTCAAGCTGCTTTTTTAATTTTGATGCAGTACATCGAATCGACTTTACACTATGTTCTTCGAGAGGAATTAATTTTTTGTCAATCTCTCGTTGAATATCTTTTTTTCTCTCAAACTTTTGCTCAAAACACTCACTGACACAACCATCCTTCATGTTCTTTAAAAAACGATCTATTTTGGAAGAAATAAGTCTTTCAGCATTATCTTCGGATATTTTTTTCTTATTTTGTACTTCATCAAAGATTGAATTAAAACTTTGCATTAGAGCCAACACTATATCATGCTCAAGCTCTAATTTTCTAATAGCACCACCCACAGCAAAACCACATTTAACTTCAGCTTGAACAAATTTTATACTTTTCTCAATATCATTTAACTGATCCTTGATTCTCTCAAGTGGGCCATATGGGTAAAGCGGAAAAAACGAACAAAAGACTATAAATAACTTCTTCATCTCAAAACCTCCATTTTTATCATTTTAACAAAAGCAGAGGCAAAACTTCAAGGTTTTTAAACTATTACAGTACGCGAAGCAGTTCTTCCAGGGATATGACCCCCTTCTCAAGGCATTGCAAAGCTTTATCTTTTAGCGGTATCATTCCTTCTTTTGCCGCTTTTTTTCGTACAATCTCAAGATCAACGTCATCATTAATAAAATTACAGAGTGACTCCGAAAGAATCATGAATTCAAAAAGGGCTCGTCGCGCACTATATCCTCGGTTATTACATTCTTTGCATCCTTGTGGCTCATGCAAACTCTTTCTCTTTAACCCAAGTTTCTTGGCTGTTTCTTGTTGAGAGGATGGAATAGTCACCAATTTCTTACACGAACACAGATTACGTACTAAACGCTGAGCAAGCACACCGGAAAGTGCCGCTTTTATCAAATATGGCTCAATACCCATATCAATAAGTCTTGTTGCTGCACTTGGCGCATCATTCGTATGCAAGGTGCTCAGCACCAAGTGACCTGTCAATGCAGCCTGTATCGCCGTACGTGCCGTCTCTGCATCACGAATTTCGCCAACCATAATAATATCAGGATCTTGGCGCAAAATTGAACGCATTCCTTGAGCAAACCCAAAACCAATACGACTATTAACTGGCCCCTGAGTAATTCCTTCAATATGATACTCCACAGGATCCTCGAGTGTAATAATATTACGTTCTTCTGTATTTAAATAATCGAGAAGAGCATACAACGTGGTTGTTTTTCCTGAACCGGTAGGCCCTGTAACTAAAAAAAGCCCTTGAGGCTTATCAATCAATTCTTTAATCTGTTGATACATTTTTTTATCAAAACCAAGTTGGTCAAAAGTAAGAAATGCATAGTCGCGATCTAAAATACGAATAACAACCTTTTGACCATAGATACCGGGAAATGTAGAAACACGCAAATCAACAGAGCTTTTATTGTGCTTATACGGAAAATTACCATCTTGCGGAAGGCGTGACTCTGCAATATCGATACGTGAAAGAATTTTTAAGCGCGATATGATCTGTTTTGCTATTTTTTTGGACAATGAAGGCTGATTTTGTAATATACCATCAATACGAAGTCGTATCTTCAATGCATCTTCTTCTGGTTCTATATGAATATCAGATGCATGCATTTCTATTGCCGCTGCAAGCAACGCATCTACAATCTCCACAACAGACAGATACTTATCGTTATAACGCATCCCCCTAAACTCCCCTCCGCGTAGATCAATAAATATCTACAATATCTTCAGTACTTTCTTCTACTTCCTCTTCTTCTTCAAATCCCACATCATCTGGCGGTTCTTCATAATATGCTTGCGCTTCACCAATAATATCACGCACAATACCAACACGAAATTCAATATGATGCGTTGTATACTTCCGAATCTTTTCGCGCAAGCATTCTTCGTCAGGATATCCGGCAACTACAGTCAAAATATTTCCATCAAATTGAATCGGTATAACAACATTGCGAACCAAAAAATCTTGTGGAAATAATTCCAACAAATCATGATTAAATTGATAGCCACGCACATCAAAATATGGCAACTGATAATACTCACTTAAAGCGTGGAATAACTCTTCTTTTGCAACAAGTCCTTCATCAAGCAAAAAATAGTTTAATTGATCTTTCTCAGAACCCTTAAAATCTTTAGACAATGATTGAGCATCCTGTTTACTCAAAGCTCCATTATGAGACAGGATATCACTTAGTGCTTTAACATATTTCTTCATTACCATACCTTCACCCTACACGGTACCCAATAACAAACCCAATAAGTCCACTTACTACCAATACAATGTGCTCTTGTATTATTGAAAGAACCTGCTCACCGGTATGCTGAATCGTACTTTGTGGATCAACACCAGTTAGTTGTTGAATATGAGTCCAATCAACCAAAATTACACCAAACCGGTCAAACACTATAAAGAAAAAAATTAATGTTAACGTAATAATAAAAAAGTAACGCAGATATTTTTTCAACAAAAAGCCAACAAAAAAACCAATACCAAAAAACGATAATATTCGAACAATATCTTGTAACGAAATGTTTAATCTCTGTATTAAAGCTTCAGATTGTTGTTGGACCATTCGCCACCAGGGCATCGCTTGCACTTGTGTACCATTCATAATTCCCTCATAACACTTTATATTTATAATACTCTTTTAATAATTCAAAAAGCAATATTAACAACTTGCTTGTTCATTTTTCATGCAATAAGCAGAAGAATTATTCAAAAGAATACTAGGAATTAATATGAATGTAAAAACCAATAGTTACAAAGCCCTTTTGAACATAACATACTCAACTTAAAAGCTTGATGGCCCAATCTCGTTTTAAATTTTTGGCAACCTCAGCGGGTACACCTGCTTGCGCCTTTATCTTTGTATCGGCACCTTTTTGAACAAGCAGAACAGCTATATCTTCACAGTCTTCAATAATAGCTGTATGCAAAGGCGATTCATTCTTGTTGTTGGTTATATTTATATCTGCTTTATCTACTAGTAGCGTGACAATATCTTTATTTTTTTTAGAAACTGCCTTCTGTAATGCTGTACGCTGCTTGGATCCACATTTGATGTTGACGTCACAATCACGACTCACTAATTCTTTAACAATTTCAAGATGCTCAAAATGAACCGCTATATACAGTGGAGTTGCACTCCACTTAAGCTTATTAATATCCACTGTATCAATGTACCGATTCATACGTTCAACATTTCCCTTGCGCACCGCACCAATAAAAGCGTTAAAATTATCTGCACTTAGCGGAAAAAATGATAGCACACTCACAAGCAGGATAATTCTGTAAAGTTTATACATACACAGTCCCCTTCTTTTTTGTGAACATACCATAAATAAGTTTTTTATTTATAGATTTGACAAAAACAAAGGGGTGCACTTTCGTGCACCCCGTCTTTCTTCCAGGAAGATAAAGTCTTTAGACTATATCTTTAAGAGCTTTTCCTGGCTTGAATTTCGGAACAGTCTTGGCCGGAATGGTCATTTTCTTACCGGTTGCAGGATTCACACCCACACGACTCTTACGTTTAATAACAGTAAAAGTACCGAAACCGGTTAAAACAACAGGCTGCTTTTTCTTAAGTGACTGGCCCACAGCTGTAATAAAAGCTTCTAGACAGCTTTTACAAGCAGACTTAGGAAGCTTAGTCATTTTGGCCATTTGCTCAACTAATTTTGCCTTGTTCATACAACTTCCCTATAGCTTAAACTTTTCGTCATCTCAGGGCAGTGACAAAACTAGTACCTATTCTGTAAACCTATTGAGCTTTCAACATTTGTCAAGTTTTTCTTGAAGATATGAAAATTGACACCAAAGATCGGACTTCATTTTCTCGGACTTCATTTTAATTGCTTTACGCGTCCACAACAGGCTCCTCGTCCAACAATTTCTTTTCTATCACCCTACGGCAACTTCCAGTTGCATCGGGCTTTATAATGTAACAAACAATTTTATTGTTAGTGTTACGACCCGGTCAAGCTGGAAGCTTGCGCGGGTGAGGCACAAAATAGGAAATTTTCTATCACCCTCCGCGGGTGAAGCGCAAAGATTTGTTTGCACAAACCTTTGATAAAGCGCACCAACGTGCCGTTGGATCACCATCGCTCAAAACGTACACCATTCGCCTTCAGGTTTATACCTTCGGCCTGCCCGGCGAAGCTTTACGCGAAGCCTGGGCTTAGGCTTCTGTTGAGCTCAAATGAATTTATTTTGAGACATTGCAGGATAAGCAGGGATAGACATATACTATTAAATTATTCCTTTAAAAAAGTGGCCATGCCAGTCGTAGTTTGCCGAGCCGGAAGGCCCGGATAAACGTACACCATTCGCCTTCAGGTTTATACCTTCGGCTTCGCTCAGGATAAACTTCTCGTCCTAAAAGCACCCATTTCAACCGGTCAAGCTGGAAGCTTGTGGTGCCGAGGGCCGGACTCCCTTCGACTCCGCTCAGGATAAACTTCTCGCCGGCCTTATCACAACCCGGTCAAGCTGGAAGCTTGTGGTGCCGAGGGCCGGACTCCCTTCGACTTCGCTCAGGATAAACTTCTCGCCGGCCTTATCACAACCCGGTCAAGCTGGAAGCTTGTGGTGCCGAGGGCCGGACTCGAACCGGCACAGACTTACGTCCGAAGGATTTTAAGTCCTTTGCGTCTACCAAATTCCGCCACCCCGGCAAACTATTTCAAAAAACCATTGAATAGTATAGAAAATTTTAATGTCTTTCTATTTTTAGAAGTCCGTCTACGCTTACAGCTACGCCGGACAGTCTTCGCTTATTAATGGCGTTAGCCAGGCGAAGCTGCACTAGCAGCGAAGACTGGAGGCGGCACCCGGATTCGAACCGGGGATGAGGGTTTTGCAGACCCCTGCCTTACCACTTGGCTATGCCGCCCTATACTTTATTTAAATTTCAATAACCACACACAACAAGTTGTTAACCTTACCTAACAAGTTCCATTTTTTTCTGAAGCTCGTCAGTGGAAATAATTTTAACACTTGTATCAAAACTATCTATCGGCTTATTTTCCATCTTAAGATACGCTTCCTTGCATGGTCCATTAACAGGCAACCCAAGTTGATACCATTCAGCAAGGCCCGCTTCATAAGCCCATACATCCTTGAATGCCACATCTTTTAGCATACGCGCACCTAAACCACTCGCTGTACACTTATAATTTGAACAATAAAGAACAATCGGCGTGTCTTTATCCAAACCCTTAGCAAATGATTCTAGCTGCTCAAAAGGCACGTTAACCGAACCTTTAATATGACAATCATCAAACAAATCACGATCAAGAACATTAACGACCTGTAGCTTCGCTGGCTCTTTCTTTTTTAAACACGCACATCCAACAAGCGACAACGACATCAAAACAATTGCTATAATTCTCATAAACCTTCTCTTGATTACTACATCCACACACTATTAATTTATCATAATAATGCATTGATGCAACCTTTTTACTATCTTACAAGCTGGAAACATCTGCTCCAGCGAACACGTGTCCAAAAATCAATCGGATGTTTAATCATATCGAAAATAAACCATGACTCATCGCTATCAATCGAATAAAGGCGCAGTACAATTTTTCCATGAATATGCTCGGCCTTTAAAACGCCCCACGCACGTGAATCACTACTACCAAGACGGTTGTCACCCATTACCCAATACTCATCTGGCCCAAGAGTGATATCAAATTCATCAAACGTCTTTCCAGCTCGTGATGTATTAGGAATTGTAGAATCTAAACATGGCTTTCCTGGTTCCAACAAATCTGACACCCCTGCAAGCTGCGAGTATCGCTTACCAAGCATCACTTCTTCTCTCGTTAAACGGTAAAAAGGTTGAGAATCATTGGCAACACCTGGAACATACGACTTATAGGCAAATTTTCGCGCGTCACGCACTTGTTCATACGTTGCGATGAGAGGATATTTATTGATATACGATTCATCAAGTTTTTCGTTATTTCGATAAACAACAGGTTTGCCATCTTCAATCATTCCTTTAACATGATCCCCCGGCACTCCGATAACACGTTTTGTCCAATTTGCAGGGCCCCATACATAACGCTGACTCCAATGCAGTATAGGATTTTGGGAATAATCAAAAAGTGGGTCATTAAATGAGATAATATCACCATGTTTAATATAACCAAAAGACGGTGTTAATTTATCAGCAAAAAATCGTTCTCCAACAAGCATCGTCGTTTCCATTGATCCTGTTGGCACCTGATATAAACCAAAACCTATCGTACGAACAACAAATGCTATTGGAATAATGACAATCAAAGACTCAAAAAAATCCGCTACTTTTGACTTAGGACGACGATACCATTTAATTACCCGCTTAATATAATTCAATCTATTTCCTCTTTGTTCAAAAACTCTTTGTACTAAAAGATTTTGGCTCAACAAGTGTTATTCAAAAAACATTGTCCAAAAAACTATGTTAAGACTATACCAAGAAAATAGAATGGTTGCTAACTTTTGCACGCAAGAATAAAACTTTATCCCTTAAAAAATTACAAAAGTCAGCAACCTAAAAAAAGCATAAAAACACGTTAGAAAAGGAGCCGAACATATGCGCGTCTCCTTCACGACTATTTTTTACGCGGCAACACTCCCTTGAAACTCTTATCTAACCCAGACAACATTAAGCCATAAATGATCATGCCAACCGCAACAATTGTCCATGCAAATTGCCAATTCAGCAATCCCAAAGTTCCAAGCAATATCAAGGTACCACCAATGATATACACTAAACCCTGCTGTGAATATTTGAATCCTTTCATTACACTCCTTTTGATATTAATTACTTTTTAATACCTATCATATATACTAAAAAAAGAAATCCCTTTACGATTTACGAGGTTTTATAATGAAAAGCAAAGATGAATGGAGTGGCGAGTATTACAAGGAACATTCCCAACCTCAACATAAATCTGCATTAAAGATTATTGATGCTATCAAATTTAACGGCAATGAATCAATTCTAGATATCGGCTGTGGTGATGGCAAAATTACTGCCGAACTCGCACGTCGAGTTCCAAATGGTTCAGTTATCGGCATTGATGCATCACCCGACATGATCAAACAAGCGAAATGTGATTTTTCGGATATAAAAAATGTATCATTCATATGCCAAGACGCAACGGAAATCGATTATGATGATCAATTTGATTATGTTCTCAGCTTCGCAGCAATTCATTGGGTTGAAAACAAAGCATCATTATTCAAAAAAATATACAAAGCGCTTAAATCTCATGGCAAACTTCTTATAACTGCAGGTACTGATACCGATTCAGAATTAAAAAAAGCTTTTGCAACTATCTCCTCACAACCACAGTGGGGTGAACACTTCTCAAAACAAGAGCAACGGTACAAAGGCATCCCTATTCCCGCCTATAAAACATTATTATCAGAATGTGGATTTGAACAGTACGCGGTCATTGAAAAATTTCATCAGATCGCAATACCATCAAAAAACGCTTTAGTTAAATTAATGATGAGCTGGATGCCAAACGTAACTGGCCTTTCAGAAGAGCCAGCATTACAATTTACCCACGAAATAGCTGAAAATATTTATAAACAAAAGAATGCACCATTTGATTTACCAATTGAATACGGCTCACCATTTGCGTACATCGAAGCACAAAAATTAAAGATAACACCTCAATGATATGGAAAAAATCTTGTATTATTCCCGATAGCCAGTAATCTGAAATAAAGATTAACGTAGGGATTATATGGCATTAAATGAAAAATATAAAAAAGAATTAATTAAGATAATTCATCAACATCTTCCAAATGCCACAGTATATCTTTTTGGCTCTCGAGCTATAGATAAAGAAACGGTAGGTTCAGACATCGATATTGCATTAGACGCGGGAAAACTCATTGATCCGGATATTTTAACTAAAATTGAACTCGATTTTGATGAAACAACTATTCCTATGAAAATGGACCTAGTCGACCTGCACAGAGCCCAAAAAGAATTGAAAAATGATATTCTTCGCGAAGGAATAAAATGGACAAGTTAACTCAAAAATATCAAAAAATAATTCAAGCACTTAAAACACTAGACACATCCATCAAAACATTTACCCTATCCGCCCAAGAAAAAAAAAGCTACAACCCCCATATTGACTATGAAGAAGAATATCGAGGATTGCGCGACTCAATGGTTCAAAGATTTGAATATTGCACAGACCTGTATTGGAAATATTTAAAAAAATATTTAGAAGACATTGTTGCACTCAAAATAGTCGGGCCTAAGCCAATAATCAAAGAAGCTTTCTCAAGCAAACTAATTGATGAAAAAGAAGCTGAAAAATCATTGAAAATGATTAATGACCGCAATACAACTTCACATATTTATGTTGAAGAAATTGCTGAAGAACTGGCAAAAAAAATGCCCGCTTACTACAAACTTATGCATATTGTTACTACACGCTTAAATCCGAAAGATTAATTACGCAATTTTATGATTCATATTAAAAATTTAAATTTAACTTTTAAAGACCAAATTATTTTCAATGACGTATCCTTTACCTTACATCCTAATGATCGAATTGGCATCGTTGGAAGGAATGGCACCGGAAAAACAACGCTACTCCGCATTATTGCGCGTTTACAAAAGCCTGATAGCGGAACTATACAAAAGCCATCTGCATTTAAAATCGGCTACATGCCGCAAGAACTTACCTTAACATCTGGTAAAACTATTCTCGAAGAAACGCTTTCCGCACACCACGATCAGACCCTATCTGAACAGACCATGTCTGAACAGACCATGTCTGAACAGACCCTGTCTGAAATCGATGAAACTGAAAACCCACTCTTAGAAATTGAAGCAAAAAAGATTCTATACGGTCTTGGATTCATCGAACAACAACTTGATCAACCGGTTTCAACGTTAAGCACTGGCTGGAAAATGCGCGTAGTCCTCGCACAACTCTTGATGCAAAAAGCAGACTTTTATCTTTTTGATGAACCAACTAATCACCTAGACTTACTTGCAAAGGAATGGTTCTTAGGCTTTCTCAGATCTGCACTTTTTGGCTTTGCGCTAGTTTCACACGATCGTTACTATCTCGATAATGTATGTACCAAGATTATTGAACTTGAAAATGGTAACTGTACACGATACAACGGTAACTATACCAGCTACTTAAAAGAAAAAGCCGAACGTGATGCAATCATACGAGCAACATATGAAAATCAAAAGAAAGAGATCGCCCGCAAAGAACGTACCATAAACCGGTTCTGCGCAAAAGCATCAAAGGCGCGCATGGTAAAAAAAATGGAAAAAGATCTTAACCGCATTGAACGCATCGTTATTCAAGATAAACCATCAACGATTCATTTTACGTTCCCTGAAATAAGACAATCCGGTAAAGAAGTTCTCGATATTAAACATTTATCTTTTTCATTCCCAAATAATCCAATTTTGAATGATGCAAACTTTCTTTTACAAAAAGATGAACGCGTTGCAATTATTGCGCCAAATGGTACTGGCAAAACAACACTCCTAAACTTAATCGTCGGCAAATACAAACAACAAGATGGTGCAATCAATATTGGTTATAATGTTAAATCTGCCTACTTTGAACAAGACCAACTCGAAACATTCCATCCAGAAAAAACAATTTTTGAAACGGTGCAAGAACGCACCCCAGCAAGTGATCAAACTATACGTACCATTTTAGGAAGCCTTCTTTTTTCAAAAGACCTAATCAAAAAAAAGATTAAAGTTCTAAGCGGCGGAGAAAAAAATCGCGTCAATATGGCTTGTACATTATTGCAACATGCAAATGTACTATTTTTAGATGAACCAACTAATCACCTTGATATTTATTCTAAAGAAATTCTCCTAAAAGCGCTTAAGTCATATACAGGAACAATACTCTTCGTTTCTCACGATCATAATTTTGTTAATAAACTTGCTACAAGCATTCTCGAACTCGATGACCACAACCTTGCATATTATCATGGCAACTACGAATCCTACCTCGAACAAAAAAAAATATTTACATCGAGAAATCAAATAAAAACATCGAGTAAAACACCTAAAAAAGAAAAAAATAAAACAAACGAGCTTGAAACTCGCAACAATTTTAAATTGCGCAACAATTTTAAATTGCGCAACGATTCTAAATTTAATAACGATTTTGAATCGCGAAAAACAATCAACCGCCTAGAATCAAAAATTCACAGATTAGAAAAACAAATCGCTGAGTTAAGCAAAAAGCTGAAGCACCATGACTATGGCACGACACCATTCAAAAAAACATTTGATGAAATGCAAAAAAAACAGGCTGAACTTAATCAAAAGCTACATGAATGGGAAACCTTTTTATCATAAAATACCAATTGTGTTTCACATAGTTGTCCTTTATACTTTAGAAAAGCTTTTATATTAAAACATGAAAAGGAAATTTATGAACTTAAATAATCTTTTGATCTTACCGTTATTTTTTTTAACACTTCAAAGTAGTGCTATGGGCCCTGGAGTTAGAAGACTTACTCCAGAGGAACGCATAGAACGAGAACTTCAGAATTTAAATGATTGCATACACGCCATTAACCAAAACTTGATGTTTTCACACGGTACTGAACAAAATTTAAGTACACGGATTGAAAATCTTGAAAATAATATGGGCCACCGTCTAAATACTATTGAGCGTATTCTTACAGAAAGTGACGAAAACATCGGAGATACCGAAACTCAACGTGCACGATTAAGGTACCAAATAGCAATTCTTAGACATGCGTTAGCCCAATATGAAAAAGGACAATTATATAGCGGACATCAAACACTACGAAAAGCCCACCTTACTGATGCACAAATGCGACAACATAGCAACCAATTACAAGTCATACCTCCCAAAACAACTAATACACGTTTAAATAGCGGATGGATGTTACTTTCAGGAATTGGCGCAGCAGCCGCTGGACTTCTCTCATTTATCAGAGAAGGTGATTTGTCATTCGATAACTTCGATGTATATGACTGGTTATGGCTTGGTTTATCTGAAACAGCAGCCCTTGCTTTGACAATTTCAAGCTTCAAAACAACAACTTCTACAAATTCTATACCCCCTGAATTAATAGCCCAGGTAAAAGACTATTTAGACATTTTAGAAACCGCCCTAAACAAAAGTTGATATTAAACTTATTTTGTCGCACCCGCTATCTAATAAGATTTAAACAGCGGTTCCAACGCATACGCTTCCAAAAATCTATTTGGTGAAAAAGAAGATCAAAAATCATACATGATGCATCAACGTCATCATGAGACCA
>CAZJVC010000024.1:2341-11814 GCA_964549515.1 uncultured Pseudomonadota bacterium | reverse complement strand
GTTGAGCCAGGACCAGAAATGGGGCGGCTAGTGAAAAAGGCATATGAAATTCAGATTGAAGAGGGCATAAAAAATAAGAGAGAACTCAAAAAACGAATTCTTTCTTAATAAATTATTTTGTTTTGTCCTGTTTTTTCAAAGCCTCAGCGCTGCGTTCTAAAAGTTTTGTTTCTTTTATATCGCGATAAACGTCCAGAGTTATGCCTTCTTTTTTAATTTTTTCGTTTAATACTTCTTTTCGAATGGTGCGAATGGTTTTTTTTGCGGCAGCGAAGGTTAAGGCTGAACTTAAGATGGGGACTAGGTAAAAGGATTTGTGTAATTTGTGTCCTGCGAGAGTTCCAAGGCAAAATAAACCGATGCTTGGTAGTGTGATAGGATTTTTTAGATGGCTTTCGCTAGTCCTCAATATTCTTAGAGCGCCAATTGGTGATAAAGAGTGAAAAGGACATTTTTTGGATTCTTTAACCGTTCGTGATGCTTTCCATAATTCGAAGCTAGATGCGTACGTATTCATGGCTTTGAGGCCATCTACGCACAATTCTTCTTTAGGGGAGGCTTCAAATTTTCTCTTAATAGATAGAAATTTGGAAAATATTATTAACGGATACCTTGTTAAAAGGTCATTAAGAAGAGCCGTGATTATCTTTGAGCTTCTGCATTTTTTGCACTTTACAAACTTTATGCTTTCTGTGTCTGCTTCAAATTCATAGTGGCGGGATGACGGCAAAAGGCGAGGGAACTCTTGGTCTTTGTGGTGGCCATATTTATTTTGCAATGAGTGTAAGCATTCATGTGCGAGGGTTTCTCCAGCGTCTTGAATTGGGGTCTCGGCAAGAGCCTGTTGGTTCAGGCATATACGATTTTCGTTGCTGTCAAAGTATCCATATCCACAAGCTATAGATTTTTCTTCAACGAGGGTTTTTTTTGGTAATAATCCTTTTTTTCGAGCATCCTTAACTAGTTCTTGTATAATTGGATCAGATAAGCTATCGCGATGCTTAAGAAAGTTTGGTTTTAAAAAATCAAGCCAGCCGCTATTCATGATGGTTGGTATTAGTGTGAGCAATAGTAAGAATTTCTTTTTCATAATAACCTCCAAAAAAATAAGAGAGAACTCAAAAAACGAATTCTCTCTTGATTAATTATGGCTCTAATTCGCCGTCTTCAATTCTTTTTTCAATAGATTTTCCAATTAAAAGAGTGATGAGGTTTTTAATCTTAAAGCCTGTATAAATGCTAGTTAGGGCACCTAAAACTCTAGGCATAGGGTCACAGCCTCTCAAAGCAAGGTAGGCTCCTAGCCCTGCTAGGGCCGGTAGATAATATATAACTCTATATAATGCTTTTTTTTGCATTTCTTGGTGATAAGGGCAGGTGATGCTCGACGCTTTCTTTGTATATGTAATTTTTAAAGCTTGAAAAAGATTAAGATAATTCTTACAAAATAAGCTTTTCAGTGGAAGTTTGTATGAAAATTTCTGCGCACAAAAATAGCATTGAGTGTGTTTTAATGCTTCTGTGTCAGCTTCTGTTTCGTGATGAGGATATTCAGGATTTATTACGGGATATTCCCAGCTACCATTTATGAATTCTAGTGGTTGTTGTGTATGAACAATTTCATGAAGCATTACTACTTTTTTAACTCCATAAGGAACAAATGTCTGATTATGTGAATGGTTGATATAAATCTGATTATATCTTTTTCCAGAACGTCCAATTTGTTGAGTACATGCGTAACAGGGATAATTTGTTATTTTAACTGGAGGTAATGGTTTTGCGCCAAGTTTTTTGATGCCATACTCCTGTAATCGTTGAAAAAGTTTAGGGGCAATACTATTTGTATGCATACCAAAGTTTTTTCCAATGGCAAGACAGGATAAAAGTATTAATAACCTTTTCATAAAAACCCTCCATTTGTAGATTATTTTTAGTCACCTTCTTATTATAATTCAATTAGAATATTTGTCAAGCTGGATGTGACATTGTAAAGGACTTGCTAGAGGGGTTAAGCAACAACTTTGCAGGCATGAAGAAAGGGTTATTTTTTATCGACTGATGAATAGCTGCATTTCTTGCTCCAGCATTCGAGTATTTCTTTGCCGTCCTTTTGTTTTTTGACTAGGAATGGCATGTGGCAGAGTGGGCACGGTTTTTCTTCGATGTTTCCGAATATAGCAAATCGACATTTTGGATACTTTGAGCAGCCCCAGAATTTGCCACCTTTCCATGCTTTTTGTGAAACGTCGCTTTTACAGAGCGGACATTTGAAGGGGGCGAGTGGTTGCTTCGTGTATTTACATTTTGGGTAACCGGAGCAGGCAGTGAATTTTCCGTAGCGACCAATACGTTCTTGGAGTGGCTTGCCACATTTTGGGCATTCTTCATCAAGGAGCTTGGGTTTTTCTGGCTCGGTGAGTTTGATTGTATTGTCCGTTTCACGTGTAAAGTTGCTCGTAAATTTGCATTCCGGAAAACCTGTACAGCCAACAAATTCTCCTGCACGACCGGTGCGAATGACGAGTGGTTTTTCACATTTTGGACAGGTGAGTGATGTTTCTTCGACAGGTTTTTTATGCTTGGTTCCAAGGAATTTTTCAAGATCTTTTCTGAATTCGCCATAAAACTCTGTGAGAAGATCATCCCGCTTCATTTTACCTTCAGCGATCTTATCAAGATCCTCTTCCATCAATGCTGTAAACTTTGGATTCATGATTTTAGGAAGATTTTTGGTTAGCATTTCAGTAACACGTTCACCGAGCGGTGTTGGTTCAAAACGTTTTTTTTCATCTAATTTTGTATATTCACGCTTGCGAATGGTGTTTAGAATTGTAGCATAGGTACTTGGTCGTCCGATACCTTCATTTTCAAGGGACTTTACAAGTGAAGCTTCAGTAAAGCGAGGTGGCGGCTGAGTAAAATGCTGTTTGGGATCAAGCTTCTTTAAAACTGCCGATTCTTTTTCTTTAAGTGTAGGTGGTAGTTTAACTTTTTTCTCTTTTTCGTCTTCTTCTATGTTGTAAATTTTGAGAAAACCATCAAATATTAAGGTTGAGCCGGTAATTTTGAAGGTATAGGATTTACTTTTGATGACGACTTGGCGCTGCGCATAAACAGCTGACTTCATTTGTGAGGCGACAAAGCGTTGCCAGATAAGTGTATAAAGTTTTGATTCGTCTGAATTCAGGTATTTTGAAATCTCTGACGGTTCATGGTTTGTGTCAATTGGGCGTATCGCTTCGTGAGCGTCCTGTGCAGCGGCGCCGCCTTTCTTTTTACCTTTAACATAGATTAATGATTTCGCAGGTAAATATTCTGCGCTAAAATTAGTTTTAATAAATGAGCGAACATTTTTTATGGCTGTATCTGAGATACGTAGCGAATCGGTACGCATATATGTAATAAGCGCAGTAGTTGAATTTCCTAGTTGTACGCCTTCATAGAGCTTTTGAGCAACTTGCATTGTCCTTTTTACTGAAAAACCAAGACGATTGTATGCAGCTTGTTGCAGTGTACTGGTCATGAATGGTGGTAGTGGATTTTTTTTGCGCTCTTTGTCTTGAATAGAATCGATTATATAATCTTGTTTTTTTATATCAGGAAGAAGAGCATCCACTTGTTCTTTGTTGGAAAGGTCAGCCTTTTTATTCTTTAGGTTTGGCCCGTTTATATGGGTAAGTTGCGCCTCGAAAGAATCATCTTTGTGAGCAAAGGTGCCAGTAATTGACCAAGATTCTTCAGGTTTAAAGTTCTTTATTTCGGTTTCGCGATCAACAATAAGTCTTAGTGTTACAGATTGAACACGTCCTGCAGATAAACCTTTTTGAATTTTTCGCCATAATACAGGGGATGCCTCGTACCCTACCCATCGATCAAGCACGCGTCTGGCTTGCTGGGCAGCGACTTTTTTTAAATCAACCTTAGTTGGATGTTTAATGGCTTCAACGATTGCTGGTTGTGTGATTTCGTTGAAAGTGATGCGGTGAATCTTGTCTTTATTCTTAAATTTTTTTTCAATTTCCTGTTCGATGTGCCACGCAATAATTTCCCCTTCGCGGTCAGGGTCAGGAGCTAGAAAGATTTCATCGCATCCTTGTGCTTGTCGGACAATATCATTAATCGTTTTGCTTTTGCCTTCAAGCGTAACGTACTTAATTGTTAATGGCGGACCAAGATCGACACCGATTTCGCGTTTGGGCAAGTCTTTGATATGCCCTAGTGTGGACATAATCTTGAATTGTGGTCCAAGAAACTTAGAAATAGTTTTAATTTTTGCTGGTGATTCTACAATTAATAATTTTTTCATCTATACCGTAATTTTTTATGCCTCCCATATACATATATAATACAGGCTAGGTTTTTGATAAGTCAAATCGAATATGAATCTTTTGTCACAATTGCAACGTTTCTATCTCTGAAATTTTACGAAACGAAATGTTTTTGGTATAATAATGAGAGTGAATACAGCTGAGGTTAGGGTCTTTTGTAATAAAAGTTAAATAATATCCTATTACTCCTTTTGGGATTTCCGTCAGCACTGCAACTTTCCTTTGTTTTTAGAGTGGTTCATCAGTGAATCATTTACATTAGGGAGAGGTTTGGCGGATAAAAAGTCGGCGGCGAAGTTTGATTTACCTAACGATTGAATCAACTTCCCGCCACTTCAAGATAGTCTTGTTCAAGATTATCCTGTTCAGGATAATCCTGTTTCTTACTTACCATAACATAGGAGGAATTTTCAGATGGTAAATAAAAAAATAGTATGTATTGGTTTGTTGGGTTTAACATTGGCCGGTTGTGGATCACGCTACAAAGTTTGTCCGCTCAAATATGTTAAACGTAGCAAAGCTGACTTTGTTCAGAAAAAAGATGGTCTCGAAGTTCGTGTGCGGCAAGTAAAAGATAAAAAAATATCATCATTTGTTGGTGGTGCATGTGTAGATAATCGATTGAAGGGCATTTTATTAACAGTTAAAAATTGCTCGGATAAAAAGATTGTTTTTGATAATGAAAATATTGGATTGGAATTATTATCAGAGAAAGAATTACTTCAATTTTTTTCTAAAAATCGTCTAAAAGGTATTGCTATTGGGTTGGTTGGTGCAACATTGTTGGTTTTCACCAGTTTTTTGGGAGTCATGACCCTATTTGGTGCGGTTTTCAGCGGAGGATTTTCTGCTTTGGCCACTTATTCAATTACGGCGGGATATTTGAGTGCTCTTTGTGGAGCTCCCATTGTATTGGGAACCGGCGCAAAGGATACATATGACTCATCCGTATTCAATAATTCTTTAAGAAAGGACATCTCTAAAAAATTACGTCAACGATTTATTGTTTTGCCGAATAAAAAAGAATCATTTTTACTTTTTGTTCGAAAAAAAGATCTTACTAAGTCATTTAATATGACGTTGCTCAAGGGTGAAGAGAAAGTTCCATTTACGATTACATTGAAAAAAATAAAGTTATAGGAACAAGGGATTTATAAATTATAAAAAATTAATAAGCATTATATTTAACAAAAAGAAGCCCTTCGACTTGGAGGGCTTCTTTTTGTTGGGTGTATTTTCATCTCCATTTTGTGTTACAATTGCTGACAGATTTGAGTTTGCTAAGGAGTTGAGATGATAAAGATTTATAGCGCTATTTTTTTATTATGTATGTCTGAAGTAGGGGCGATGTATCATCTTCCTTCACGGAGGGGAATGCCATTTTCAAACCCGAGGTTGGGAGAGAGATCTATGGTGGAGATGGATGAGTTTTCTGGGGTAGAAAAGTTTTTTTGTGATAAATTATACCAATTTGAGCAACACGCGAAACAAATGGATATTGAAGATGCGAAAAAATATGCTGCTGAGCAGTTGTGTGATTATATGTATACAAATGAGCTTGTGGAAAGAATAGTAAGTTCCCAAATGCTTGCTCTTTTTGAACGATATGGATTTGATGTAAATGTTGCATGGGTTGGTCGTTCGAGAAATTTTTGGTTTAATGATTTGCTTTCGACGCTGCTAGATAGAGGGATTTCTTTGCCTTTAAGATGCTATCATGATGTTCTATATATTGAGCCTCCTGAGAATTTTTTATTTGGTATAGAAGGCGGTGTTTTGTTAAAAGATAAAAGATTTTCAAAAAGGGCTGATAAATTTTTAAGAAAATCATGGCGAAAGAGATCTGAAGGAGATTATCTTAAAATGATTATGTTACAATATCCTGAATTTGTTCAATCTAGCCCAGATTTACTTGTAGGAAAAACATATGGATATTCTGATGAGTATACAGTGACTGCTGAGGATGTTGCACATATTAAGGAATGTGCTGAAATCAATCGTAAGCGTCGGCTTAAAGTTGCTCATGAAGAAGTTGTTGGTAAGCAAAATGTGGTAAATTTTTTGCGTTCACGGGAATTAGGAAAGAGATAATGAAAAAGCCCTCCGATTAAAGGAGGGCTTTTTTTATTTCGTAGATCGAATTAAAAATTAATAACGATCAAAGCGTGGTTTGCTGTTAAAGCCACGACGATCACCACCGCGATCACCGCCACGTTCTTCTCTTTCACGAGCTTCGCTTACACGAATGTTACGACCATCAAGTTGATAGTTGTTAATCATTTCGATTGCGCTTTTAGCTTCGCCGTCTTCTGTCATTACGATAAATCCGAAACCTTTAGATTTTCCGGTCATTTTATCCATAATGATGCGTGCTGATTCAACGGCACCATGTGCTTCGAAAAGGGTACGAAGATCTTCTTCTCGTGCGGAATAAGGCAAATTGCCAACATAAATATTCATAAAAAAATTACTCACAAATTAAAAACAAAAATATTACTTACATTAGGAAACAAAAAAAATTTCTATAGACCCCTTTCAGAAAAAATACTAAACATAATCTGATTATAACAGATTTACAGCAATATGGAAGTATTTATGCATATTCCCAAAAAATTCCATTTTTGGTACAATGATTATCAAAGAAACTAAGGATTGGCTTGTATGATCGATGGACTACGATTAGAATATACTGTATTTTTCATGGTTTTGATAGGGGTGCTTTTGATAGTTGCCTGCTATATGGGCTTTCTGAGGAGGCCTGTTGTTTATCGTTATTCCCTAGCGTCATATATTGCTGATAAGAAGAGTGCATATCCGTTTTTTGTTCCCTTTTTCTTTATTTTACGTCTCTTTACCCTGATTCTTTTAGGGTTTTTGGTATCTCGGCCACAACTTCCTGATAAACGGACGCGAGTCAATGTTGAAGGAATTGACATTATGATGCTGCTAGATGTTTCCGGGAGTATGATATGTTTTGATGATCTTGATGATCGTAAGACTCGTATCGAAACAGCCAAGGAAGAGGCTCAACGCTTTGTCGATCAACGAGAGACAGATTCAGTTGGTCTTGCTGTTTTTGGCAATGGTGCATTATCTGCTTGTCCATTAACGCATGATAAAACAGTTTTGCGCGAAATTATTCAGGGCCTTGATCTTGGAACGATGATTGATGATCGAAGTACTATGCTTGCGCATGGTATGTTGACAGCATTAAATCGCCTTAAACAGGATTATCCTGAACAGGACTATCCTGAACAGACCTCACCTGGGCAGGTCTCACCTGGGCAGGTCTCACCTGGGCAGTCAAATTCGCCAAGCAAAATAATGATTGTGTTAACCGATGGGCAGCCAAGCATGTATGATGCGCCGATTGAGTTACCGTTATCTATTGCAAAGAAATTAGGTATAAAGATTTATACTATTGGTATCGGTGGCGAGCAAGGAGGCTATTCTGCTGGGCCGCATGGCATGCTTTTATCTGAGGGTATGCAGTTAAATGAAACGTTATTGCAACATATAGCCGATCAGACGGGCGGGGCATTTTATCGTGCTCGTAATGCAAAAGAGATGCGCTCTATTTATTCAACAATCGATCGTCTTGAAAAGCGTTCAATACCAGTTAATTTGCATACACGATATTATGATATTTTTGAGCCATTTTTGTGGTTGCTTTTATTGCTTGTTGTAGGTGAAGTATTGTTGTCAGCATTTGTATGGAAGACATTATGATAATTCAGTGGGGAGCGTTATATAATTGGTGGGTACTTTTTGTTGCCGCTTTTGCGGTTGCTTTGTACTGGTATAAATATATTAAGCGTAATCGTTCTGCTGCATTGCTTGATAAGCGTGGTACATTATTAAAAAATTTTAGCCCAACAAAAAATATCATGAAAGCTTTTTTAGCTTCGGTTGGTGTTATTTTTGTTGCTCTTGCTTTGTTGCACCCGAAATGGGGACGCATTGATGAGAAGGTTGAGCAGCATGGGCGTGATATTTTTATTGCTTTGGATATTTCGCGAAGTATGTTGACGCAGGATTGTAAGTTTGGTCAGGCGGGGCCTGGTCAGGCGAGGCCTGGTCAGGCGAGGCCTGGTCAGAAGGGGTCTGATCGATTGGCTATAGCAAAACAAGCAATAAAATCTTTAGTTTCAGCGTTAGAAACTGATCGTGTTTCGTTAGTAGTTTTTTCAGAAAAAGCGCGTATTTATTGTCCGCTTACAAAAGATGTAGATCTTGTAAATACGTTTGTTGATCAGATTGATCATACAACGATAGGTTCAGGTACCACACTGCTTGATCAACCAATTCAAACTACAATAGAACAGTGTGAGCGGTTTCCTGATCGTAAAAGTAAATTGTTGTTGTTGGTTACTGATGGCGAAGATTTTTCTGATTCACTGGATGTTATAAAGAAAAAAGCGAACGATGCTGGATTAACTATTTTAATTATTGGTGTTGGAACGAAGCAGGGGGCGCCGATTCCGTTGTACGACGAAAAGGGTAAGAGAAACGGTTACATCAAAGATTCCAATGATCAAGTTGTAATTTCACAATTGCATCCTGAATCGCTGCACAATCTTGCTGAGGCAACGGGTGGAATGGCTGTGATGCTTGATAACAATGGGATTAATGTATCGAATCTTGTTGCAAAGATTAAACAATTTGAAAAAGAGAAGCAGGGTGCCCATAAGGTCTCTGCGATGCGTGAACAGTATTCATGGTTTTTGCTTGTAAGTTTTATCTGTTTTTTACTTGAGTGGTTATTATGAGATGGCTCATTATTATTTTTTTATTCAGTAATATTTCACATGCTGGAATGCGTGATTATATTGATCGTTCAACAGCATCATTGATGTGCGCAAAGGGTGACTATGCACAAGCGCAAAAATGTTACGAGCAACTTATTGTTGATAATTTAGATAGTGTAGAAGCCAAACGTAATATTGCCGATTGTTTTTATGAACAGCAACAGTATGATATAGCATCAGATTATTATGATCAGCTTTTGTGTGAGCCAGCTCTTGAAGTAGAACATAAAGAAGAAGTGCTGTTTAATCATGGCTGTAGCTACGCACAGCGCAAAAAATACGAACAAGCCTTGAAGTCATTTGAGGATGCTGTTGCAATAAATAATACGCCCCGTCG
>CAZJVC010000024.1:0-2241 GCA_964549515.1 uncultured Pseudomonadota bacterium | reverse complement strand
GTCGGGCGTTGCATGATCGTGCACAAAAAAACATTGAACTGCTCAAAAAGATTCTTGAGCAAAAAAAACAACAGCAACAAGATCCTTCGACTCCCGCTCAGGATGAACGGAATCAAAAGAACGATAAAAAAGATCAACAACAAAATAAAGACCAAAATCAGCAAAATCAATCACAAAACGATCAGCAGAATAAACAAGATCAACAGCAAAAAGATAAGCAATCAGATGATTCTAAAAATAATGAGCAGAATAAGAATCAATCCGAACAGGATAAAGACCAGAAGGATAATCAGAACTCATCGGATAATTCTAAAAAACAAGATTCCTCAAATCATCCTGAGCGGGAGTCTAAGGATGAGCAAAAAAAACAGGGCGAATCCAAAAAGCAACAGCGTCCCGATCTTGATAAAAAGAAAGAACAAAAAACAGGGAATGATAAACAGAAGCAAGGGGATCAGCGCAAGCAGGAACATGGACGAGATAAAAACTTGCAGCAAAATCAAGGCGATGACCAAAAAGATGCACAACAAGGGCAACAGGACGGAAAGCAAGGGAAGCAGCAGCAAGGTCATGATAAAGCTCCAGGTCAAGAAGGTTCTCAACAACAAGGTGCCACAAAAAAAGCATCATCTCAACTCGATAAAGAAATGCGTGCAGTTTTGCAACAGGCTGAAGATTTAGAGAAGCAGGGCCGGCATCTATATTTGCAAGCACTTTCTGGACAAGAGGAACAAGAAAAGGGAGGGGTGCATGATTGGTAAGTGTTTTTTTCTCGCTCGTACTCTACGAGGGCATCTTGCGATGCCACCTCAGGGCGAACGGATGAGAAAAAATCAGGGCCCGGTTTGTGATGGCTGTTTTTTAAGTACAGAATTACAGTCAAAAAACGTTCATCCTGCCTGTCCGTCGAAGCCTTGGCGTAGTCGGAAGCGGGAGTCGAAGGATCTTGAGCGTGGTATAATAAAGATGATGCAGCTATTTTTGTGTGCATTTATTCAGGCGGGGGCTGTTTTTTCATTTTGTTCCATGCGTGCGATTGATTTGTCGGTGAAGATATCTGATGCCAATGGACATAAGATTGAAGAAGTGCGGCAAGGTGTGCCATTTTTGTTAACGGTATCAGTTTCTGGTGATAAGCAGAATCTTGGTGAGCCGCGCATTGATCATCTTGAAAAAGTTGATAATGTTGAACGAATGCCGGTGACAACAAGTATTATGTTGCTGAATGGGCGGCAACAAGTTAAAAAAAATTATGTATATCGATTGCGTATAGATTCAATTGGCAACTATGTGCTTGGGCCGGCTTATTATGATCAAGGAAATTATCTTGTGAAATCGGACGCAGTATCATTTTTTGTGGCGAAATATAATAGTAATGCGGAGGGTGAGACGAGCGATCCATTTGTTTTTGTTTCAACGAATAATAATCAGGCATATATTGGCGAACAGATATTGTTGACGGTGCAACTTTGTTTTCGCAAAGAACTTTCGCAATTTAGTTTAGAACAATTTAAATCTCAGGCATTTACCACTACACAACTTTATAAACCAGTAAATGAAAAGATTGCTTACGATGGGCGTCAGTGGTCATCAGTTCGGTATACGTTTGCATTGTATGCAAAAAAGCCTGGGGCGATTATTGTTCCTGCATTGCATGCACAGTGTGAGCGTGAAAAGGAGTCTGTTGCTGGGGGGTTGATGGCACATTTTAGTTCATGGTTTGGAAATGATACAGAGATTGTGAAAGTGCAATCGCAACCGCTTGAACTTTCAATTAGACCATTGCCTGTAGTTAATAAAAAAAGTATCGGTGTTGGACATGTAGAAGATTTTAGTATTTCTGTTGATAAACAACAAATTGAACAATCAAAGGGTATTACTGCAACACTTTCTCTTACTGGCAATCTCAATTCGAATGATTCATTATTTGGAAAGTTGGTTGTTCCGAAGGCGTTTAGGGCGTACGAGTCAAAGGTAGCAATTGATCTAACTGATACTGCTGGTATTTTTACAAAAAAACAGGAATGGATTTTGCAGGCATTGCAGCCTGGGAAAATTACGATTCCATCGCAAGAGATAACATATTTTGATACAACAATTAATCAGTATAAAACGTTGAAAACTCAGCCAGTTGTATGTACCGTTAAGAGCCTTGCGCTTCAAAGTTTGCCTGTAACACCGGAACATAAAAAAAATGTTATAAGATTTGAAGAAAGAGAGCAGCAACAATAGTCGATATTG
>CAZJVC010000023.1:0-11984 GCA_964549515.1 uncultured Pseudomonadota bacterium | reverse complement strand
TTCACCATCTATCACTCCAATAGCAGCAATAGCTATAAAGACAAGATCTGTTATCTCTTTTGAAATCCCACTGTCGCCTAGTGTTTTTTTAACAATATATTTGATAGTCTTGGAATAATCAGAATTATTTAAGGTAACGGTACCATTGATTGGTGGTATACTACATACTATTAAAACTAAAAGTATTTTTGATAATTTCACTGACTTTCCTCCTATTTAAATTATCCAACTATGATTTAATATCATTCTAATTTTATCAAAACTATTGCTATAGAAGCAACAGTTTGTTTTTTTAGGAGGGTTTTTTTAGAAAAATTGCCAATCCAGGCAAAGGTTGGCCACTCAAATAATGCAATGTTGCACCGCCACCTGTTGACAAGAAGTCAAAGCACGTTGTTTTTTTACAAAGTTGAATCATGGCGACAGTGTCTCCACCAGCGCCAACCTTAAATGCTTTAGTGGTACAAATATTTTGCAAAAGCGCGTTAATAGCATCACACGTTTTGGGGTATCGGATATCGCCTGATGCGCCGTTGAAAAAGATTGTCTTTGATGAAGAGAGCTGTTCACTATAAAATTGAATTGTTTGCGGGCCAATTGTTAGAGCCATTTTATCTGATGGTATTGTGTCAGTAATGGCATAAGAATTTTCATCAGTCCAATCTGAAGCAACCAAATAATCTTTTGGTAAAAGAATCTTTCTCAGGATAATCCTGCTCAGGATAATCCTGTTCAGGATAATCCTGTTCAGGATAATCCTGTTTTCCAGTTTTTTTGTTTCGTGTAAAATGTTTCTGGCTTCTGAAATAAGTGACTCATTTACCAATGATTTTCCTACTTCTTTGCCAAGAGCTTTTTCAAATATAGATGAAAGAGGTGGGAGGAGTGCTATTGCGTTGGTTTTTGGCAAAAGACTTTTGATGAGAGGTAATTTTGTTTCAATTTTTGCTCCGCCAAGGATGAGATTGAACGGTTGTTGTGGGTTGATTAAAAGTTTATTTAATTCACTTAATTCATGCTCTACTAACAATCCGATCGTGCGCTTATTTTTTTCATATAGCTTTGGAAGAATTGTAATGCTCGTATCTGAGCGGTGACTTACTGCGAACGCGTCCATCACGTATATGTCCGTATTTCCTTTTAACTTGCGTGCAAAAAGTTTTTGTGCAAATAATTTGTGTTGTTTTTTTTCTTCTGGCCAGAAACGGATGTTTTCCAACAAAACAAACTGATGATTTGAAAGGAGATCATGCGCTTTTTCAATAGTGGATGCGTAAACACAGTCATAGTTATGTTGCGTAAACCACGTAATTAAATGTTTTGTTGATAATGATTCGTCATGGTCTTTGGGGCGTCCAATATGTGTGACGATTAATGTATTCGCATTATTTTTTTGCAAAGCGTTGAGTGTTGGTTGAAGTGCGCTGAGTTTGAAGTCGTTGATTATCACATTGTTTTTGAGAGGCACGTTGAGGTCGGCACGCAAAAGTACCTTTTTATTAAAGGAGTTCGTATGGTACGAGACGCTCGCATTAGCTGCTTGCTCCTCACCACGAACGGGTTTTTGTTTTTCTTCCTCATCCGTTCGCCCTGAGGAGCCCCCGCAGCTCAAAGAGCAAGGTGGGCGTCTCCCTTCGAAAATACTCAGGATAAACTCCGGGTGCGAGCGGAATTTAGAAGGTAAGGTTATTTCTGAGATACGTGATGTTATGGTGTATGGAGGTCTTTTGTTCATATTTGAAGTTTAGACAGACAGATCAGATTTTTCAAGAGGAAGATATTTATTTTTTTTCTTAATTTCTTCAGTAAAAGTTATTTGTTCTTTTTGGTGAATTTTGAAATCATTTAACGCTGTTTTTACATTGCGATAACAGAGGACTTCCGGTATGTGCATGCTATGGTTTCCTGCCATTTCGATTAATGGAAACATGAGTGCGACATCGCCAGCGATAGTATAAAAATCATTTGTTTTTGGATTGACAAGATCCTTTGGCTGTATTTTTTGTGCAAGCCATGCATAGTAAGTTCGTGGCTGTGCGTACCAGAACCCAAATTCTCGAAATTGATTGTTTTTAATAACTTCACTGGGGACAGGTTTGCACCAACCAATTTTCTGGGTGGGCCAATTTTGAAACTGCCCGTACGTAAGCCAGATATCATTTGTTTGATAGAATGTATTAATAGTACTTAGTACATTTGTATGAGAAAACCAATCATCGCCGTCTAGGTTAATAATAATATCAGTTGGCCTACATCGTTGAATTGCATTCCAAGTATTTGCGAGTGCACCATGTCGGCGCTTGTTTAGGATGAGTGTGATATTTTTGAATGTATGTTTTTTTATATAGTTTTTTACTAATATTCCGGTGTTATCTGTCGAGCAATCATCAATATAAAATGCCTCAAAATTTGTGTAGTTTTGAGATAATATTGAATCTAAATTAAAACGGTACCATTCGCTATTGTTATACGATGGTACAATAATGACAATATGATTTTCCTGAAAATCACTTTTTGGCTTGGAGTGTTTAAACCAGGGTGTTTTGTGAGTGCATGCTGACAATAAAAGTATAAAAAAAAGATAACTGCGCATGCCTTAAGTATAACAAAAACATGGTATGTTTAAATATATCATTGGAAATGGCCTGCGTATTGCACGCAGGCCATTATATTTGTGTTGTAAGAAGTTACTTAGAAGGTATCGTAGGAGCTGGAATAGTAGTTGCAGGCGCATCCTTCTTGCAAGCTAATTTTTTACAAGCAGGAACTGTTAAAACGATAGCAAAAGCTAGAGATAACATTAATAATTTCTTCATATTATTCCTTTATAAAGGGAACACAACACTACCAATAAACCTTTATATATCTATTCATGCCATTGATTTTTTTTAATGTCAACAGACTTAGGTGGTGCAATATATATATTTACACAAAACGTGTGTCAATATTATTTACAGACCTAAGGAATTACGTAAATCACGTCTGTGTTCTTCTTCCTCGACCAAGATTCCTTCGAGCGTGGTTTTATAACCATATTCTTTTAGGTCTTGCACCATTTCGATTAATTCTTTGTATAATGTAATGGCTATTTCTTCACCAGCTAAATCTTGCTCGAGCATTGTTTTTGAATTATCAGAAACTTCTCTTTTTTCAGGATTTGCTGTTGGTGTACCACCAAGATCTGCGATGATTTCTGCAACTAGGACTCCATGATTCATTTCTTCTTTGGAGTGAATGAGAAGTTCTTTACCTATGGCAGTGTATTCAGCACCTTTAATAACGGCTGCATGCTGAAGATATTGAATGGCTGCCGCATATTCCCATTCCAGGGCCTTGTTTAGTTTTTTAATAAATTCAGTGTTCGTCAAAACTATCTCCTTATTTAAATGTTCGATCTATTTAAATTATCCTTCAAAACGTAAAACGTTTGCTATGTTAATATTTTTTATCATTTTTAATGGTATTAAAGTTGCAATTAGCGTGATAATCATTACGACTACAAATACAATCAAAAAGATAAGTGGGTTTAATGAAATTGGCAAGTATGTTGTGTAATATACGTCTGGCAATGTGATAAATGGATAGGTTTTTAAAATAAAACCAACAACAAAAGCAATTAACAGGCCGCCTAAACTACCAGTGAATCCAATTGCTAATCCAATTACCAGAAAGACTGTGCGAGTCTGAGAAAAAGGTAAGCCGAATGAGCGCATGATGGCGATGTCGCCACGTTTTTGTGTAATTTGCATAAAGAGCAGAGAGATAATATTCATGCTAGCAACAAGCGTAATAAGAGCTATGATGAAGAACATTAAATATTTTTCTAGTTTAAGAGCTGAAACGATGGCAGGGTATAAATCTTGCCATGAAACAATATCAAGTGGTAGAAGATCGCGCAACTTTTCTACAATTAATGTTTCGTCGGCGTGAGGTTGAATTTTGAGCCCAATTTCCGTGATACCTTGTTCTGGGAAAAGTTCTTGCACAAAATCTAAATTTGCTAGAGCAAGACTAAGATCAAAATCTTCGATGCCAGTTTTAAATAAACCGTTTATAATGACATCGACTTCTTTTGCTCTAGAGGCTTTGTTTGTAGGCATATATACGAGGGTTAAAGAGTCTCCAATATCAAGGTTGAGTTGTTCTGCCAATTTACTGCCGATAATAATGCGATTGTCGTAGAGCATTTGGGTAAGCGGTTCGTTGTCAGGCAAGGCCTGGTCAGGCGAGGCCTGGTTAGGCTCAACAATTTTTTTATCAATGGCAGTGACACGTATTTCTTTTTCAGGATCGATGCCTTTAAGTAGCAGCGCGCTATTAAATAAGCTGTTATCTTTATCTTTGATAATGACGTATTGTTGTGTTGTTGGTGCACTTGCAATAATTTCTGGAAATTCTTTTGTTAGTACGTTTTCTATTTTTTCGACATTAAGTGGTTTGCCCGTTGAGCGTATGAGGATACTAGGATTGATGTTTTGTAATTTTTCTTTGGTAGTTTGTTCAAAGCCCTGCATTATTGAGAGCGTAAGGGCAAGTGACAATGTGCCTAAAAGAATGCCCAAAAAGCAAATACGAATCATTGTAGAAATTGAAGGCTCGCGATTTGCGGACCATAAATAGCGCCATGCAAGCATAAAGGGAAATGTTTTCATTTAAATCCTTATATTTTTTATCACTGTACCATCTTTTTTTTCTGGGATCGATAATCAATAGATTTTTGCTATGTTAGTGTACTATAGTTTTAACAAATAATAATACAGAGGGGTATATGAAAAATATTGTAATAGGGGCTGACCATCGAGGTTATGCATTAAAGGAATATCTTATTTCATGTGATGAAATTGGCGATTGTCATATTTCGTGGATTGATGTTGGTACCGACGGTAACGACCGAGCTGATTATCCAAAATATGCAGAAGAGGCGATCGATGTTTTGTTGTCTGGCGACGCAGAACTTGGAATTTTACTTTGTGGAACAGGAGTTGGTATGTCTATCGCAGCAAATAGATTTAGACATATTTATGCATCACTAGCATGGAATGAAGAGGTTGCGCAGCGTGCACGAGAAGAGGACAATGCGAATGTTCTTGTGTTGCCTGCAGATTATCTTGATACTTTTGAAACAATGCGTATTGTTCACGCGTGGCTACAGGCAACTTTTCATGGAGAGCGTTATCAGTATCGAATTGAGCAGCTCGATTCATTGTAAGTTTTTTTGCAAAGTACCGTTCCGTATTATACACTTAAAAAACAGAATTTTATAAGGGAGTGAAACTAAAATGGTTAAGCGTACGGTACTTATTGCGTCACTGCTGTTGCTCGTAATTTCAGGAACAGTTGTTTGGTTTTTTAAGAAAAAAGTAACGATAGATTTTAGTGTTTTAAGTGATACGAATAATATTGTACCAATTGCCGTTGTTGGTTCTGGTCCGGCTGGGTTAAGTGCAGCATTGTATGGTACACGTTTAGGTTTTTATACAGTTGTTTTTGAAGGTCCAAAGCCTGGAGGACAATTGACTGAAACGGGTTATGTTGAAAATTGGCCTGGGGTTGGTCGTGAGCGTGGTCCTGAGATTATGAAGAATCAGCGTGCGTATGTTGAGCAGCTAGGAGCCGTAATTGTTCCGGAAACAATTTCTCGCGTCGATTTTTCTCAGTGGCCATACAAATTGTTTACTGAGGATAATGAAGAAATTAATGCATTAAGTGTTGTTATTGCAACGGGCTCTGCGCCGCGTGTATTAGCAGTTCCTGGTGAACGTGAATATTGGGGAAAGGGCGTAACAACCTGTGCTGTTTGTGATGCACCATATTATAAAGGTAAAAACGTTATTGTTATTGGTGGCGGTGATAGTGCAATAGAGGAGGCGCAACAACTTGCACCGTATGTTGCTCAAGTAACAATTTTTGTTCGCAAAGATGAACTTCGCGCTTCTGATTCCATGAAACAGCGCTTGAAGGATGTGTCAAATATTTCTGTTGAATTTAATAAAGAGATTAAAAAAATTGAAGGTGATGGAGAACAGGTAACAGCTGTTGAAGTTTTTGATAATAAAACAGGAATAATATCTAAACGATTGATTAATGGTGTTTTCTTGGCAATTGGGCATGAACCACGAACAAAAACATTTAAAGATGGCCTCAAACTTGATTCGGCTGGCTATATAAAGATGGCGGGTCGCTCACAAAAAACATCAAAGCTTGGAATTTTTGCAGCGGGAGATGTTGAAGATCCTACGTATCGGCAAGCAGGTGTTGCTGCAGGTTCAGGTGTTAAGGCTGCTATCGAAGCTTCTTGTTTTTTGCAAGAGCATGGCTGGAATCAGTCAGTTGCGTCGATGATTAAAGGCAGGCGCTTTCTTTTAGAAAAAGGTGGCGAATCATGTATACATCAATTAACATCAATAAAAGATTTTGAACGCGATGTTCTCAAATCACGAAAACCAGTCGTCCTTGATTTTTATGCAAAACATTGTCCGGCGTGTATGCATATGTTGCCGGTTTATGAATCGGTATCAAAACGTTTTTGTGATCAAATTTCATTTTTTAAAGTTGATACTGCTTCACATCCAGAACTCGAAGAGAAATTGCAAGTGCAACGTATTCCATGTTTTATTGTATATAAAAATGGACAACAGGTAGCGCGTTATTATTCAATTATGAACAAGCCGCAGATGATAGAATTTGTTCAACAGTTTATTGATTAGAAAAAAGAGCTTGCCTGTTCAAGTTTACTTGAACAGGCAAGCTCTTTTTCTACATATTGCCGATATTGAAGTAGGTGAAATTGTGTCGTTTGAGTTCTTGAGGTTTAAAGATGTTGCGTGTATCAACGATGCATTTTGTTCGGCATAATTCAGCGCATGTTTTAAGATCAAGTGTTTTAAATTCATCCCATTCTGTGACAATGACAATTAAGTCGGCGTTTTTTATAGCATCTTCTTTGGATGTGCAGTAGGTGACATTCGGGAACAGTTGCTTCATATTATCAGTACCTTGTGGGTCATATGCCTTGATATTTTTATTTTTCTTTTGAAGGTTTTCAATAAGATCGATGGCAAATGAGTAGCGAATATCGTCTGTATTAGCTTTAAATGTTAATCCCAGGATGGCGACATTTTCCTTGTTTTCGAGTGCTGTGTTGATTCTATCGAGGATCACCTGTTTATGTTGTTCGTTAGACTTAAAGATGGTTCGAACAATATGAGCGTCAAGATTGTTTTTTTTCATAGTTGCTTCAAGAGCTTTTGTGTCTTTAGGAAAACATGATCCACCGAAGCCGGGCCCTGGATTTAAAAATTTATTGCCGATACGTTTATCCATTCCCATTCCTGTTGCAACATCCTGTACATTTGCGTGAACTTTGTTACACAGTTGTGCTATTTCATTTATGAAGGCAATTTTGGTGGCAAGTATGCCGTTTGATGCGTATTTGGTAAGTTCCGAGCTTTCAAGATTAGTTATAAGATATTTCATTCCATTATTGATCAAAGGAAGATAAAGATTTTTTATTCTTTCGCCTGCACTTTTATTTTCACATCCTATAATAATTCGATCTCCATGCAAGAAATCTTCGACAGCCGTTCCTTCTTTGAGAAATTCGGGGTTAGATACAATGTCAAAAAGAAGTGGGTTAACGCCTTTTTTGATTAACGTTTGTTTGGCATGAGCGCATGTGCCGACAGGAACGGTGCTTTTCATGCAGATTATTTTTTTTGTGGTAATATTTTTTGCGATGTTGTTGAGAGTTGCTTCAATAGCACGTAAATCTGCGTGTCCTTCATCAGACATGGGCGTGCCGACGGCAATATAAATGATATCGTTAGCTTGTATTTCGTGATCTATGCTTGTATTGAATCGAAGACTTTGTTTAGAATTATCCCGTTTTTTCACGGCTGGTATAAGGAGCTCCTTAAGTCCCGGTTCATAAATTGGAATAATGTTGTTTTTGAGATTCGCGATTTTTTTTGCATCGATATCAACACAGGTAATGTCGTGTCCAATGTGGGCAAGTCCTATACCCGTTACAAGGCCAACATATCCTGTTCCAATTACACATATTTTTTCTTTTTTAAAGACTGGTTGTTGTTGTGCTAAAAATTTTGAACTAAGAAGAAGGGTTGCACAAAAAATATAATAACGCATAGAGTAACTCCTTTTAATTTGAGATTAAGATGTCTTGCTTTATGACAAAAACTAGATTTTTTCAACGAAATTATCTTAATATTATTTTTAACAAAAGGACGTATTTATGGTATAATTACCTAAAGTACCCTTGATATATGAGGGAGGTCATATGGTCAATAAAAAAGTTTTCTTTATCATTTCTATCATCTCAATAGCACTTCTTGGCTTGTTATATAAATATCCATGTATGGTTGGTTTAAGGAGAAGGCAGACGGTTTGTATAGGGCCACATTGCGGTGAATCGGGAGGTGATATTGAGATATTAGAGGATGAGTTAGGGTTATGTGAACGTTGGCGGGCTCATTCGAAGGAGGAACTGGTAAGCTTTTATTCCCAATCGACAGATTCTTCCAATGAACATATTGCACGCCAAGGCGTTTTAGTGACTCGTCCACATGCACGTGCAACGATTCTTGTTATGCATGGATATACATCTGATAAAGCCGATATGGGTATTTTTAGATTGCTTTTCTCGCCATATAACATTTTATTGTTTGATTTTCGTGCTCATGGTGAAGATATCGAAGGACAAATAAGTACATTAGGTCGCGATGAAGTACATGATGTTTTAGCTGCGGTTGATTATATTAAATCTCATTCTGATATCAAACATTTGCCTCTTGTTGGCTATGGGTTTTCAATGGGGGCAGCTACTGCAATTGAAGCCAACAGCCGCGATGCAACTCTTTTTGATGCATTTATTCTAGATTGCCCTTTTGACTCAACAGATGCACTTATAAAGCGTGGTTTAGATAAATTTTTTGGTAAAATAAATATTCCGTGGCTTGGGTTGGAGTATGAGGTTCCAGGCAGGACATTTTTAGAAAAATATGCAACTCACCCATATGTGCAGCCCCTATTGTTATTCTTATTGCGCTTTTTTGCCGGTATGGATTCAACAAAAGTTTTAACAATGCCAAAGCGTGTAAACCCTATTGAGTCAGCAAAGAACATAAGAATTCCAGCACAAATTATTGCCTGTTATGCTGACGAGCGTATCCCGATTGATGCTGTAGCTCAGCTTTATCAAAATATTCCAACGTATAAACGTTTATGGATAACGAAAGGTGCCCGCCATTTTGGTTCATTATTTAATAATCCAGAACTTTACCAACAAATGATTACTAATTTTATTGAAAAAGTTCTTAACAATATGATTCAGCGCGATCGCCCAGAGCGTATTATTAATGACGTGAGCGCCAAAGAGCTTTCGTATATGCATAATAAGCTTTATGAACATCATATACCCCAAGGTATCTACGATTTTCTTTATTCCAGCAAATAATATTGCAAATAGGATAATGCGGGTGTTATAGTAAAATAAATGGGATTATCCTGAATGGGATTATCCTGAATGGGGGTAGGGAAATGAAGAGGTTATGGTTAATCGTATTTTTGTTTGGGATTATAGGATCTGTTTCTGCTGATTATAAAAAAATTCGTTCAACATCAAAATTTTATCGGGATATTGAGCCAACCAATAAGAACCTTTATGCGCTTACGGTTGCGCTTTTTTATGACAACGATGAGGGTGCATTAGATCGTGAAAAGGACTATACAAAAGAAGAGCGAAAAGAAGCCCGTACGTATCGTGGTAAAATCAGAAAGCGTATTAAAAAACAGCTCAAAGATTTTCGTGGGGCAAGTCAGGGTTTTAAAGAGGTAGACTTTTTAGCGGTTGATGTCTCATCAAAAGATAACGATGAACTTGCTCAATCTTACGGTTTATCAACATATCCGGAAATTGGACTTTTTAAGAAAGGTGTGTTGTTTAAGGTAAACAATAACGTTCCTCGTTTGCAGGGCGATTTTTCAAAGAATAAAACAATAACACAACCTAAGATTGTAAAATTCATACGTACTCATTTTGGTAGTGATGTTCAAACAATAATTGATACTAAAGCAAAAGTTGATTATGAATTAGCGAAAGCGCGTGCCGCTGCACCTAAATATTATGGTGGCTGGGGCATGGGCTGGGGTGGTTACGGCGGCTGGGGAGGATATGGCGGCTGGGGTGGCTACGGTGGTTGGGGCTACGGCGGCTGGCGCGGACGCGGTTGTTGTTAGTTATTATTTAGATAGTTACGCCTTTTTTGGAGAGGGTACAAAAAGTGTAGATCTGAGCAGTCTGCACTTTTTTGTTTTTACTCGAAACGCGTGGTAACATTTCTTATAGAGTTACAGAAGAATAGGATGTTACTATGGCACTTAAAATTTCCGTTACACAAAAACACAGTATTAATGCACAACAGGTATATACATTGTTTGTTGAAGAAGGTTTTGATAGTAAAAAAGTTTTATCTTCATTTATTAAAGAATTCCCTTTTATTTCTTCTTATGTTAAAGAGCATAATTTTACTGGAAAAAGACAAACATTATTATCTATACCATTGCCGTATGGTAAAAAAATAGTTTATTTCATTTTAGTAGGACTTGGTAAAAAGGAAAAAAAAGTTTGCGATATTGAATCATATCGTCGAGCCCTTGGCCTAGTTGTTCGTTTCATGCAACGAATTAAGATAACAACAGTTTCGTTATTGTTGCCACAAGCTAATTTGTTTGGTGTTAAAGATGAATATTTGGCTCAGCAAACAACGATTATTGTTTCGATGGCAGATTATCTTTTCGATACCTTTAAGGAGCAAGAAGGCGCCAAAAAGACAACTGAGCTTACGTTTGTTTTACAGAAGCACAACAAGGCCGCTGTGGAGAAGGGCATAAAAGAGGGGTTGGTTATTGGCGAGGCTGTAAATGATGCGCGCCAGTGGGTGAATTTACCAGCAAATATATTACGTCCTGATAAATTTGCGTCACAAGCAAAACAACTTGCAAAAAAATATGGTTTAAATTGCACCATTTTTAATGAGAAAAAAATTAATGAATTAGGGATGGGAGGCTTGGCTGCCGTTTCGCAAGGCTCTGAGCAAGAGTGTCGTTTTGTCATTTTAGAGTATAAAACAGCTAAGAAAAATGCTCCAACGCTTGGTTTTGTTGGCAAGGGTATTACATATGATTCTGGCGGTTTGAGTTTGAAGCCAGCAAAGTATATGGAAACGATGAAAGAGGATATGGCTGGTGCGGCTGCAGTTATTGCGGCTATGAAGGCCGTTGCTCAGTTGAAACCTTCGGTTAACATTGTTGCTATTACGCCATTGGCAGAAAATTTGCCAAGTGGTGTTGCAATCAAGCCGGGCGATATTATTCGTATGTATAATGGCAAAACGGTTGAAGTTAAAAATACGGATGCTGAAGGTCGGTTAATTCTAGGTGACGCATTAGCTTATATGGCCGAAAAATATAAGCCGCATATGATGATTGATCTAGCTACATTAACTGGTGCGTGTATGCATGCTCTTGGTCCATTCGTAACAGGATTATTTAGTGTTAATGAAAATGTTGTAAGCAAGGTAGAAGAAGCCGCGCAGATTTCTGGTGACGCCGTATGGCGATTGCCATTAACTGTTGATTATGAAAAATCTATGGATTCGCCGGTTGCAGATTTATGTAATATTGCAAATCCTAAATATATGGCTGGGGGAACGACTGCGGCAGTTTTTTTGAAAAACTTTGTTAACGATATACCATGGGTACATCTTGATATTGCCGGCACATCATTTAATGTCCCAGATATTCCATATTATAGTTCCGAAACGGCAACAGGTGTTGGTGTGCGCTTGCTGGTTGAGCTTGCTTACTTATGGCATTAAACGAAGCGCGGTGATTCTGTTTCAATGTTTTTTAATATAGCTCCAATTTCTTCCTGTGTTTTGTTTTGCCAGATGGAAGTAAATTGGTTT
>CAZJVC010000022.1:0-13000 GCA_964549515.1 uncultured Pseudomonadota bacterium | reverse complement strand
AGTAAATAGTATAAAAAGAAGAAATGCAGCACAAAAAATAATCAAACTCGCTGAACTCGACAAATATCTAAAAAAAGAAAAGAATTATTATATTTGGATTGATACGCACTATGAAGAACGGGAATATAAAAAACTGCTTAATTCCCTCTCCTTACACCCAAAGGTGCTTGAACATGCAATAGCACTTAACGAAAGACCTGTTCTACAAGTATCAAAGGAACTTCTATTTTCAATCTCTTACCTTCCGTATTTAAAAAAAAACAAAGCCATCGAATATGAAGAAGTAAATTTTATTCTTACAAATAACCTGCTCATTACAATCAAAAAAGAACCCAACGAATCACTAACAAAAATAATTAATCAAGTTAAAAGATATGACTTTCTTAAAGATGGCCCTGACAATACGATGGGGCACCTTGTTAATTACTTCTGCACAGAATATTATCCTATCATTGAATACATAGAAGAAGAGAAAGAGGAGCTTGAAAAATTACAACTCGAGCAAAAGGATAAACACTTTCTGGTCCATCTCAAACAGTTAAAAAGTCTAGTTTTAGAACTTAAACGCCATGTTATATATCAACGAACAATCCTAGAGCAGATAGTAGGAAGAAAAATAAAATTCATTAATGATAAAGATTCATTTAATGATGCAGCCCATAAAATTCTAGATATTTATCATAGCCTAGAATCAATCGATATGACACTCAACAGCCTACTAGACACACACCTAAATATTGTATCTATCAATATGGGAAGGGTGATGAAAGTTCTTACAATTGTTGCCGCGGTATTTATGCCACTATCCTTTCTAACGAGCTGGTATGGCATGAATTTTTATATGCCAGAAATACATTTTAAATATTCATACCTAACATTCTTTATAGCAAGCATGATCATCACATTAGTCATGCTCATCGTCTTTGGGCGAAAAAAATGGTTCTAAAATGTTAAGCTAAACGCAAAGCCCCACTTATTGCTCAATATTGCACGACGCCCCTTAAATCCATGCTGCCAGAAAAAACCAACACATGGCGAGCAGTTGCTATCTTCACAAAGATCATATCCAAAGTCATACTGCACGTTAATACCAATGTGATGTAACGTCCACATCTTAAGACTTTCTGCAGTATTGGCAATCGAACTTATATAGTCATTACTACAAATTGAAAGGGTGCTATCGCCTTGCTTTTGGAATTGATAGTTCACATCAAACGATAAACCCTTCATAATTTCGTGCGCACCAAGATAGAGCCTATAACGCTGAAGAAAGCCCCAATCAATATGCACTTGCGTTTTTGCAAGTAACAATAAATCTGTTTGACATGCCGCAGTCTTTATTCGCCTACGACGCGTATCCCCAATAAGCTGCGTCATATTTAACTCAACACCACCAATAAAATGATGCTTCCATGTTAACCCTAACGCACCACCAAACAAAATTCCCGGTGATCCATCATAACCAAATGGAAGAGCGAATAAACGATCAATATCAGCGCGCTTACCTGTTGGAAGCGAAAGTCCCAAGTAAATTGATGTATATACATTAGTCAAAATTGGTTTAGGTTGTGGAAAATCTCGTTCCCACCGGGTGATAAATGATAAATCACCAACGCCTGAACGCTTCCATGGTGTACAAATATCAAGCCCACCAAGCTCATATACATTCTGACCCAAGTTATCTGTTAATAAATCTTTTGTAAGATAATCAGCCTCTGTTACATCACTCGTACAATCACACCACCTGATATTCTTTAATTGCATGCGTATAAAGGGAAGAAACAATCCAAGTGAAAAACCCTTGGGCAACCAATATCGAGCGCCAATTCCCCCTTCAGCTAAATGAAAGTCCGCACTTGGAGTAACATGGCCACGCACACAATTATCAGGAACATCATTTAATTCTGCAGCACGTTGACCAATCTCTGAATCAGAATCAAAACCTCTAACCATAGCTAAAGTATTTTGGTCACAATTCCACATCTGCAATACATTACAAACTTTTGTATGATCCCAACGAACACCACGCTCATTATATGAATTAGCCCCATAAAAACCAAGCTGAAATGTCCCCTTTTTTTGTATTCCAGTCCACAAATAATTGTCATAGGGCTTAACAGTGTTAATTGCAAACGTTGCATTAAGTGAACAATATCCAACTACTATAATTAATAATGCACTTAATGTAATATGTCTCGTCATACGTGAAGACCCTCAAAAAATTTATTCACTTACTCGTAACCCAAAATCACCCGATAAAAGCCATGCTCCAGAAGCACTTGAACGCAAAACTCTGCCAATAATACCTGATGTCGGCAAATCAGCTGCAATCGATGTAGACCAATTTCCAACATAAAATGGCGATGCTGTCCGTATCGATACTGGCAATGACTGCAACAATAATGATCGAGTTTCATCAGTTGGTCGCGTTATAAACCTCATTGAACCATCGGACACATAATTTCCTCTAAATTGGCCAAAACTTGCAAAATAGGTCAACGTACCTTGAATATACTGATCGCCAATGTTTTGCAAGGACGTATCTGAAATTGCCGATCCCTCATTAATATAAAAACGATATAAACGGGCTTGATCGTATCCTTGATATGCAGACAACGCATACAATTGACCTTTGTTAGCCAAGCCAGTATTAAAATCAGTAGACGGCGATGCAAATGAAAGACTCGAAATGAGACCTGTACTTTCATTCAATGGCACATACGTCCAAAGACATCGCCCTGCTTTTACACTTGAACCATTAGCTATACGGAACATTCCCTTATTAGTTGCTAATACCGCCAACTTATCAGCAATAACCATGTCAGAAAAACTACCAAACCTGCCCAACCCTAAATCTTGCGGGGTAGCAAGCGTAGTACATTGAATGTTTCCACTCGAAAAACGTGTCGGATCAATCGTAATACGATCAAACGTCTTTGTTGTTAAAACATACAGAAATGTTCCATCACCAATAATTTTTTTAACAAAACTATAATTGCCAGCTTTTTTAAATGTAAAATTAGTAGGTAATCCACTTGGAAGAAACCCTTGGCCACTGCTATTAGATAAAATCGCTAAACCACGCGGACCGCCAACAGCAATCCACGAATGACTAGCATTTGAAAAAACCGTATTCGCGACAATTGGACCAATATTACTAATTACTGTACCTGCTACCGTAAATATTCTTCCTGTTCCAGCAGGAAAAGTATCATTCGTTCCTGATGCAAGATTTGTAGAAAAATCGCCAGTATACGGTTTAATCGTACCGGTACCCTCACTATTGTCACCCGTTTTTATCAAAGAAAACTTTTTATTACCAGAAGCAAGAAATGTTGTAATTCCAGTTAATCCAGAATGTGGAATTCCTTGTGCATTATTACAAGCATCAAAATCAGCAAATGCCTGCACGCCGCCGTCTGTCGACTTAAACTCACGAGTTAAAGTATTAATTAACCCAACTTGTGAATCAGTTGTTGTACCACCCAACAAGCCGTCCTCGCTATTTAAACCCCAGTCACCTTTTTTAACGGTATTTACTGAACTGCTACTTGCGCCTGTTGTATACCAAAGATTACCACGCATCCCATCGAGACCTGCACGATATGTTTTATCATCAGAACCACCGACACGCGTCCAAGGAGTCCAGGAAGCAATACGTCCCTTGTGATCAAAAATTGCATGTGAATGAAAAATTCCCGGCTCTTGTATTTGTACACCACTAACATCATAACCTTGCGCAACCGTAACATAAACCGCATCATCAACAACAAACATATCCTGAATTGTAGAAATAGCTGTTGGTGCATCTGGCAAAACAAGCGGTAACGTGCCAGCGCCAACCTGCGCTTCTGTACTTGAAGTTGTAAATAACTGCGACGCTGTTGTAGCTTTATCTCTAAACCTACGGGATATAAAACGAGAATTTCCTTTTACATTAAACTCAACATTGGGATCTTGTGTCACTTTTGCAGCAACACCTTGATCGGCACTTGTTAAATATGATGTATCACCAATTAAATTCAAATTTGTTAATGGAACGGCATAAACTTGATTGGCAACCTTACGCATACCAGAAACACCATCTTCATTGTTTCCTCCATTAACAATAAGGTAATTCAATCCGGTGGTTGTCCGCATGGTGCGTACTTTATAAATCGATGCCGAACGAGTATTATTCGCAGCAACAATATTATCGTTACTACCACCAGTAACTGCGATATTAGGGATAATGCTATCAAAATATAATTTATTATTGCTGAGACGCCCAACCACAATTGCTCGTGCACCACTATCTGCACCAGCGGCCGACGTCACGCGCAATGCAATATAAAAACGTTTCAAATCTCCATCCCAATGCATATCAACAACTGGAGATACATCTGCTGTTACGATTGTTGCATTGCTTCCAACTTTTACTGCATCAATCGTGTTGTTAAAAAGAACCGCCGCATTACCAAGCGCACCGGTATTACAATTAAACATTTCAAGAGTGGCACCTGCACCATAAATATCTTTGCTTGAATATTTAGCAACGGCAATACCACTATTACCAGAACCAAAATCTTGACCATTCTCAGTAACCGCACCAATAATTGCACTACCAAAAGAACTACTTGAAACCTTGCAGCCGATGAGCCCCTCAATATAGCCACTTGCTGACCCAGCTGCATCATTTGGAATATCACTTTGAGCAATTTTAACATCTACATTAGTTGGTTCATCAGCTTTAGGAACACTTGTTGATGCTACAACATAAAAACGTTCTTGCTGTGCAACTGGCACCGAAAGATTTTCCTGATCAATTACCAAGGAAGGAAGAACTTCATCCTTAGAACCACGGTGATACTTCAAAAACTTTATTTTTTTACCTGTAAATGGATTTGGTTGATCTGCAACATTATTAACCATCGCAGTTGAAACTGCTACCGGAAGAAAGCCTTTCAACGCATTAGAAAATTGTGCAACTGCATATGTATTACCAGACTTTTCTTCACCAGCCCCTGTATAAACTGACGCCATCATTCCCTTCACTCCGGAAATAAACGACACTGGCCCCACAGAGAAATCAAACGTTGTTGTTGATGATCCAGAATTACCTGTTAAAACAGTATGCGCTTGCACTGCACAAGAAATAAAACACATTAAACACAAGAACATCCTGTTGCCAACATTCATTATTCACCTCATTCATAGCTCATATAAAGACAAAGATAACGCTCTTAATTTTATACAACTTTACAGATAATGCAAAACCGATAAACTGGTAGTCATCATATCAGAATTAAAATCAAAATTATTTATTCAGAAAAGTTACTGGAAGCTCATGCACGCAAAAATTTTTTCCGCTACAACGATTGGTGTAAATGCACAAACGGTTGAAGTTGAAGTTGACCTTTCCTTTGGTTTAATTAATTTTTATATTGTCGGATTACCTGATACGGCTATCAAAGAAAGTCGCAGACGCATACAAACGGCACTTAAAAATAGCGGAGTAAAACTTCCTCAACGAAAAATTACAGTTAATTTAGCACCGGCTGATCTTAAAAAAGAGGGCACATTATTTGATCTTCCAATCGCCATTGCAATTCTTCAAGCAATCAGCCTGTTAAGTCTATCTCCAGAATTTGTGCAAAACACAATTTTTCTTGGTGAATTGTCGCTTGACGGAAACGTACGACCAATTAAAGGCGCACTTGCCATGGCATATGATGCATTTAATCATCTAAATAAAAAAAGAATTATTGTACCAGCAGAAAATGCAAAAGAAGCCGCGCTTATCAGTGGCCTAGAAGTCATTGGAATTAATAATCTTGTAGAACTTATTCATTACCTACGTGGCGAAAAAGAAATTCAACCAACACACTCAACATGGCAAGCACACATGAAAAAACAACATGCACCATCTGAACAGACCCCATCTGAACAGACCTCGCCTGAACAGACCTCGCCTGAACAGACCTCGCCTGAACAGACCTCGTCTGAACAGACCTCGTCTGAACATCAAAAGTTGCTGGACTTTTCTCATGTAAAAGGACAACGTCAAGCAAAAAGAGCATTACAAATCACTGCTGCTGGCAGACATAACATTTTATTTATTGGTTCTCCGGGTGCCGGAAAAACGATGCTTGCACAATGTCTTCCATCTATCATGCCGCCACTTACCTTTAATGAGGTACTAGAAACAAGCAAAATTTATTCAATAACGGGAAAATTAAACAATCGTCACAGCCTGATATATCACCGTCCATTTCGTGCGCCACATCATACCATTTCAGAAGCTGGATTGATTGGCGGAGGGTCCTATCCGCAACCAGGAGAAGTTAGTCTCGCCCATCATGGCATCTTATTTCTTGATGAACTAACAGAATTTAAACGTTACACTCTAGAAATACTGCGCCAACCACTAGAAAACCACAGTGTTTCAATTGCTCGCGCAAACCAAACAATCACATTTCCAGCAAACTTTTTATTAGTTGCAGCACTCAACCCGTGCCCGTGTGGCTTCTTTGGCGACAAAAAACGTCGCTGCACATGCAGCGCAAAAGATGTACAACGTTATCTGCAAAAATTATCTGGTCCATTAATTGATCGCATTGACTTGCAAATTCACATACCATCACTTGAATATGAATCCATCAAAAGTGAAACAAAAGAAGACTGTTCTGCTAAACTTTTTGACAATGTTCAACGCGCTATTGAGAGACAGGTTGAACGCTTCGGCACACAACGCTACAACAGCTCCATGTTGCCAAATGAAATCGAACAATTTTGTATATTATCAGCAACAGCAGAAGGCGCAATCAAGCAGGCATTCGATCGCCTCAAATTAAGTATGCGCGGGTACCACAAAGTCCTAAAGGTGGCGCGAACGATTGCCGACCTTGAAAACAGCGCAATCATCGAACTTCCTCACATTCAAGAAGCAGTCATGTATCGATCCCTTGAACAAACACTTGAAAAAATGCGTTCATAGTCAAATCGGCCCAATTTATAGGCAAAATGAATTTGACAATAAAAAAGAATGCCCGTAATCTATACCATATAGACGCGGGGTGGAGCAGCCTGGTAGCTCGTTGGGCTCATAACCCAAAGGTCGCTGGTTCAAATCCAGCCCCCGCAACCAGCTTTCGCCAAGGCTTCAGCTGGCGGGGCCATCTTTTCAAAGGATTAATATCACAGTATCTACATTCTTCCGCTAATCCTGAGTGATTTGCGAAGCAAATTGTATCGAAGGATTGAAACCTTGCATATTCTGTTCTAGATTCAGAAAGGTACTCAGAAAAACAAGGAGACCTTTAGTGCAAAGTTTTCGAGAACGTTATTACAGATTTTTCTATTCACTTTTTAACAAAAAAAACCTTAACTGTTTAATTCCTATTAACTTTGATCAACCATGGTGGAAGCTGATAACAAAACAAAAAAAACATCTTATATTTGTTATTGTTCCACAACTAATTAAACGAACCATTGGCACACTTACACCACTTATACTTGGGTACATTTTTGACACACAACGCATTGACTACCTTGCCTATTTTGTACTGGCATGGTCAGTAATATTGCTCCTTGACTACTTTTCCGACCTTAACTTTGTGCAACTCCATTTAAGCACGCAGAGCGTTCAATATTATGCACACCAGCTATTACTCAAAGTAGATCCTATCTTTCACGCTACACGATCAACAGGTAAAATAATTGCAAAAATAGAACGTGCCACTAGCTCGTATCGCGACATATTGGACATTGCTATGCACGAGCTTCTTTTTACACTTATCGGTACGATTACAGCCCTAGTTACAGTCACACGCTTTGACATTGAACTCGGCATAATCACACTTATTGGCATCACAATTATTGTTCTGCTTGCCATCTCAAGTTATATTCTCAATAATCGCGCATTTATTGAACATTACATTCGAGCGGAGGACAATCTTAAGGGTATTGGTCTAGAAAATCTTGCACAAGTGGGATTAATTCGCGCTACATTTGCAGGAAACGAAGCCAATAGACGCTTACGTCATCTAACAAAAAAAAGTATTAACGTAGAACGCGCGTCATTATGTTCATTTTATTTAATGAATATGATCATGCGTTTTTCTTACTTCGTCATGCTTTTCTTTGTTGCATCGCATGTTATCAACCTAACCAAAGCTGGCATCATTACTCCAATAATTGCAACAACGTTGGTCATCACATTCTTCCGAGGAACCTACGATATTACTAAAGTTGGCCGTCGTGTTTATTGGTTCATTAGCCATATCGATCGCGTAAAAGATCTCTTCAGTTTTGTCAGAAATTTCGGCAAACAAACATTTCCAGTCTTGTCCGAAACTAATCTCAAATTTGAATTACCGCTCAACAAAGAAGGAAATATTATTCTTGAGGCCAAAGATCTTCGTTTTCGTTACAATGTAAATGCTCAAATATTCAATCATCATTCATTAATTTTAACTGTCCCATATGCACAAAAAAATAAATTATATGGTGTAATTGGACCTTCGGGTGTTGGCAAAAGCACCTTAATCTCAATCCTTGGCGGCCAATTAAGACCACAAGAAGGAACACTTATTTTGAATGGTATCGATATTTATTTAATCGACGATTACGCCCGCAGAACACTGATCACGATACAAAACCAAACTGCAGCTACATTGCGCGGCTCTGTTCGCTACAATCTTCTATTTGGTCTACCAGAACATGATGAAATTTACAGCGACAAAGAACTGAAGGACATTCTTAAGCGTGTTGGCTTATGGACAATCTTCAAGGAAAAGGATGGCCTGGACACTTTTATTGGCGAAGGTGGATTTACCATCTCTGGTGGACAACGACAGCGATTTAACTTTGCAAGTGTCTACTTAAGAGCCAAACACTACTCCCCTCTCTTAATTTTGATGGATGAACCAACCAGTAGCCTCGATGAAGTAAGTGAAAGAGCAATAACCGCCATGATTGAAGAATTGGCAGTAAAGGCTATCACATTAGTCATCGCCCACAGGCTCAACACCATCGAAAACGCCTCCTGCCTCCTCGACATATCCCTTATCAAAGAAACAACCAAAATGCGCTTTTATCCTCCAGATGTGCTCGAACAGAAGTCTCAGTACTATAGAGACCTCATAAAAGGCAAGGTCGAAATAGCAGATTAGGCCACACCACACATACATTTATTGACAAAGAGCTCTTTTCACCAGATGGAAAAATCTTTGTAACCTGTAAGTTTAATTTTTATATATGGCAAATTTTACATGAAATTTTTAATGAGCTTACTTCAGAGGAAATGCTCCTTTCACTTCGTATTTTCGCAAAAGAAGAAGCAACAGACTTATCTCAAGAACTTGGAATAATGCAATCAGCTTATGAAAATCTTCTGCAAAAAGTACAGGCGATTCTCAAAAAACACTTAACAAAAAAAGATGTGCCATCGCCATTAGAACCTCAACGCAAAAAAAGAAAAAAATGATATACTGGTACAATGAAGATAATGGTCCATTTTGGTGACAAAACATCGTTCGTTGCCCCACATTCCCTAAAAAATAAATTAAACACGCTAAACAACCAACCCCTGATTTTTCAACATCAAATCCATAGCAATAAAGGGTTGGCTCTTACCGAACAAAATATTGAACAGTATAAACACTGCCTCACCCACAATAGTGATTATTTGATAACAGCGATTAAAAATATCTGGATCGGCGCACTTACAGCAGACTGTTTGCCAATTGCCCTTATGGATGAAAAACACAATGCAATCGGCATAGTCCATGCAGGTTGGCGAGGAACGATAGGTAAAATAGCAGTCAATACGCTTAACCACATGCGCAAACTGTATGGAACTAAACCAGAAGAAGTAAAAATTTCCCTTGGCCCATGCGCATTGCCATGCTGCTATGAAATTGATCAACCATTTATTGACAATCTTCCCGAGTGGGCAAAGCAATCGGTTTACAATAATACCTTTGATCTACCAGCCTGCAACATACATCAACTGATCGAATCAGGCGTAAAAAAAGAATATATTAATAGATCACACAATCAATGCACTATATGCAATGACAATTTCTGTTCACATAGAAAAAACCCTATGAGCAGAGCTCGCCAGATGAGTATAATTTCGTTAAGATAAAGAATGGTAATGAAGGCTGGTTGTTAGTAACTAGTACAGGGAAAAAGAGCGAAACGGGATATTAATGATAAAAAACATCTTACATACAGTTTTTGGCACAGCCAATGAGCGCCAGCTCAAAAAGCTCATGCCAATCGTTAAAAAGATTAGCGCACTAGAACCTGAGATACAGGCTTTGCCTGACGAAAAACTAGCTGCAAAAACACTTGAATTCAAAGAACGCTTAGCAAAGGGCGAGACCCTTGATGATCTTCTTGTTGAAGCATATGCAGTTGTTCGTGAAGTTTCAAAGCGGACATTAGGGATGCGCCCATTCGATATGCAATTAATGGGTGGTATAATTTTGCATCAAGGTAAAATTGCTGAAATGAAAACCGGTGAAGGCAAAACACTTGTCGCAACAATGCCACTTTACCTAAATGCATTGACTGGAAAAAGTGCACATCTCGTTACCGTTAATGATTATCTTGCACAACGTGACTCCGAGTGGAATACACCAATCTTTAACTTTCTCGGAATGGAAGTTGCCTGCTTACAAAACGACATGGATGACGAAGACCGAAAAAAAGCTTACCAATCCGACATTCTCTATGCAACGAATAACGAACTTGGTTTTGACTATCTTCGCGATAATATGAAATTCCGCCTTGAAGATTACGTTCAACGTGATTTGAATTATGCAATCGTTGACGAAGTTGACTCAATTTTAGTTGATGAAGCTCGAACACCATTGATTATTTCAGGCCCAACAGATGAAGAAAGCGAACTATACGCCAAAGCTGACAAAGCAATACGTCATTTTAGAAAAGATGAAGATTTTGAAGTCGACGAAAAAACACGTTCAGTTCAATTCACTGAAAATGGCGTCGACAAAATTGAATCATTCTTCCAAGTTGAAAATTTATATGACCCTGTAAACTTAAACTTCTTACATCACGCCACTCAAGCAATAAAAGCACATGCGATCTTCAAGAAAGATGTTGATTACATGGTTCATGACGATCAAGTATTAATTGTTGATGAATTTACCGGACGCGTTTTAGCAGGACGACGCTACAGCGATGGCTTGCACCAAGCCTTAGAGGCAAAAGAAGGCGTTAAAATTGAAAAAGAAAGTCAAACGCTCGCTTCTATCACCTTGCAAAACTATTTCCGTATGTACAAAAAGCTTTCCGGTATGACTGGTACAGCTATGACTGAGGCAGAAGAATTTCATAAAATTTATGGTCTCGACGCTGTTTCAGTACCAACCAACCTACCAATGGTACGTGACGATAAGGCAGATCTTATCTTTTTGGGCAAAGAAGCTAAATATAAAGCTATCGCAAAAGATGTACACGAACGACACGCAAAAGGCCAACCTGTATTAATCGGTACAGTTGCCGTTGAAACATCAGAGTTGCTAAGTAAAATTTTGAAAATGCACGGCGTTCCTCATGAAATATTAAATGCAAAACAACATGCACGCGAAGCAGAAATTATCAAATACGCAGGACATCCGGGCCGCATCACCATTGCAACAAACATGGCCGGTCGTGGTACCGATATTAAACTAACGCCAGACTCTAAAAAAGCTGGCGGTTTATACATTCTTGGAACTGAACGTCATGAAAGTAGACGTATCGACAATCAGTTAAGAGGTCGCTCAGGTCGCCAGGGAGACTTGGGTGAATCACGCTTCTATATCTCACTAGAAGATGACTTGATTCGCATTTTTGCTGGAGATACACTAAAGAAAAAGATGCAAAATTGGGGCATGGAAGAGGATGAGACGATTGAATCTAAATTCGTTTCAAAAACAATTGAACGCGCTCAAGAAAAAGTCGAAAAACATCACTTTGAAGTTCGTAAGCACCTAATTGAATATGACGATGTAATAAATCAGCATCGTACCGTCATTTATGATTACCGTCGTCAAATTTTAGATCAAGTCGATGACACCAAAGGACTCATCACCGACCTTATCTCTGGTTTTGTTCAAGACGTTATTGCACAAACAGCTCCAACTCGCAAGTTAACTCACGAGCAAGCAGAACACACCCTTGAAGCAATCAGCAATGTAACACACATTTACATCGACGATCTCAAAAAAGCTGGATTAAGCACACAAAACAGCGATGAATTTAAACGCGATATCATCAACTATGTGCTGAAAAATTATGAATATTATCGTGCAAAATTTGATCCAGAAGAAATTTCCATGGCAGAAAAATGGATCATGCTTGAAACAGTTGATAAGGCGTGGAAACAGCACATGCTCAACATCGATCACCTCAAAGAAGGCATCGGCTATCGTAGCTATGCACAGAAAAATCCACTTTATGAATATAAGCGTGAAGCATTTTTCATGTTTAAAGATATGATGCAACAAATTAAGTGGGAAATTGTATACCGCATATTCCACCTCAATGCAGCTCACTTCAATCAACAAGAACTCGTTGAACGCAGAAAACGCGAACTCGAACAAATGATGGTCGGTAAACAAGGCCTTAATACACCAGCCAAAAGTAAAAAAGAAAAGAAAAAGAAAAGAAAATAACTGCTAAAGGGAGCGATGTCGCTCCCTTTTTTCATACATTAAGTACCTAGCAGCCAAACTACTAGGTATAATACTTAAATGTTTTTACGTACTACATCCTGCCCCTGAGAAAAGGGCACAACGATCCTTCGACTCCCGCTCAGGATGAAAGAAGAGAGCACTCTAGCACATTATATTATAAAAAGAAAAAGTTCAGTCTAGGCAAAAAAAAGAACCCCAGAATAAGCGGAAAAAAACCGTGTAGAAAAAATTAGGGTAGGAAATCCGGTATTATCAAGTCCAATCACACTGACCAGGTCCAATCACACTGACCAGGTCCAATCACACTGACC
>CAZJVC010000021.1:0-13096 GCA_964549515.1 uncultured Pseudomonadota bacterium | reverse complement strand
GGCAGCGTGCAGCGGGTGCGGTGACATGGGAAGGTATCAAGAGTACGATTCCAGAGCTGCAGTTTTTCTGGGAAGATCTTGTTAATATTTTTTCTCAACCAAGTGTTCAAGACGTGAGCTTATGGTTCCGGCAGCTTTTTACAAGTCTATCAATATTATTGAATTTGCTGTTTATTGCATTATTGTTAATAGCCCTATATTTCTTGCTTGCCGTCACATTGCCGTTAACAAGCAAGGTTTTGGTGAAAAAACAGAAGAAATATGGATGGCAACTTTTTGTTAATTCAGTTGCAACATTATTGCAATTTTTTCACGATCACCTGTTGGATATTTTTATTTGGGCTTCGTTATTTGTCATTATACGGTACGGCTTGATTCTTGAAATTGGTGTACGAGCGAAAGTCATCTTTTATCTCTTATCGATTCCATATCTTTGTTATATTGCTCGTGCATTTATTCTATTTTATATCGAAAATAATAAGAAATTTATTAGCGGTACCTTTCAAGCGCGTCTTTCGAAAGTTTTGCAATTTTTCTTATTTTCAACAATTATTATTTATTTCTTTAGAGAGGCGTTTTTAATTACTACATATGGCCGCTCTGAGATTCCAACTATTTTACTTGCTATTTATTCTATTATTACTCGTGCATCACTCGTATTTCTCATTATGACTAAAGAGCTCATTATTGATGCATTACCAAGTCGTGGTAAAATTTGGAACTTTGCTAAAGAGCAAATTGACCATTATTATAATTTATTCTTAGTTGTTATTATTGCATTAATTATTATGAGTGATCCATTTGTTGGCTACGGGCGACTGGTTTCGGTTGTATTACAAGGTGCATTCTGGACGATTTTAATAATAGTCACATTTTGGTGGTTACAGCGCTCTCTTAAGCAGTACTCGGCCTACATCTTTTTTGTAGAGACAGGAGAAGGGCTTAAAGAGCGTTTTTCATACGCAAAGACATGGTATGCGCTTTTTATCGTTTTAAGTTTTGCTATTTTGATTGGTGTTACAGCATTATTTTTAGCCAAGACGTGGGGATATCCGGTTTCTTTTGAAAGTATTCGTGATTTCTTTAATTTTGAAATTGTGCCTGTTCGGGGTGATGTTCCAGGTGAAATAATTTCAGTTACGCCACGATCTATTATGGTATTAATCGCATTTATTTTTGGTGGATTTTTTATTGCTTCTATGTTTAATCGGTATGTTTTGGATCGTATATATAATTTGCTGCAGGTTGATATGGGTGTTCAAAACACTGTGTCACGTATAAGCAGTTATTTCATTGTTATTATTATTGTTGTTATTGGTTTGAGTCGTGTAGGTCTTGGCAATTGGATTCCATATGCTCTTGGGTTCTTGGCTGTTGGTTTTGCATTTGCAATTAAAGGCCCTGCGGATGACTTTGTTGCCTATTTTATCATTTTAGTTGAACGTTCAATTAAGATTGGTGACTACATTCGACTTGATCGCATAGATAGCGAAGTGTCGGGTGTTGTTCGTAAGATTACGCCGCGTTCAGTTATTTTGCGTAAGAAAAATAGTTACAATCTTATTATTCCTAATTCTAAAATTACTAAGTCATATATATTGAATTGGAATTATGCTCGTGGTTATCTTGCCTTTGAGGACATGAAAATTGTTGTTTCTTATGATGCAGATCCAATTGAAGTTAAAGATGTCTTTTTAAAGGTTTTGGAAGAAAATAGTGCTATATTAAAAAGTCCTCAACCGATTATTCGTATTACGAATTTTGCATTAAATGGGTACCAATTTATGGTTCGTGGTTATGTAAGTTCTTCAAATGTTTTGAATCAATGGGATATTTGCAGTGACATTCGCTTTGCAGTCACTCAGGCATTCAAGAAACACGGGATTAAGCTTGCGGTACCAGTTTGTGATGTTAAGTTAGAGTCGGTTGAGATTAAAAAAACAAAATAACCAACAGACTCCGCTTGAAAGGGTTTGCTGAACGGTTGATCTCGTAGGGGCGTATTATTTAGGTATGGTCTGTTAATTCGGTGAAGAGATATACACCGGCTGGAATAGACATTGTCTGGAAAGGATTTTTCATGGGTATTCAATCAGATCGCTGGATTGCTTACATGGCAAAAAGAGCATAAGATGATAGAACCTTTTGTTGTCGATCAAGTTAAGCAGGATGGCGACAATAAGGTTGTAAGTTACGGATTATCAAGTTACGGCTATGATCTTCGCGTAGCTGATGAATTTAAGGTTTTTTCTAATGCATACAATTCAATGATTGATCCTAAGAATTTTGATGAGAGATCATTTGTTGATATCAAGGGTGATACCTGTATTATTCCACCGAACTCATTTGCATTGGCCCGTAGTGTTGAATATTTTCGTATTCCACGCAATGTGCTTACCTTGTGTGTTGGTAAATCAACTTACGCTCGGTGCGGTATCATTGTGAACGTGACGCCTTTTGAACCTGAATGGGAAGGGTATGTTACTCTGGAGATATCTAATACAACGCCACTTCCAACAAAAATTTATTCCAATGAAGGTATAGCGCAGGTTGTGTTTTTTGAAGCAACAGAAATATGTGCAATTTCTTACGCTGACCGTAAAGGTAAATATATGAAGCAACACGGTATTGTTGTTCCGCGGTTGTGATTTCAAAAAGAATATAAAATGGCTCTGAATCAAATCTTTGGGGTAATTAATTTTTTGGGAATTATCTCGGGGCAAGAATCTTCAAGCAAATCTAGCATTTTTGGATTTAGTTTTTCAATTTGATCAAGAATTATTTTTTTGTTTTTTATACTGTCTAAAGTAGCTTTTCCGTTTTTACAATCATTTGCTATATCCATTAGTATGTTTTGAATGCCTTCTTTGTTTGGATGCATGTGAAGGTTGTATTTATTCATGATTTTTATAAATTTATTAGCAGATGTTATTTTTTTTTCTGTAAGCTCTATTGCATCGTCAGCGAATGATTCATTTTTAAATTCATTTGGTGTTCCAGTGAAAAATTTTTCAAGTAAGCCATTGGAAATTACTTGTTTCTGAATTTTTTGCATTTTTGTATCAAATTGGGTTTGGTTTTTTATATTTTCATATGTTTGAACATGGACAAGATTCTGGATGTTTTTTATATATTTCCATACTGAAATAGTTAGGGGATATTCTTCTTTTGGATTTTTGCCTCTTATTGACGCGACGATATATCCACGACATGAGAGACCTTCGGGGAAGAGAATAATTTTTACATTATATAGGGTAACTTCAAACGTACTAGGATCTGTATCCATGCTTAAAGCTTTACGTATTTTTTTATTGGAAATCTTGCAGCAAAGTTTTTTGATGTTTAATATTTTAAAAAATGCATTCATTTTGTTAGCATCGAGTATGCTTGATACAATGAGGTTTTCGAACGATCCACTTTTAATAGTGTCAATTGTTTGTTCTGCTAGTTCTCCTCCTGCACCAAGTTTGATTTGAACTCTTTTTGCCAAGCGGTCTGGAAGGTTTAATGGTTCTTCTATTAAGTCTCCCTTTATAGTATAAGTAAATTCCTCATGTGAAATTGTTATTGCCATGTCAGTTTTTTCTTCAGATAATAATTGAAAATTGCCTTTATCGGGCATAAATATAAGGCCTTTGTTAGCGTCACGCGTGAATCCTAATGAGCTGATTGCTTGAATTGATGTTTTTATTATTGATTTTTCCATTTTATCTTTTTCATCTTTATCAGTGATTAGGTTCAAGTTAGAAGGAATAGTGTCTAGAAGTGCAAAGGCATCTTTATAGTTTGGTAGATCTTCAGCAGCAATAGGTTCGTCTGTTTGAGCAACAGACAATAGAACTCCTTGATTAAGAACTTTAAATCTTTTGGCGATAGCAAGGATTTGTTGTAGTGCCTCTGCGTTCAAACCACCACCAAAACATGTTATCCATAGAATTACCTTAGGCTTTATGGTGTCGCTCCACATTTCAACTAGGTTTATAAACTGTTTTGATGGCAGACCAGCAATTACACCGGTTTTTTTTAGTATTAATTGCGCAGGCGTGAATCCTGCTTTAACACTTGTCATGCCATGGCCAAAAAGTACGATATTCCAAGTGATTGGGTTTTTTTGATCGTAAGGGTTAAAGAATTTAAGGATTGCTTCCGCTGTTTTGTTTTTAGGTTTTGGTTCAGCTTTTAACTTTTCTATAACAGATTCAATGTCTTTTGATTTGAACTCTATAAGATTTTCAGTATTGAGACCAGATTCTTTATGCGTGTCTAAATATTTTATAGGTACAAATAAAACAAATGGTTCGGGCTTAAGAATACGGTAAAATTTCCATTCTTTAGGTTTTAAATTTTTTATGCTACGACGTATGACCCTCAACCCTCTTGAGTCGAAAGATTTAGTATCATGGCTATTAATAAAATGTAAATAAATTGAGGCGAGGGAGCCGTTCATTAGTATTGGGGTTGATTGTGAAGCGATCATAGAGTCAATATTGTTTGGAATTACTGGATTGGTACCGACTTCATAGTTGTCATTTGATAGTTCTGCATCTTTTGCATAAACAACTGCCATATGAGCGACAGGAATTGCTTCAGTTAAGGCGCCTTTTCGTATAAATCCATTGAGTATGAGTAGGCAAAAGAGAGAAAAAAGGGAAAACGTTATTTTTTTCATTAAATTACTCCGATAGGTTTTTTATGTTTACTTTATAATTAGTGGAGATAGTTTTGTAAGAGTTTTGTTGGGTTACAATATGATGCCAGGCCTGCTGGTGTATTGTGAGGCTTTGCGAGTAAAAAAGCTCACACCTTATAAAGGGTTTTCGTTTTGAGCTTTTTTACTTATGTGAAATAATGCTTTATGATTTTTTTTTGCCCATAATTTTACCTGGTAAATCCGTAAGCATAACTCCATAAATAATTATGGTAATGGCTGCTACTAATATGACATAGTGAACAGTTGTGCTTAGCAAGTTCATAGCGTCTAATAAAATTAATACGCCAATAACGATAGAAACGACGCCTTTTTGTTGAGGTGAAAGTTTTTTGAACATATTCATACACATTTCCTTTATGGTTACTTTCTAGCTAACTATGTTTTTATAATTTTTACAATATGTAAAACTGTGTGTTTAAAATCCTTCGAGTGGCCAGCTTTGTGAAAAATCAAGGTGAGCATCGCTTAACGGTTGATTGTTTGCTAGAAAGCGAATTTTCGGCATTCTAATGTCATTTTTGCGTAAAGTCTTAAGAACACTTTCAGTAATCATTAATTTTTGATGGATTGACATGTTTTTAGAAAATGGGGATCGGTCAAGAATTAAAAAGAGTTCTTGATTTGTTTGGTCGGTAAAAGCACCTTCAACGTGGATTTTTTTCTTAATACATTGTTCTTCATGAAGTACGTTAAGTAGTGCACGTGTCAAATGTTTTGCATTTTCTGCGTCATCTAAAGACCAAATGATTTCATTATGCTCTGTAAGCCATTTATCGTGCCAGAGGTGGAGTGTGACATTTTTTTTTGAGTAATTTTTTTGCAGAGTAATTTTGGATGCAAATGATGGGTGTCGAAAGATGATCCATTCTTGTTGCCAAGCGTAATATAAGAGTCCTGTTCCAAATAGAGCTGCAATTAATACATAAAAATATTTGTTATTTATCGATAACATGTGCAATTCCTTTGGAGATTGGCTTGATATAAAACAGTAGGTCGCCAGTTTTTTTTATGTGTAATTCGATGGTAAATGTGGGCGCAATTACACCCACAAGATTTTTTAGTGGAATTCCGATTGGTTCCTTAACTATATATTTTGTTTTATATTCTGATGCGACCAATCCTTTTTCTGCGATTGCGGCTGTTTTTTTATGGCTAATGAAGCATGCTTGATGTGTGGGATACAGTGCAAGCTGATCGCTTACTATTGGAGTGAAAAGATCAGATTTGTAGTAGTATGTATCAATGCCTAAGTGATCACTAGGGGATGCGTGAATTGAAATATACAGATCAATGTTTAGGCGATTAGCAAAATTAGCTTTTTGTTTTTGCGAGATTGTTTCACCCGCATTGTGTGTTAGTATAATGCGCGCATTAGTATGTTTTTCGAGTGATTTTTTTAATTTTTCTGCAAATTGACGTGTGACGCCGCGTTCAAAGCCATCTGAGAGTGTGCGACCGGCATCATGTGCATCGCCTGCAGGATTAAGCATGATCGTAAAGCGTTTTGGTTTGGAATAAGCATGGGTGCATAAAAATAACAGAAAAAAAGGGATCCTTCGACTCCCGCTCAGGATGAAGTGGGGGGTGAAAGTTGTGTTATAGACTTTCGATTTAAGAAGTATGTTTACATAGGCAAGTAAAAATTTTAGATGTAAAAAGAAAGACGAAAAAAGTCCGCTCACCCTGAGCGGGAGTCGAAGGGTTAAAGTGAGAGGTATACAATTTTCTTTTTTTATCGACATTGGACTTCGGTTGTTAAAAATTCAGTTAAAAAAGTTTGCCTATTTATACTTTTATTGTTTTTTATTGCGATTGCGAGTGCACGTGTTTGTCCGATAAAGATACATAATTTTTTTGCTCGGGTGATTGCCGTATAAATTAAGTTGCGTGCTAAGAGTGTAAAATGTTGTGTAAAGAGGGGAATAATGACAGCATCATATTCTGAACCCTGACTTTTGTGTATTGTGATTGCATATGACAAAACGAGTTCGTCTAGATCGTTTGATTTATATATAAGTGAACGTTTGCCAAACTGCACGACAATGTTTTTTTCTGTAGTTTCTATATTTTCAATAAAGCCAATATCACCGTTAAAGACTAGTTTTTCGTAATTGTTTCGTATCTGCATGACACGATCACCTTCTTTGAATTCTGTCACGCCATACGTAATTTTTTTTGTTTGGATAGGATTAATAATTTCTTGTAATTCATGATTGAGTTTATGGGTGCCAACAATCCCTTTATTCATAGGGACAAGGACCATTGTTTTGGATGGCATAACTCCGTATTGTGCAAGTCGTTTAGTAAAGAATGAATAAAGGTGTTCCCGTAGTTTTTCTGGTTGTTCTTCTTTAATCCAAATGAAATCTTTTTTAGCAGTAGAGAGTTTTGTTGTTGGAAAGTTTCCACTGTTTATGCGGTGTGCATTTACAACGATTAAACTATTTTGTGCTTGACGGAAAATTTCAGTTAATCGAATGCAATCGATCTGGTTGCTTTTAATCATATCTCTCAGAAAGTTTCCTGCGCCAACAGGAGGGAGTTGATCAATGTCACCAATAAAGACAACGTGTGTTGCCAGTGGAATGGCTTTTAGCAATGCATGTGCCAAAAATATATCTATCATTGATGCTTCATCAATAATGAGGATATTTGTTTGCAGAGTGTTTTGTTCGTTATGTTTGAAGCCCATAGTTGAAGGATCAAATTCTAAGAGTCGATGAATAGTTGCGGCTTGCCGTCCCGTACTTTCTTGCATGCGTTTTGCTGCGCGGCCAGTTGGTGCAGCAAGTTTGTATTTGATATATTTTTCATCAAGAATTTCGAGAAGCTGTTTAATCAAGGTTGTTTTACCAGTACCAGGACCACCAGTAATTATTGTGATTTTACTTTGCAGGGTAGTTAAAATGCCGCGTTGTTGATCATCATTAAGGATGATTGAACCTTTTTGTGCACGTAGTTTTTGATAAATTTGGTCAATGTCGAGCATTAAGGCTGAAGGGTATGCGAGCAAATTTTTAAGTTTTTTAGCAACGCCAAATTCGCTATGATACAGTTGTGATGTGGTAACATAATGTTGTTCTTGGTGTGTTAAGACTTTGATTTTTTCTATTTCGTGAAGCTTGTGTAGTGCTATCTTGATTAATGGCTTTGAATCTGGTTCAAGCTCAAGTAATGTTTGTGTTGTGTTTTTCAGTTTTTCAACTTCAACATATAGATGTCCATTGCGTACTGCTTCACTAATTGCAAAAAGAATGCCAGCCTTAATTCGTGCCGGGTCATTATCTTCAAAGCCTAGATTGTGCGCTATTTGGTCGGCAGTTTTGAAACCGATTCCCCATATTTCTTCTGCTAAACGATAGGGATTTTCTTTTAATATTGCCACGGATTCATGTCCATATCGTTTGTAAATTTTCGCGGCATACGCAGGAGTGATATCTTTTTCTTGCAGAAAAATCATGATGTGGGCAACTTCTTTTTGTTCTTTCCAGCCTGAAATAATTTGTTTAATGCGTTTAGGACCAATGCCTGGAACAGACTTTAATTTTTCTGGTTTATTGTCGATAACTTCAAGAACTTTTATTCCGAATGCGTCAATTAATTTTTGCGCATAAGTTGGGCCGATTCCTTTGATGATGCCGGATGAGAGATATTTTTTTATTCCAATGAGGTTGGTTGGTAATGAAACTGCGCATCGTTGAGCATCAAACTGCTTGCCGAATTTTGGATGAGTTATCCACTTTCCAGTGACAACAACTTCTTGTCCGGCTTTGATTGACGGAACGGTTCCCTTAACGGTAATCGATTGTTGTTTATGTGTGAGTGTGAAAATGTAAAAACCATTTTCTATATTTTCGTATATAATTCGGTCGATTGTACCGTTAAGGTGAATAAGCTCTTCCATAAATCCTAGTGTTTCATTTTTGTTAAGAGGTCTCTGTATTGTGTTACGCCTTTTGGACAACTTCCAATGATGTCGCTGAAGAAGTTAACAAGCTCATTGAAGAATTTATTAATTTCTGAGATTGAAGGCATTTTTGCTTTAAATGATTCTTCTTCTTGCCCAGCTTGTGTGTTTGTCCAGCGTAGCATGAAACTGTGAGGAACGTTTCGTTTTTGGCATGATTCTTGCATTATTTGAATAATTAGTGGCTTGAATCGTTGAATTTGACTGATAAATTTTCTGTTCATCTCGCAGAATTCTTCTTTTGCATTATCAAGAATTTTCTTTAATTCACTTTGCGCTTGTTTGTTGTTTGCATATTGTTTTTCAATGTCAGCGAGTGCCGCTAAACCATATTTTTTGCCACGGAAGGTGTACTTACCAACCCGTTCTTTTGTTTTAGGATTTTTTATTTCACCAAGGCACATGTTGCGATACTTTTTTCCCATCTGGATCATTTCATAAATTGATTGTCCGTCAAATGCTGGCCATACCCCATCAAGTCGTCTGAGTACTGTTGATTCTAATTTAATTGATGAATGTGCTGTAGATGTTATTAATACTAGGGTCAGGATAAGTGCTACATTTCTCATAATTCTCCTTTGAATTACGTATTAAAAATCCCACTCAAAATTAACGAATCCTGTATATGTGTCAGAAGTTCCATTGCTAATAAGAGGAAAGTCTGCGCCAAAACTAAAGGTGAAACTGTGTGATTCTTTAAGTTTTATATAGTGCAGTTTTAAGAATAATTTATGTTGCGATACTGTTGGTGCTAAGGCGCGAGATAGTTTGATGCATGACAAATTAACGGGGTTGCATTTGTGGTATACGCTCGAGACGCATTCTTTTTCTTTCCTCCAGTAATCATATCCCAAAAGAGAAGACCAGTTGTCGGTGAACTGGAACAAGGCGCCCGCGGTAAATTGACTTTCAAGCTGGCCTTTCATTTTTACACGATAGTCACATGGGAAGAGCCAATTTTGCCATCTTCGGCTTAAGAAAGACAATGTTTGTCGGCAGTGCTCTTCTTTTCCTTCTTCAGGAAAATCATCTGGATTAAAGTTGCTGTCAATAAAGTCGTCAGAGTTTTGTTGTTCAAGAATATATCGCGTTACTTGTTTTGGAATTTGCCAATTGATGTTGAGTGATGCTAGGAGCGAAACTTGCTTGTCGATACGCACTTCTGGTTGAATGCAAAAGGCAGTTTGAAAGCGTTTGTCCTCGCCTAAATCAGTTGTGAGAACGAGCGCACCAAGTTGATTTATTGATTGTAAGCCTATGGCAGTACCTTCTTGTGCAGCTGATTCGTCACCATCATCCAATCTTTGGACAAAAGATTCTACGTCGGTGTAACATCTGCATAACGCTTTTTTAAAGTCTGCGCCAATAAAACCACTTGTTAATGTTGCTGCTGTTGGGAAAATAATTTTAGGGCCAAGAACAAGGCGAAAGCGATCAGTGTCTACCGCGTTCCATCCGATGGTTAAACGTGTGTCGCCTATGCCAAATCGTGTTTCAAGAGCATATTTACGGTATGCTTCTTCCTGGTCTTGATCTGCGTTAGCGTTGCATCCAAATCCAAGATTAGCGGTAGCTTCAGCAATGTTTTCTTTTATTGCTTGTTGATCCTCTGGAGGCAAATTGAAGTTTCGTTCTACAAGGTAAAGAGGTATTTCTAGGCCAAAACAAAACGATTTGATGTATTTCCAGAAACCGAAATAAAAACCAACGCGCCGTTGTTCTGCCCATGCATTTTTAAAAAGGCCAAGAAGTTTTGGTATGTCAAGACCATTATCTTCCGCAATTTCAAGGTCTATCTCTCGTAAAAATGTTGGATCAAGGAGATTTATATAACCCTCAATTCCATTGCAACATGAGAAGAGGTTAGTTGCTTGTTCATAAAAAATACTAAAATTAAATTGTGATGTTTTTGGTACAAAATTTTGAAGAACCGGATTTTTTAAAATATTGCGTGATACTAATGGGCGTGTATAGGTATAAAGATCATTTTCTAAAACTTTGTATGCTTTAAAGTCATATAGTGTATTCAAGATTTCGCATGGATTTGCAGCTTGACGTGTTATTGTTGTATCTGGAACTTCGTCAAATTCGTCAAGATCAAAATCTCGAGTAGATGATTCTTCTGCCGTTGGATCATCTGTGTCATCTAAATTATCGAACGAATAAATTTGTGAAGTGATGCTTAAAGTAAAAAATATTATTAAGTAATAGCTTATTCTCATGGTAAAAAAATCCTATAGCAATCTACTTGATTTTAAGATCAGTTCATTTTACCCTTTTTTAGTTATTTTTTCAAAAAAGAAAACAGGATTATCATGAAAGGGATCGATTTTTTTTGATAATGAGTAAGATATCAGATAATATCTTGTATGATAATGTAGTAAAATAAAAAAGCCAAAAAGGGCCGATTGTATGAAAAAATCTCCGTTAAAACAGATACTAGTCATTGAGGGTAATATAGGAGTAGGGAAGTCTACATTTTTGCGTTTATTAAATCAGCGTTTGATGATTGATCCTGTTTTTGAACCACACGATAAATGGCAAAACGTTGGTAATGGCGAAAACTTACTTGAAAAGTTTTATACAGACATTCGTCGTTGGGCATACACATTTCAAACATATGCTTTTGTTACACGTGTTCTTGAGCAAGAAAAGCAATTAAAAAAATGTTTGACTGGCGTACAAGTTATGGAGCGCTCTGTGTATTCAGATCGCTATTGTTTTGCAAAAAACTGTTATGAAATGGGTGTGATGCAACCACTTGAGTGGCAGTTATATCGTGATTGGTTTACGTGGTTAGTTGATGGGTATACAGTAAAACCTACGGGGTTTATTTATTTACAAACAGAGCCAAGTATTTGCTATGATCGTTTGCGTATGCGAAATCGTCATGAAGAGTCGGCTGTGCCTCTTGATTATTTAAAGCGTTTGCATGAAAAACATGAAGGTTGGTTGCTGAATAAAGAAGGTGTGACAGATTCTTTGAAAGATATTCCTGTTTTAGTATTGCCATGTAACCAAGATTTTGAACATAATGAAGAAGAATTGAATAAACATTTTGCATCAATTGTTGAAGTTTTTGGTTTGAATTATCGTTCTACGCAGACTAAACCAGAGCAAGCGATTTCCTTGTAAAAATGTGTTAGAAAGGATTTTTATGGACAATATTTTTATTGCTAAAGCTGCAGCGTTTATTGGTGCAGGGTTGTGTATGGGAATTGGCAGCATAGGTCCCGCTCTTGGTCAAGGACTTATTGGTTCAAAGGCATGTGAAACATTAGGAAAGTATCCTGAGAGTGCCAATAAAGTTCGTTTGTCTATGTTACTAGCAATGGGCTTTGTAGAATCATCAGCAGTTTATTGTTTAATTATTGCTATATTGCTTATTTTCTTCAGTAGCTAAAAAGAATAAGACGCACGCGGTTCTTGTGTATGAGTGAGTCCTTGGTACTATAATAAATGAAAGGACGCTTGATGGTAGAGTTAAATGTTACACTTTTTTTGCAAATAATACATTTTTTAGGTGCATATGTTTTATTGCGCAGGTTTTTATGGCGACCGGTTGTTGTGTGCATTGAGCTGCAAGATAATGAAAAGTTGCTTTTAGATAAAGAACTTGAGCGGCAGCAGCAGTTTGTTGAGCAAAAAGAATTTGAAATTGAGAGACTTTGGCGCGAAGCGCGCCGATCTTTTTTGGTACATACACCGAATCTTATGAAAACTCCTACCATTGAACATAAAGTTGCGCGTGAGTATGAACATGTTGAGTTGGACGTTTCAGTGCAGATGATAGATGAATTAACCAAAGAAATTGTTGAAAAGGTTCAAGAATGATTTCTGCATGGCTGGTGCAGATTATTTTTAGATTAGTTAATTTTGTTCTTATATCTTGTCTATTTACCCATGTTTTTATTAAATATTTTTACCCAACGTTAAAGGAACAGCTTAAGCTATATCTGAATGCGTTACGTTCGTGCCGGAGTGCCATTAAAAAGGTTATGCAGAAGGGTCGTTCCCTGGATAAAGATATTGAAAAGCAAAGAAAAGATGCCGAATGTTTGTTAGAAAATGTTAAGAAATGGCATCTTTACATTGACAAGGAAAAAGAGAAGCATCATTACGAATTTAACATAAGGCTGCAGAGCATTAAAAATATCTACAAGACGCAAGAAGAAAATTATAGAAAAACATTGTTGTACAAGAAAGTGGTGCCACAGGTTTTTAGGAGGGCAACCATTGTGTTGCAAGATGAATATCAGAATGATAAGGAAAAAGCCAAACATATGATAGAAACTATTTTAAAAACAGTGGCGCAAGATAATGAATGAAGCGTATGCACCTATATATCGTCGTTATGCAGTAGCTTTTTTGAATATTTTTTATGATAAGATAGATCAGGCTGTATGTAAAAATGTTCA
>CAZJVC010000020.1:0-13640 GCA_964549515.1 uncultured Pseudomonadota bacterium | reverse complement strand
CGTTAATTCAAACAATTAAGCATCTAGTTCTATTTCCTGATTCGACGAATAGGAGTGATAAATCAATGTAAAAAAAAGAAAATTGTTGCAATAAGAAATTAGATTGTGTCACAATAAAAGAAAGGAAAAAACGGAGGAGTGGTAAGAATGCATAAAAATTTCATCGCTGCATTCTTAGTTGTTAGCATAGCATCAATGAGTGCATCTCAAAAAACATTGGCACCAACTAAACCAGCCTTAGAAGATAAATGGGTAACCATTTTCATCCATGGAGGCGGTGCACATCCCACCTATCTCAATATATCAGACGTATTTAAAATTATTGATGATGACCTTGATCGACCATCTGTATACAAAAAGACAACTGAATTGTTACGCGAAGATCCATATTTTTTCAAAGTGCACCCACAAACATATAAAGGCTTGCATAAAGTGTGGCCTATTAAAAATATAAAACAGACACAGTCTGGACAGGCCACGCCTGAACAGGCCACGCCTGAAAAAAAACATGGTGCACATATTTTCGCAGAAATGTTTAATAAAATTAACACTCTTGCAGGTCTACCACAAACAGATCTCTATTCTTTCGGCTGGACTGGTCTTTTAAGCATTACCGCTCGTCGCGCAGCAGCACAAAAATTTTATGATGCACTAGCAAAATTAGCCAAAAGACTTAGAAAGCAAGGATACAATCTACGCATTCGCATCATTGGTTACAGCCACGGCGGCAATGCCAGTTTACATTTAGCCGAAGTTGCACAAAATAAAAAATATACACCATTTAGCATTGACGAATTAATTCTCATATCAACACCTGTTCACGCAAACACTGAACCTTACATTACTTCGCCACTTTTCAAAAAAATATATCTTTTCTACTCAAAGGGTGACAACATTCAACTTGATTTTCTTTCTTCACCAACACACTCATTTGCAAGTCACCTGTTTATGGGAAAAAATGGCGTTACTACTCCTAAAAATGTTACACAAATTCAAGTAAGATTCTTCAGAACACATCTAAGAATTAAACAACCAGATGGAACGATTAAAAAAATGGTGCGCAACGAAATGGTGCACCCAAATCATACTGAAATGTTTTTCTTCGGCTGGACACCAGAATGGTATCGAAAATATTTCCCAATACGACCGTTATCCGTAAGCTTATTGATTCCGTTCTTTTTACGCGATGTTGAACAATACAATCTGTATGGACACCACCTACGCTTTACTGTCTATCCTGAAACAGGGCAGCTCAACGTAAAAGTTAAGGATGAAAAGCGATCATTTGAAGCGCCATTCATCAAACCTGAAAAACTTATTGAACTACGAAAAGATTTACAAGAATATAGCCCGCAAAAACGACTACCGCATAAAGAGTACCATGAACATATGGTTGCACATCGCGAAGAAGCTAAAAAATATGTCCATACTCTACGAAAAACAAAACTCAAAGCTCTACGTCAAAAACGAAAACAAAAAAAAGAACCAACTTGCTCAACCTGCAACGTCGCCCTCTTCCGCCAGCCAATAAGTATCAAATAAACAAGCGTCCCGCTTGACCGGATAAAATTAGCATCTCGCAAAACCAAAAAGCTTACAATAAAATGTTTCTGCCTACAAAAACAAAGGGACCGAATAGATTATCCGGCCCCAAACTTATTCAGTTTTTAAATTACATCATGCCTGGCATGCCGCCCATTCCTGGCGCTGCAGGTGAATCTTTTTTCTCTTCTGGAATTTCTGAAATAATCGCTTCAGTTGTAAGTAACAACCCTGAAATTGAAGCTGCATTTTGTAATGCAAAACGTGCAACCTTAGCCGGATCTATAATACCCGCTTCAACCATGTCAACATAGACACCAGTACGTGCATTATAACCATAATTGCCTTGTTCATTGCGAACATTGTTAACAATAACTGATGCATCATCGCCTGCATTTTCTGCAATAATACGAATTGGCGCCTCAAGTGATTTTTTAACAATTTGCATGCCAAGCTCTTCATCGCCATCAAGCTCGAGCTTGCTTAGTGACCCTTGTGCACGCAACAACGCAACACCACCACCAGCAACTACACCTTCTTCAACAGCTGCCCGCGTAGCACTTAGCGCATCCTCAATACGATCTTTCTTTTCTTTCATTTCAGTTTCAGTTGCAGCACCAACCTTGATTACAGCAATTCCACCAGATAATTTTGCGAGACGTTCTTGCAACTTTTCTTTATCATAGTCTGATGAAGTATTTTCGATCTGCATTCTGATCTGCGCAATACGATTTTTAATGTCTTCCTGAGAACCATTGCCATCAACAATTGTTGTTGTGTCTTTAGTCATAACTAATTTTTTTGATGAACCCAGATCAGTAATTGAAATAGTATCTAGTGAAACACCAAGATCGTCTGATACTAGACGACCACCAGTTACAGCGGCAATATCTTCAAGCATTTCTTTGCGTCGATCACCAAAACCAGGAGCCTTAACTGCTGCAACCTGCAAAGTGCCGCGAATTTTGTTTACTACTAAAGTTGCAAGCGCTTCACCTTCAATATCCTCAGCTATAATGACAAGAGGCTTACCGGCACGAGCAACTTGTTCCAAAATAGGTACAAGTGACTTCATATTGCTAATCTTTTTCTCAACGAGCAAGATATAGACATCAGAAAGATCTGCTTCCATCTTTTCAGTGTTAGTTACAAAGTACGGAGACAAATATCCACGATCAAACTGCATACCTTCAACTATGTCCAGAGAACTTTCCATTCCCTTGGCCTCTTCGACAGTAATTACACCATCTTGGCCAACTTTTTCCATTGCATCAGCAATTTGCTTACCAATAATTTCATCATTATTTGCCGAAATAGACGCAATCTGTTCAATTTCGCGCTTACCACTTACTTGTTTTGCCTGTTCTTGAATTGATTTAACTACCGCAGCAACAGCCTTTTCAATTCCACGTTTGAGTTCCATTGGATTTGCACCAGCTGTAACAAACTTATTTCCTTCATGAAAAATTGCTTGCGCTAAAACTGTTGCGGTTGTTGTTCCATCACCAGCGACTTCAGCCGTTTTGCTCGCAACTTCACGGACCATCTGCGCGCCCATATTTTGGAACGGATCTTTAAGTTCAATTTCTTTAGCAACAGTTACACCATCTTTTGTAATATGAGGTGAACCGTAGGAACGCTCAAAAGCAACATTACGCCCTCTGGGTCCGAGTGTTACTTTAACTGCGCCTGCAAGGGTATCTACACCCTTCATAATTTCATTACGTGCTTCTTGTCCAAATAAAATTTTCTTAGCGGCCATAATAATTCCTTATAAAACTCAGAAAAATCATAAATTAAAATTCATTTATCCTGAGTGATTTTTGTGAAACAAAAATTGTATTTCTTCGACCCGAGCTAAAGCTCTTGCTCAGTATAAACTCCGGGTCACCACAAACGCCTACTGTTCTACAATACCTAAAACGTCTTCTTCACGAATAATCAGTTGATTTTCACCAGCTTCAGTACCGACATATTTTGCAAAAAATACCTGGTCGCCTTCTTTAACTGCCAGCGGTGCCAATGGCCCTTCTGTAGTAATTCGTCCAGCGCCAACAGCAATAACTTTGCCAATTTGTGCTTTCTCTTTAGCCGTTGAAGGAATAACAATACCACCCGGTGTTGTTTCATCTTCTTCAACACGTTCAACTAAAATTCGATCGTATAATGGTTTTATTTTTTTCATGAAAAACTCCTGCAAAAATCAAACAATTTTATCACCATTATTATACGCAAAAACAAGACCTTTGCAAAGAGATATTTTATAGAAACGGACTAAGATTTTTTAAAAAAAAAGAAATATATTATCTATAAAAATTTTAAAGCGTTTTATTTCTCATATATGACAAAACAAAACGACCAGCACACGATAAAGCCCCATCAACCTTTTCTTGTTTACGCTCATCATAATAAGCAGAAAGAATACTTCGTTCGCCATAGCCAGAAAGATTAGTACCCCACATTCGCAACCCTCGGTTACATTCATGCAGTTTATAACTTTTTACAAGGCGTTTGCCTACAAAATCACCTGCAGTTCCAAGAACCCTTACACACTTTTTTGCACAAGCACGCGTAAAACCATGCTTACCGAAAAAACTTTCCCCTTTTTCCATGTAACCTGAAAAACTCTGCCCTTTATCCTGCAATTCAGCAACCTTATCAATGTCAGTCTGATTAATTGAATAGCGCCACTTTACAAAAGAAAGCCAGCCCCTGCCAACCAAGCCATTGCGACCAGCAACTGCAGACTCAAAACGCTTTATATCTTTGATACGCTTGTCAGACCTCTCATAATCACTTGAATCATAAGACCCAAAAACCTTTCCTTTTGGGCAGGACCCTCTAGGCCTACGAAGCCTTCTAAACATACCCTTTACCATCTCAAACGGTCGAAACCGACGCCATTCTTTTAAAACTATTCCTGCGCCAGATGCAGGATCTATAATATTTTCACAATTTTTATCCCAACCGACAATTTTTCTTTGGAAAAAAAGGGCTGCTCGATCAATTCCAGTCGACAGATTAAAAACAGGCACTGCCCCATTCTGGCACAGACGGCCAAACACAAACGAACCTAACGGCCACCTGCTTTGCGCTACCACAACTACAGACGCATCTCGCTCAGAAGGATATCCTCGAGGTAACCCAGACGGAAAATCCGAGTCCATTGAATAGGACAAAGAAAAAGAACTTAAAAAAACTATGTTTACAACAACGCAGAATAACGCCTTATACATAAAAACCCCCATTTTCAGCAATTACTCTATTATAGCAATTTTGTGTCTAATTGTAAAACTTTACTTTTCTACCTTATCGCCTTCCTGGGCAGCTTTTTGAGCCTCTTCCTTGCGGAGTTTTTCAACCATTTCTTTGACTTTTTCAGGGGTAGGCTGATATAAATCGAGAATGTTTCCACCGGGATCCTTCATACTGGTCATGATGCCATGAACTGCTTCGGAGGGCTCGCGAATAAACTCGACACCTAAGCCCTTAAGTTCCTTATAAGCTTGTCCCACATCAGGAACCTCCAAAATAATCCCTGTATGGCGATCTGGAAGATCTTGATCGGTAGGACAAAGACCAAACTTTACATCACCAACTGACATTTCTGCCCATTTGCCTTCAAGATGAAAAATAACAGGCAACCCTATCTTTTTGTAAAATTCAACGGCTTTCTCTAGATCCTTCTGCATCAAAACAAGCATTCCAACGCGCATATCACCACTTTGCATCATAAATCCTTTAGCATTTCGTTATATTATGCATTTATTCTATCATGTTTATTTCTAAAATAAAATCGGAAAAAGCAAAAAAAACAATAACTTTACAGGAGTAGCAGCAAGAATTGTTTTCATATTGTTGATTTTTATTTTTTTTCACCTTATAATAGTTGCTAAGATGGGTTAATACAAATAGGGATAAAAAATGATTAAAATATTTCCATCTTTGATGTCAGCAAATATTTTAGAGCTAAAAGAAGAAATTAAGAAATTAGAGCCATATTGCGACGGTTTTCATCTTGATGTAATGGACTTCCATTTCGTACCAAACTTAACGTTTGGGCCGCACATTATTAACATGATTGCAAAAACCACATCTAAAGAGCTTTGTGTACACCTTATGGTTGAGCATCCAGAGAAGTTTATTGATTATCTTCAATTACCAGAAAATTCTATTATTGCATTTCACAAGACGACTATTCCAAAACCAAGCAATTTTATTAAGCAGATCAAGAAGAAAGGTTGGAAGGCAAGCTTGGCACTTGACCCAGATGAGTCGATTGACAATGCTATATCGATTATCAAAGATCTTGATCAAGTGTTAGTTATGTCAGTACGTCCTGGATTCTCAGGACAAGAATTCATTCCACAAACACTTACAAAAGTAAAAGAGCTTAATAAATATCGCAAAAAAAATAAATTAACATTTCGAATCGCAATGGATGGCGGTATAAATGAAGAAAACTTATTGGAACTAATTAAAGCTGGTGTTGACGATGTTGCTATAGCATCCGCAATATTCAAAACAAAGGATCCAGTTAAAGCTCTCAAAAAATTGAAAAACCAGGCATAGCCTGAATAGGCAAGGCCTAAACAGGTATAGCTGAACAGGATTATCCTGAACAGGATTATCCTGAACAGGCATAGCCTGAACGACAAAAGATTCTTAAAAGACCCTACGGGGAAATGGAGGAAGCGCTCGTGCTCATCGAATGATGACCGAGCGCTCTTTTTTTTATTCATCTCGCTATGATTAACGCACTTTTACATAAAACGCTCTTGCCCAGCAACATTTATTCTACCGTAACTGATTTGGCTAAATTTCTCGGCTTATCAATATCTCGCCCAAGCTCCTTAGCAATTTGATATGCAAAAAATTGCATCGTACCACTCATTGCTAATGGCTCAAGCAAAAGCTTAACACGAGGCACAATAAACGCTTGATCTGCCAACTTTACTAACTCATCTTGCCCTTCAAAGGCGAAAACGATAACGTTGCCGTTACGCGCCTTCACTTCTTGCACATTCGACACGATTTTTTGATAAATCACCGGATCAACACTCGAAAAAACTACCGTGGGCGTTTGTTCATCGATAAGCGCAATCGAACCATGCTTCAACTCACCTGCCGGATAGCCCATGGCAAAAATATACGAAATTTCCTTTAATTTAAGCGCAGCTTCCATTGCAAATGGGTAACCTACATGGCGCCCTAAAAAGAAAAAGCGTTGAAATGCGCTATATTTTTTGGCGATAGAATTAATAATTTGTTCCTTATTGAGATCAATTGTTTTTTGCAGAACGACACCCGTTTCAATGAGATCTTTTTCCGCTTGCTTTAAATCATACTCACTCAATATATCTTTTTTATAAGCAAAATAATGCGCTAACCAATAAAGCGCTGTTAGTTGCGTCGTAAAAGCCTTTGTTGAAGCAACAGCAACTTCAGGGCCAGCAAGTGTCTGAAGCACACCGCAACTCTCACGGGCCATGGTACTAGATGCAACATTTGTGATCGTTAATGTTTGCAACTTATTTTTATTTAGTCGGCGAAGAACTGCAAGCGTATCTGCCGTTTCACCAGACTGAGAAATCAAAATATATAGCGCATCTGAACGTGAAACAAACGGACTATAACGAAACTCGGAAGCTAAGTGAACACCAGTTGGAATTTTTCCTAGCAATTCAAAGAAAAATTGACCGATACGACCAGCATGCCATGAAGTGCCACATGCAACAATCTCGATACTTTTAAAATTTTTAATAAACGAATCAGTCACATTAATATATTTGTTGAAATTCTTCTTAATTGATCGATAAAAATTAACAGTTGCTTCAATCGCCTGTGGCTGCTCATAAATCTCTTTAAGCATAAAGTGATCTTGTCCATTCTTATGAGAAACCGTATTTTTAACTTCTATCGGCAACGCTTGCACCTCAATCTCTTCGCCATTAAAGTCATAGATTTTTACTCCATCTTTCTTAACTAATGCGAAACTTTTATTTGGCAAGTAAATGACTTTATCTGCAAAACGATTAAATGCTAAAACATCGGACGCAACAAACATCTCTCCTTGACCAACCCCAAGACATAGAGGTGAACCCTTGCGTATCGCTACCAATGTATCTGAAAACTTTTCAACGACACCAACAATACCGTATGTACCTTTTAGTTTTTTAACTAATCCAAGAACGGCATCTTTCAAATCATTTTTTTCACGCAAAATAATATGTAATTGATGTGCAATTACCTCAGTATCTGTCGCCGAAACAAACTTACAGTTCTTTTTCAATAACTCGTCACGCAATGTAAAATGATTTTCAATAATACCATTGTGCACCAATGCCAATGAATGCGGTGTATCACAATGTGGATGCGCATTATCTTCTGTTGCGGGGCCATGAGTCGCCCAACGAGTATGACCAATCGCAATATGTGCTTCAATCGGATCACGATTAAGAGCATTAACTAAATTTTGCAATCTTCCAGTACGCTTAATACACACCAACCGATTACTCTGTGGATGCAAACACGCAAAACCAGCTGAATCATAGCCACGATACTCAAGCTGCGAAAGCTGCTCCAAAATAATATTTTTGCATGGTTTGTCGCCAATATAACCTACAATGCTGCAACCCAAGGCTCCTGCTGAAAACAACGACAAGAACGATAATAAACCAACAGAACACTTCATATACTTGATCCTCAAATTAACATTAAAAAAATCTTGATTGTATAGTTGTAGCAGGAGTCAAACAACAAGTCAAAACCTTGAAATTTTAGGTTTTTTACTGATTCTCACAGAAAACGTGACGGAAGCCCAGGCTCACACATGATTATTTTTGATAATAATGCGAAATTCAGAAATTTCCTAAATACAAGTAATCGATTTGAATCGATGGACTACTACGATCAGTTCAACCTCACACTCTATCAACCATCATAAGAAAAATCATAAATAAGAGCTCAGGCCAATATTAGGAGGGCCTTTTTATATAACGGCTCGATCAATAAACTTTTTCATCAATTCATAATACGCAGGAATATGAGTACTGATTTCTTCAGCTATCTCTTCTTTGTAGATATGAGATGTCATATTTCGTGCATCAACCATTTTTAAAGCTAAGGTAACCTCTTGTTCATCTACAATGCCAGCCTTTAAGCATTCTCTGAATACTGATTTAGGCGAATTTTGCACAACACCAGTCTTTTTTTCTAAATAATGTTTAAGGTATTTCCACAAAGTATCTAATGATATCTCAAACCGTTTAATTTCAGAATCGCGAAACGTACGATATTCCTCGTCAGATTCGCAACATTGAGAACCTTCTATTTTTTCAAGAGCAATCCGAAGGCTTTCAATTGCCCGCGCTGATGTTTCATATCGTTTAGTCAAGTCTGCCATATTACACCATCCTTCAAAATTTCATCTCTCATATCGGAAGAAACATTCTTTAAATCGACAACATCTACAAAAAACGGTATCGTGGATTCCCCCAACGCTTCCTTGATATTTCCAATTATGCCAAAATCTATTTTCTCACCAACATCAAGCGCAATATCAATATCAGAGGCGGCACTATGATCACCACGCGCCCGAGATCCATATAAATACACCTTCACACTAGGCAAGTGGCCGTTAATAATATTAAGCATTTCGTCTTTATATTTCATACAAAATCTTTTTTATTCTCAGGTTACTGCAAAAACGGAATTTGCAAAAACACTTTTGACAAATTAGTCTTTCTCAAGACTACTATCATCAAAAACACCGTCGCTCGAATTTTCGTCTAACAATTGCAAAGATAAGTTTAAAGATATCTTACTAATGGATTCTATTGATTTTAAAAAATTTGCCTCAGCATCCTCTCTCCCAGGTGCTTTAAGGTGAGACAAAAGACTAACAAAACTATTTCTAGTTTCCGTTGCCAACCGCGCTGTTACAACCTTTAAAGCTCTTATCTGATCCTCCAATTGTTCATTTTTCAGCTTTAGCTCTTCATCTACAGATGTTTTATCAACTTTATCCTTTGTATCCATCGCAGACGTAGCACATATTATAAGGTTAAATATCAAAAATAATTTTTTCACAAAAACCTTTCATAAAACTGTATGTAATATGCACTAAAAATACCAGAAACATCTAAATACAACAACGGCTATTAAGAACAAAAGCCAAGAAAATAACGGAAAAAAGTGGCCCGGCCGTCACCTTTTACCAAACATGCACGGATAAACAAAAACTGGCTGCATGCCCTATCGGACCATTTTAAAACTCTTTCATTTGAAAATATTAATATAACCTCTATCAAACAATTGTTATTTGTCTAAATCAGTTAAATTTTTAATCTTCCTGTTTTTACTTGGTAGAAAATTTTCTTCTGAAATTACTTTATTACCAACTTGCTGCTCTATATCTTTTCGTGTTCTTCCAACAACAACTCCTCCCAATTTTGCATCACATCTCAAGCTTTCTATCCCTTTAGAACTTTTTTGCTGCGTAATTTGAGTTGTTGTTGCCTCTCCAAGCATGGTTATAATAAGCTCTAAGTCAGTCATATGGTCTCGCAAATTTTCCCGTTCAAGACCTTTGATTTTTTTATATTCCCTGACCTTTAAATCAAAAGCTCCTTGCATAATATCATTAGTTAAAATTGCGTAGTCAATTGATCTTTTAACGCCTCTTTCTACCCATTCATCAGTTAAACTTTGACGAACAGATATGCCACGCATTCTTTTATCAATCCAGTCTCTATTGTAACCTTTTTTTTCATAAATGCCTTTAACTCTATCAATGCCAAGCTCAGGATTTTCAATTTCATCTATACGTTCTTTCCCGACTTTTGCCAACCAAACTTTAAACGGTTCTACTTTAGGTGATGGAATGGATTGAATAATACGAAATAAACCTTCGGTATTGGCACAGTCCGTTTCTCGCTGCTTTCCATCATTAGCTGTCAGTTTGAACTGTCGACAAATTGTCGACAGTTCAATAGCAGAAGTACTTTTTTCTCTTATTTTCATCTTATGCCAATAATCACGAGAGTTTTTACTGTCAGTAAGAAAGGCAATAACATCAATAACAGAAAACCACCATTCATTTTCAAAAAAAATTCTTCGTATTTGTTTGCCGTGAAAAAGAGAGATTCTTGTTGATTCACTTGTAAACATAAATGTCCTAAATAAAATAAAAACATATAATTTATTTTAGCATATAATTGGCCAAAATATCAGTATAAACAGTTTTTTTTCTTGCATGCGTAAACAAACTATAATTAAATCAGGAATCCCTTCGGCACAATTTCGCTAACACAAAATCACCCAGGGTAGGCAATATTACTATCAAAACTCTAGATAGAACCAATAATGTTAAAACCCGGTCCAGCAGGCCCTTCGACTTCGCTCAGGACGAGCGGCTTTTCTAACAAAATCACTTTTAGTACCAGTAATGTCAAAACCCGATCCAACGGGACGTTGGTGGTGGTGCGCCTGGCAGGAATCCCTTCGACTTCGCTCAGGATAAACTTCTCATCCTTGCCAGCGACTTATCACCCGGTCCAGCAGGCCCTAAAGAAATCGCCTATCTCTGAAGGCTCTTCCTGATCCCGACTTTAAATACCCTTCAAATTCAACAGCCTTCATTTCATCTTTAAAACCCAGCAAAACTACCAATTCCCATGGCTTATATTTTTTAGTATGAAACGTTGTTCCACAATTATGATCAGATAAACGTTTTTTTAAATTTGTTGTACATCCCACATATATACGATCAGAATAATTGATAGAACGAATGATATATACGTAATACATTTTTATGATTCGTCCAGCCTACGCCAAGGCTTCGGCGGACAGCTTTCGCTTTGTGCTAACAATATCTTTTTAGCTATGAATATCAATTCCTTGAAAAAAGTGGCCCCGCCAGCTGAAGCTTTAGCGAAAGCTGGTGCGCCTGGCAGGAATCCCTTCGACTTCGCTCAGGATAAACTTCTCATCCTTGCCAGCGACTTATCACCCGGTCCAGCAGGATGCTGGTGGTGCGCCTGGCAGGAATCGAACCTGCGACCTACAGATTAGAAATCTGTCGCTCTATCCAACTGAGCTACAGGCGCTTATATGTATAATTATAATACACAACATGAAAAATAACAAAGTTCAAACTTCTCTATTTTAAATCTTGGTATCTGAAACAAAGACCTTAGAAAATTCTGTCGCCATCTTTCTCAACGACTTGATATCCTCATCAGATATATCCTGCGATTTTTCTATTTTATTGTATAGGTCACTATATAGCGCAGTAACATAACTCACAAACTGCTGAGCAAACTGTCGCACTTGAAAAACGGGCAAAACATCTAAAAAGTCTTCTCGCAACAAAAAAAGCATCAAGGTTTCATCAACAAATGTATATGGATGGTGCTGTTCTTGCTTTAGCAACTCAATGGCCCGCTCACCACGCGCCAATCGTCTTTGCGATATCTCATCAAGTTCCGTTCCAAATTGAGCAAAATCTAATAACTCGTGATATTGAGCAAGCTCTAATCGAAGCGATTTGGCCATTCTTTTAACTGCTGCCGTTTGCGCTGCGCCACCAACACGCGAAACCGACAATTCAACATTCACAGCCGGACGAATACCGCGATTAAACAGCTTCGTATCTAAAAATATCTGCCCATCAGTAATAGATATCAAGTTAGTTGGAATGTACGCAGTAATGTCATCGTTTTGTATTTGCACAATTGGAAGTGCCGTTACCGAACCACCTTTCAATAATGATCCAGCACGCTCAAGCAAACGAGAGTGCAAATAAAAAACGTCTCCAGGAAAAGCTTCTCTACCTGGTGAACGACGTAACAAGAGCGACATTTCACGATACGCAATCGCATGATTCGTTAAATCATCATACACAATAAGCGCATCATATCCTTGCGCACGAAAATATTCTGCAATCGTACAACCAACATACGGCGCCAAATAATGATTCAATACAGGATCACTCGCCTGTGCGTTAACAATAACTGAATATTCCATACCGCCATTTTGCTTAAGACGCTGAATTAATCGCGCAACACTCGCCTGACGTTGCCCTATCGAAACATAAACACAAAAAACTTCTTTGCCTTTCTGATTCAAAATCGTATCAACAGCAACAGAAGTTTTTCCAGTATTACGATTACCAATAATTAATTCACGCTGTCCGCGACCAACTGGAACTAGTGCATCAATAACAAGCTGCCCTGTTTGTAGCGGCTCATTAATCGGAGTACGTGCAATTACGCCTGGCGCAGGCTCTTCAACTGGCCAATGACCAGAAGCATCAATCGGCCCCAGCGCATCTAATGGCCTACCCGTCGCATCAATTACACGGCCAACAAGCCCCATACCAACTGGCGTTTTAAATACAGCACCAGTTCGCTTTGCAACTTCACGCTCAGCAACAGGCAGCTGATTATACAATAAAAAAATGGAAACAAAATCTTCGTCTAAATTAAAAACAATTCCTTTATTTCCACCTTCAAATTCTATTACTTCACCATAAACTGCATTTTCCAAACCGCTTACTGTACAAATGTTATCGCCAACTTGGAGCACGATACCAATTTCATCAAAAGAGCGTCCTGGTTTTTGCTCTAGAGCATCTTCAAATAAGCTCACCAAATCGGTACTTTTTATTTTCATAGTTTACCCTTGCTCATACATAACGTGTTGAGCCTCGCGCAATTTTTTCTTTATCGAATGTTCCCATAACCGCGTTAAACTTCGTGCACGTATTCCACATATTAGAGATGCATCAACCTCTATTTGCATAGTAATCCTTTTTCCTGACGTTTTTGACAAAAACGTCTTAAATTGATCAATTTGTTTTTCATCAAGCATCGGATACGAATGCAAAGAAAAATGCATAAGATTATGACGACTAAAAAAAATCCTTACCAAAACATCTAATGTCTCTGGTAAAAGCCATACACGTTTATGATCAATCATCAAATATAATAAACGATCAAAAAAATGTGGCATATTAAGTTTATCAAGCAACAAGCGTATCATCTTACTCTGTTGCTCACTTGTAATATCTGGAAGCTCAAAAAAATACAACCAAT
>CAZJVC010000019.1:10308-13929 GCA_964549515.1 uncultured Pseudomonadota bacterium | reverse complement strand
TCGTTCATGGTGAGCGGGAGTCCCTTCGTCTTCGCTCAGGATAAACCAAGCCATTTGAGCATTATACCTTGTAGTTTGCTGAAATGTTTTTAACTACATACATATTTGTGTGAAGCTTAAAGAAGCTTGCTATATGGTGTATAAAAGAAGCAAGCCTCGCTTTTTTCAGGATTATCCTGTTTAGGCGGGGCCTGTTGTTATTTGTTATTTTCCAGAGCTTTTTGAACAAGCTGATCGATTGTTAATCCAGGTTCCTGTTTGCCATCGCGGTATCGCAGTGTAGCCGTTTTATTTTCGACTTCTCTGTTTCCGACGATGATCATCCATGGCACTTTTTCAAGTTGCGCGACTTTAATTTTTGCCTGCAGAGGATCAGATGATTCAATGACCTCAGTTCTGATACCGGTTTCTTTGAGTTTTTTTGCAACTTCCTGTGCATAAGGTAACTGTTCGTCGGAGACTGAAATAACCTTGATCTGAACAGGTGCAAGCCAGAATGGCAACTTACCTTTATAGTGTTCAAGTAAAATTCCCAAGAAACGTTCAAATGAGCCATAGATTGCGCGATGGATCATGACTGGGCGTTCTTTTTTACCTTCTTTGTTGATATAGGTCATATCAAAATTCTTTGGCATGAAGAAGTCTACTTGGATAGTACCAACTTGCCATGATCTGCCCATTGAGTCTTTAATTTTGATGTCAATTTTTGGACCATAAAATGCGCCACCACCTTCATCGATGTCAAAGGAAATTTTTGCATTTTCAAGTGCGAGCTTGAGAGCGTTTGTTGCTTTTTCCCATAGTTGTGGGTCACCCATTGCATCTTTTGGTTTTGTAGCGAGGATAAATTCAATATTTTCGAATCCGAAATGGTTATAGGTGCGTTGAACAAATTTGATAATGTTAAGAATTTCTTGTTCAATTTGGTCGGATGTACAAAAAACGTGTGCATCGTCTTGTGTGAATGCACGTACGCGGAACAGGCCGTGTAGTACGCCTGAAAGCTCGTGGCGGTGGACGAGGCCAAATTCTGAAAGTTTTAATGGTAACTCGCGGTATGAATGTGGGCGCGTTTTATAAACAAGAATACACCCAGGGCAGTTCATAGGTTTAACTGCATAATTTTGTTCATCAATTTTCAAGAAGTACATGTTTGGCTTGTAGTGCTGATAGTGTCCCGATTGGTGCCAAAGGCTTTCTGAAAGAATGATTGGCGTTTTTATTTCTTTATATTCTTCTTTAGCAAGTTCTTTTCTGATGTAATCCATCATGGCAAGCATAATTTGTTGGCCCTTTGGATGGAAAAAAGGAAAACCTACACCTTCTTCATGGAAACTGAAGAGGTCAAGTTCTTTGCCAAGTTTGCGGTGATCGTATTTTGCTGCTTCTTTTTTTTTGCGTTCGTATTCTCTAAGCTCTTTTGCTGAAGAGAATGCTATGCCTGAAATACGTTGCAGGGCTTGGCCTTTTCTGTCGGCGCGCCAGTATGAACCGGAAATATTGAGAAGTTTAAAATGTTTTAATTTGCCGGTACTTTCTACGTGGTTACCTTTACATAAGTCAGCAAAGTCACCTTGAACTGTTAGACCGACTGTCTCGACTGGCAAATCGTTAATAAGTTCAATTTTAAATGGATTATCTTTAAAGAGTTCGAGTGCTTCTTTTTTCGAAATTTCTTTTTGTTCTATGGGTAAATTTTTTTCTGCCAATTCGCGCATTTTTGCTTCGATTTTTGACAGGTCTTCTTGTTTGAAGCTTTTTCCTTCTGGTGGCAAAAAATCATAGAAGAATCCTTCTTCTGTTACCGGCCCGATGGTGATGAGTGTGCCAGGAAAAAGTTCTAATACAGCTTGCGCAAGAAGGTGTGCTGCGGAGTGGCGTATTTTATAAAGATTATTGATTTCCATAAAAACTCACTTTTCTAGATGGGTTGGATATAAATTTCTATACCATTATCCGTGCATATATTTTTAAGACGTTCAGCATCATTTTTGTCAGGAACATAAAATAGATACCTAACAGAAGAGCTTTTTTTGACATGCCTAGTATATCATCTAAGACAATTCTTGCCAATTGCATGCATAGTTGTATATTGTGTTAACGCGATGGGGTCGTCAAATAGAAAGGGAGAGATGCCTGAAAAAAAGGTGTATGTTCTAGATACCAATATTCTTGTTCATGATCCGATGGCACTGTATTCGTTTGGCAAGTCGTTGGTTGCTATACCAATAATGGTTCTTGAAGAGCTTGACCAGTTTAAAAGTGAACATTCTGATCGTGGGCGTAATGCTCGTGAGGTTGTACGTCGCTTGGATCAACTTCGTGATCGTGGTCCACTAAATAAAGGAGTGCCACTTGATTCTGGTGGAGAGCTTTTTATAGTTGTACCTCCTGCTGAAGAATTGAAAGATTTCATCTTTGCTGAAGAATTTGGTGATAAAGGAATTCTTTCTGCTGCAGTGTATCTCAAGAAAAAGGGATATGATGTTCGATTTATATCAAAAGATCTTAATGCTCGTGTTAAAGCGGATGTTCTTGGCATTCAAGCAGAAGATTATCTTAGGGATTGTGTAACTCCTGAAGAATTTTATAAAGGGTGGGTGAGTGAGGGCATTCCTTCGGTTGAGCTCAAAAAAGAAGAACCTGCAATTTTAAAAAAACTTATCGATACCCGTGATTTAAGTGTAAATCAATTTGTTTGGCTGTATAGTCAGCATAATGAACACAATTATCGTTTGTTTCGCTATCGCGGCAATGGTAAGTTCTCAGGGGTTCATATGCCAGAGTTTGTCTGGCCTTTGCAACCGCGTAACCCTGAACAATTAATGGCAATGGATTTGCTTATGGATCCTGATGTTCATCTTGTTTCACTTATTGGTCCTGCCGGGACCGGTAAAACGTTCTTGTCGCTTTTAGCTGGTCTGCATCAGGTGTTAATTAGTGATTCGTATAAAAAAATGTTGGTAGCGCGTCCAATTATTCCGCTCGGCCCAGACATTGGTTATTTGCCAGGTGATATACATGAAAAATTGCATAGTTGGATGCAGCCGATTTATGACAATATGGAACTGATATCACATGAGGCAGTGCCTAGTATGCGTAAAGGGAAATATGACCTTTTGAAGACGCTAGAGGGTGATTCGGGTAAACGACCTAATAAAAAGTTTTATGGAAAAAAACATGAATATGCTTTGAGTCCGTTGGATAGAATGATCAAGGAGGACAAAATTAGTTTAGAAGCAATTACCTATATGCGTGGTCGCTCGATTCCGTACCAGTATATTTTCATAGATGAGGTGCAAAATCTTTCGCCTCATGAAGTTAAGACAATTATTACGCGCGTTGGCGAAGGCTCAAAAATTGTGTTATCTGGTGATCCATACCAAATTGATTCGCCATATTTAGACTTCAGTAGTAATGGGTTAGTTGTTGCAAGTAATGCTTTTAAAGGACAAAAAATTGCCGGCTCAGTCTATCTCGATATTACTGAACGAAGTGAATTGAGTAGCTTGGCAGGCGAGTTGCTTTGATTATTTACTAATAAGTTTTTAGATTAAACTACAGAAGCTGATTGGATATCCAATCAGCTTCTGTAGTTTAAGGGTTTTCAGTTTTAGTTTT
>CAZJVC010000019.1:4553-10208 GCA_964549515.1 uncultured Pseudomonadota bacterium | reverse complement strand
ACAAGCTTTTGAAGATTAGCAAGATTGCCAATAGAAACAGGCAATGTTTTTAGTTGGTTATAACCAACATGAAGCTCTTTAAGATTAGCAAGATTGCCAATAGAAACAGGCAATGTTTTTAGTTGGTTCTTATCTACAAGAAGATATTCAAGATTAGCAAGATTGCCAATAGAATCAGGCAATGTTTTTAGCTTGTTATCCGATATGTCAAGAGTTTTAAGATCGGGCAAAATGATTGTAAGCCTTGTAAAAAAATCTTCAGGAATATTTTCGTCTTCTAAGGATAAGTCGCGAAGATCAAGTGATTGGCTTGCCGGATGATATCTATTTCTGTGTGCATCTGGGCGTAATTCTTGCAGAAGGTCTTCTAATGTTTCAACAATCACTTCTTGATGAAAAGGTGGCATTAGAACTAATTCATCTCGTTCTATTCGGCCTTCTTTATATGTATAAAAATAAATACGTTTGATTGGCTGCCTGTTAAATGGATCATTAGGATTTGCCTCACCATCTCCAATTTCTTTGTTTAAGTAAGGACCAATACTTGCTGGAGTATAATAGCGATAAAAGGGCCTGTCGTTTATATCAGTAATAACTTCTGCAACTCGTGAAGCATATCGTGGAGCCTCTGAGAAAGGTTCGTAAGAGATCGGATCGTTTTCATCAAGATCAATTTCTCGTCCGTCCTCGCCTTCAGGAACAGGAAGCTGTTGAATATTTACACAAAAGATAGAAGAAAAGTGAACAAAACTTAACAACAATAATAGTATTTTTCTCATAATAACCCCCATAATAGTACTACTTTTAAACTATTTTCTACGTCTAAATTTAGAATACTATTTTTTAAGGGCAAAAAGTAAGAGATTGGTTTAGTAAAATGATAGAATTGCTATGTATACAGCTCTTTTTTTAACTTTTTGAGTTCTCTTATTATGTAAAAAGGGTTCTTATGTCTTCAAGTCCCGCGGTCTTTTCTTCTTCTGTTTCTATTTTGAATTGTTTGCGTCGTGGAACTAGGACAGTTATTCCTTGGTGTCTTGATCCACTGAATTTAATTTGCGTCTCTTTTCCTTGTGCGTTTATAAAAGTGATGTATTTCGTGTCTTTTTTGGGAGGCTTTTCTTCCATAGCATGTGTGCACGCGAAAAATGACAGCACTATTGCAAGTGCATAACCTTTATGCATAAAAACTTTCCTTAATTAAATTTATGAAACGGGTGACAGGATAATAATCGTTTAATAATATTCCAAAATGCACGAAAAAGTGGTTCTTGTTCGAGTTGCGTTTTTGCATAACTTGAACAATCAACAGTAAAACGGCAACAACCTTTATTGCCAAGAAGCGGCCTGAATCCATCTAAGAATAAAATGAGAAATTTGCGAAATGCTTTATTAATACGACTCATGTTATTGAATGTACCGCCTTTAATATAAGATCTTTTATTTCTTGGAATGAAAGTTTAGTTATTGCTTTTCGTGCAATAAAAACGAGGTCATGATTAAGCTTCTGATAAAGCTGTTCTTGGTAAAAAACACTTTTTATTCGTCTACGCAGCAAATGGCGCTTTACCGAATTGCCAACCTTCCTTGGAATAATAATAAGGATGCGAGCATATTCTTTTGGTGAAGGTGCTGCGAGAATGGTAACCTGCTCAGAATGTAAGATGCGGTGGCTTGTCTCAAATAGCTGGTCGATTTCTTTTTTAGTGAATTTGCTAATGAGACCAGCATAATTAACCATTAGCTCTTTTTGGGGCTACTTACGGCAAGTCTTTTTCTGCCTTTTGCTCGACGGCGCTTGAGGATTTTTCTACCGTCTTTTGTTGCCATGCGCTTACGGAAACCGTGTTTACGACTACGCTTTTTTCTAGATGGCTTATAGGTGATTGACATGGTTAAAATACCTTTATTTGTTCAAAAATGATTCTTTTAGTATAAGAATACGTCATTTTAGCTTTTTTGGCAACTGGGAAGACGCGGTTTTTTTGGATTTCTTTCCAGATATTTTTCTGCTTCGATTGCTGCAATGCAACCGGATGAAGCGCATACAATTGCTTGTCCGTGGGGAATAGTAGCAGCATTGCCGGCAACAAAAAGTCCTGGAATTGAGGTGTGACACACAGGATCGGTTTTTATACGACCTTCACTGTCAGTAGGAAGTTTTCCTTTAAAAAGATCGGTACATGGCTCATATCCCATTGAAATGAATACTCCGCTAGTCTTGATAGTATGAGTTTTATTATTTTTATCAGTCACTTCTACGCTGGTAACACCCTCATCATCGCCGATTATTTTAACGATTTTTTGGTTTGGAAGAATTTCAACCTTCTCAGGATGATCCTGTTCTAATTTTTTGACATGTTCGATCAGGTCTGGAGGTCCAGAGAGGCTAGCCTTGTTGTTAATTATTATGACCTTTTTTGCGTATTTATTGAGTAGGGCAATATTTTGGAGTGCCATTATGCCACCCCCTGCGATAATAACGGTTTGATCTTTAAAGAATGGCGCATCACACATGGCACAGTTAGCAACGCCACGGCCGAAATATTCTTTTTCGCCAGGGCAACCGATCTTTTTAGGGCTCATGCCAGTAGCGACTATGAGAGCTTGTGTTGAGAGCGTTTGGCCACGAGCAGTCTTGAGAATGAAAGGTCGTTTTTTGATATTAACTTCGGTGACTTCGTCTGCAATAAGGTGGGCACCAGTTTTTTTTGCATGATCAGTCATACTTTTGATAAGGTCCCGTCCTGAAATTTTTTCATAGCAAGGCCAATTTTCGATGCTGGACACTGTTGAGAGGATGCTTGGCATGCCTTCAATGACAAGTGGATTAAGTTTTGAACGAGCTGCATAAATGGCAGCGGTCAGGCCCGCTGGACCTGACCCTATAATAATGAGTTGGTGTTGTGTGGCTCCGTCACTGCTTCCTTTTGTTCCGATGCAAAAGAGTGCCATGATGGAGAGTAATTTTTTCATGAGTTCCCTCATTTGTCTATACGTTAACATTATGTTTAATTGCGTTGCAACAATTTTTCAAATATTTTCAGTTTTTTATTTTATAGTCGATGGATTGAGGTGATTTGTTGCATTAAATTTTATCTAAAATTTCAATAAGTCTGTGCTAGGGTGCCCTTTGTTAAATGTTTTTCTTTTTTTTGCATTTCTTTTTTTTATAAAATTAGCTTGTAAATCTGCGTTGGGAGCCTCTTTAAACAAATATTTCATTTTATTGCTTTTTGAAAACATCTTTTCAGACGTGTTCAGGATAATCCTGCTCTTCAAGGTATCGTTGTGTATCAAGGGCGGCCATGCAGCCTGTTCCGGATGATGTAATTGCTTGGCGATAGATATAATCTACTGCGTCACCGCATGCAAAAACACCTGGGACGGATGTTTTTGTTGTATGGCAATCAGTTTCAATGTAGCCGTACTTATCAAGTTTTAATTGGCCATCTAAAAATTTTGTATTTGGGTTCATGCCGATAGCAAGGAAGATTGCTTTTGCTGGTAGTGTTGTTTGGTTATTACTTTGTTTATTTGTTATAACTGCTTGTGTTACATGCTTGCCGTTACCTTTGATCTTTGTCACGGTGCTGTTGTAGATAATATTAATTTTAGGATTATCAAGGACTCGTTTTTGCATTGAAGCTGATGCTGTAAATTTATCAAGAAGATGTACGATGGTGACATTGTCTGTAAATTTTGTCATAAATGAAGCATCTTCCATTGCGGTATCGCCGCCACCGACAACAATTACCGGTTCATCTTTGTAAAGTGCGCCATCGCATACGGCGCATGTTGTGATACCTTTGCCCCAATATTGATCTTCGCCGGGGCAGTTGAGTCGCCTTGGTCCTGCGCCAGTTGCGAGGATGACCGTTTTTGTTTGATATGTTGTATCTTTATTTGTCCAGATGGAGAATGGTTTTTTTGAGAAGTCTACACGTGAAACATTTTCATGTATTATATTGGCGCCAAAATGTTTTGCATGTTTTTTTATGTTCATCATTAATTGTGGGCCGAGAATAGATATATTTCCTGGCCAGTTTTCTACAAAGCTTGTGCTTATAAGTTGTCCGCCGGGAGTTTTTCCTTCAAGAACGATTGGATTAAGTTCTGCGCGAGACGCGTAAATTGCTGCAGTCAAACCTGCAGGTCCTGATCCGATGATAATAATAGAATGGATTTTTTTTTCCATAACACCCCTAGTTCAGGATAGTCCTGTTCAGGATAGTCCTGCTTAAGATAATCCTGTTTATTTTGTTAGATGATATAAAATGTGGTTCATTGTTTTTTCTTTAATGCATGTATGTTTCAGTGATTCATATGGGATTGGATCTTCATCTTCATTAACGCGTATAGATGGATGCAAGAAGTGAATGAATTCTTTAGTGCGTGGGCGTTTAGTAAGATTTAAATAGTTATACACATCCTTAGCGTCAATCGTTATATTTTCTTGTTGTGAGAAATAATCGGTAAGAAGTGTAGTTCGCATTTGTTTTTCGGCCAGCGACTTTATTGTATCACTAAAGGTACTTTGAAGTTTATAGACAGAGTAATCAGGATTAAGTTGTAGCTCATCGCGAATGATTCTTTCTTGGCGCGTTATTGCTGATTGAGGAACGTCGATGGGGAAGGTGCGTGATAATACTTTATATGTTTCTTCAACCATTGCTCGCCGTAACGACAAATCGTTTCGAAATGAATATACTTCGACAATTTTTTGATGTGTTTTGCGGTCTGATTTTAATCGAAATTGTTCTTTAAATGAATCAAGGCAGAAATATGTGTGAGGTAAAACTTCTAAAATAGATATCTGAAATAAGTACGGAATATTTAATTGGCTTCCAAAGTATTCGCAAAGGCATTGGTTGGTAGAATTAAATTGATCACCTTTTTTTCGTTCGATAAAAAGAGTATTAAATGGTTCTCCAGTTTCTTCATCGCTGATGCGGAGCCATAAATACTCCTGTAAATTGTTGAATAATGGTTTTTTGTTTTCATTTAGCAGTGACGCAGAAAAAAGTATCCAGTCGCCAGTTGAAATATCAGAGTTTTTGCCGAGGTTAGATTTAAGCGTTCGTTCTTCTGTAATGAAATTTGTGGCTTGTTTGTCGATATCTTTATATTTCTTTCTCAGCGGCGGTTTAAATGGTAAATATCGCCAATCGCGAACTGGGACTGGCGGTGCTGGTGTGAAATCAAAATGATATTCAGCATTTTGCCCAAGATTGATAATAATGTTATCGAGTCGTGGGTCACCAATCATAATAATTTTTTTTTCGCGAACATTTTTGTAAAGAAAGCTTATAACCGAATACTTGAGTAGAAATTCTTTTAAATGATTAAGGACGTGTTCACGGTAATATTCATCTAGATATATTTGAGGTGCATGATCCTGTTGAAATCCTATGATGGAGTTTTCTTTTTTGAGTAATTTTAATGCATGCTTGTAGAGGGATTTGACAACTTTTTGATGGATTGTGATACGAATATGATCTGGTGCTTTATGAATTTTTGAATAAACCTCAAATTCTAATGACTCTGATATAGGCGCCATAAGACTCTCCTTTAAAGACTATTCTGGTGCAAGAGACGGGACTTGAACCCACACTCCCTCTCGGGAACTGGATCCTAAATCCAGCGCGTCTACCA
>CAZJVC010000019.1:0-4453 GCA_964549515.1 uncultured Pseudomonadota bacterium | reverse complement strand
TGGTGAGCCGCGTTGGAATCGAACCAACAACCTACAGATTAAGAGTCTGTTGCTCTACCAATTGAGCTAGCGGCCCATAACTATCAACCTTACAGCAAATACTATACCAGATTTTGCAACAAAGGGAAGGATTTCTAGATTGTCTTTATGTCCTGTTCCTTTTTTTTCATTATTTCATCGAGCTTGCCGATATTAAGATCGGTTGCCTTTTGTAGCTTTTCCATGATGCGCTTTGTAAAGTCTTCAGAGATTTTCTTTGCACGTTCTTTGTCGCGTACAATATTGTGAAATTCTTTACGTATATATCGTACGCCGATACGGGCTTCTTCCGTTTTTTTATGGAGCACTTTGACGAGTTCATCACGTCGTTCGGTGCTCATAGCTGGCAACTGGATGCGGATTAAATTGCCATCGTTAATTGGATTAAATCCGAGGCCAGAGTGCAAAATGCCTTTTTCGATTTCTGCAATTAAGGTTTTGTCCCAGGGTTCAATGACAATCATATTGGCGTCTGGGGCAGATAGTGCTGCTATTTCACGTAATCGCAACTCAGATTCGCCGTTGTAGCATGAAACTACGACATCTTCGACCATGGATGTATGTGCGCGACCGGAGCGAATACCGACCAATTCTTTTCTGAAATGGTCAATAGCTTGATCCATTTGACCTTTGAGTGCATTTTCAAATGATGTACTGTTTCCTTCTTCGAGGATAATATTCACGTTAAAGTCCTTTATTTTTCAGGAGTAATCATAGTGCCATATTTTTTATTTTTGATTGTTTGTACGAGAGCATCTTTGTCAAAGATATTAAATAGCCGCAATGGTAATGACGCTTCTTTGGCCATTGTTAATGCTGTATGATCCATGAAGTTTAACTTTTTGTCAAGAGCCTCTTGAATGCTTATTGTGTCAAAACGTTGTGCATTTTTAGTTTTTTTTGGATCAGCGCTATATGCTCCATCAATGTTAGATGCTTTCCATATTTCACTTGCACCAATTTGTTGTGCTCGAATGACGGCGTTTGTATCTGTTGAAACAAATGGATTCCCTGTTCCGCCACTAAAAACGAGCGTCTGGTTGTTTTGTAGCGCTTGATCGATTGTTTGTTGCGATATGGTACGACCTCCGAGTGGAAATTCAAATCCGCACACTGAACAGACATCTATTTTATGTTGATGCAATATGTCGTAGAGCATAAGGCCATTCATGGTGGTTGCAATCATCCCAACGGTATGGGCAATGTTTTCGCGTAAGCCGATGCTATTATCGCGGCCTCCTCTAAAAAATGAACCACCGCCTATGACGATACCAAAATAGTATTCCTCACGTAACGACTTGATTTGTTGTGCCACATGATCAGCGTAGGTACGGGTTAACTTTTTTGTTTCAGGGTCAATAAAAATGGCACCGGTAAGTTTGAGTAGTATTCGTTTTTTACTCATAGATCTTTTTTTTAGATTGTAAAGAAATCTTCACCTTGTACGCCGACTTGGAATCGTGCGAAGCGTTTAATGACAATTTTTTCGCCAACTTGAGCAATAATCTCGTTGAGCATCTCTTCTACTGTGTGCTTGTCATCCTTTATAAAAGGCTGTTTTAGGAGACATACTTCTGAATAAACTTTATCAATTTTACCTTCGAGTATCTTGTCTATCATAGCTTCAGGTTTGCCGGATGCCTTGAGTTGTTCACGTATAATATCTTTTTCTTTTTCAAGATACTTATGGTCAAGGTTCTCAGGTGCAATTGCCATAGGTTTCATTGCGGCAATTTGTAAGCACAGTTGCTGTGCAAATGTTTTGATAGAATCGGTTGAAGCAACAAAATCTGTTTCACAATCGATTTCAATGAGAACGCCGAGAGTCGCTCCTGGATGGATGTATGTTTCAATCAATCCTGCGCCAGTTGCTCTGTCAGCACGTTTTTTAGCAACTGCAAGCCCTTTTTTTCGCAATAAGGTTACCGCACGCTCTATATCGCCATCAGTTTCGACAAGGGCCTTTTTACAGTCCATCATGCCTAGGCCAGTGATGTTACGTAGCTGTTTAATCAAGTCCATTGAAATTTTTGCCATAAATGCTCCTGTTTTTCCTTCATTATACATGGAAATAAAAAATAAAATGATTTACTTATAGTTTGCCAGAAAGTACGGTTTTCGGCAATTTCTAGGTTTTGACTTTTTTAGGAGGAACGGTACCATATTAAAGGTAGGGGTTTTTGGAAAAATAACATTATTTTTAGGAGTTTTTTTGTGAAAAGAGTACTAAGTGCTTTGTTTTTCTTGTTGATTTCGATGTCAGTACAGGCGAAGTCGCCGTCTTTCTATGAATATTTAAATAGTTCATTTTTGCGATCATCGGACGTTATTCAGGAGAAAAAAGAGGAATCTTCTTTATCTTCTCATGAAGAAGAAAAAAAGGTGAAAAAGAAGCCGATTAAGATTGAGTATCATTCTCTCGAAGCAATTCAGCAAAAAGTTATGTTTACCGATTTGTTAAGTCTTTCTGATCCAGATTTAACCTTTGGAGATGTTCTTAATAAGAATGGTATTGAAGAGCTTGATTTGATTGATAAAGGGTCTGATGAAGTTTCATTGATTCGTCAAATAGCACCAAGGACTGTTTTTGGTGATGTTATGTTGGCGACTATGTTGTCTCGTCCATTAGTTTCTGTTCATGATATTGAACAGCGCCAAGCGTTTGTTCGCTCATGTGTTGAAAATGATGATGTATACGATCGTTTAAACCAGGCTCTCGAAAAGGTTCGATCTGGCCAAGAATATTTCTTTAGCTTTTTTGACAAAAAGAATAATGTTGAACAAGAATTATTAAAGTCTCTTTATTTTGGCAAATGGTTAAATAAATTAAATAAATCGGCAATTGCATTATCATTAAAACGTACAAAAGCGAATGTTGGTTCATGCGTAAGATTTGTTGCTTTTAGTTTTCTTGCTAAGACGGGCGCGAATATCACTGGTGAATTAATGTCTAATGAATCAAGAAATAAAAAGATTTTTAACTGTCTAACAAAAGCCCCATTTTATGGTTTTTGTAATGCAGTTAGGGGTTTGATTGCATCTAATAATCCGATTAGAAGTGCTGTTTCTTTGGATTTTGATCCTACTGTTCTTGATTTATCATACAAAATGCAGGCCCAGCAATCGTCGAGGACAGTTGGAGATGGATACTATGATGCGATGGAAATGCATCGCAAAATGAACTCGCCTATGAAAGATTATCCAAAAACTGTAGCAGGCTTGGTAGTTTTGCCTACGGTATTTGCAGATCTTAACTTTTTGTGGGGATTAAGCTCTTTACGTAATCGTGTTAATGTTGAAAAGCCAATGCTTGTTAATATGCAGCAACGTTTGATTGGGGTTGCAACATTGATGCAAGGTCTTCGTGAGATCAATGAACTTATCGAAGAGTATCCGCAACTGGTTGAACGTGTAGGCTCCTTGCGTAACATTGTGAAATTATTTGAAAGTAGCAATGCAGAAATCAAAAAACTTTTAAATGCGTTAGATACGTGGACATTTAGCGGAAACCCTTCTTATGTCTTTTCAAATACGGTACGTGTGCTTATTGCGTTTAAGCGTATGACAGAGTTGCGTGGTGAATTTACGAATGTACTTAAAGCTGCTGGTGAAGTTGATGCGCTTTATGCTGCTTCCACATTAGTTAAAGATAAAGAGCGTGGCAATTTTTGTTTTGCACAGATAATTAATCGCGATGTTCCATGTGTTGAACTTAAGAATTTCTGGAATCCGTTAATGAAACCAGAGCTTGCTATTTATAACACGATTTCATTGGGTTCTGGCGTTAATAGTAACATGATGCTTACCGGCCCAAACGGTAGTGGTAAGTCAACAAATATGAAGGCAATTGCGCTTAATATTATTTTTGCACAGACGTTAGGTATCGCAGCAGCTGATCAGATGGTGTTGAGTCCATTCGATAAAGTGAATACTTATTTGAATGTAAGGGAGAATTTGAGTGAAGGGCTTTCTACGTTCATGGCCGAAGCAAAGCGTCTTGAACAAGTTGTTTCTTCAATTAGCTCATTTTCTGCACATAAAAAGTGTTTCACCATTATGGATGAAGGGCTCAAAGGAACTGTGGCAGAAGAAGCCGTTATTCGTTTGACAGACGCTGTTGAGAAGATCGTTGCAAATCCTGCCAGCATGAGTGTGGTAGCGACGCACTTTGAAAAGCCAACAGAGCTGCAAGAAAAAACTGGTCGTATTGCAAATTATTTTGTTCCTATTGAAGAGCTGGCACTTGGTCAATTTAAGCGTACCTTTAAATTAGAAAAGGGCGTTAACCTTTGGTGGTTCCAAGATGCAGGAAAGAGAAAACGATTTGTTGATTGGTTAATTAACAAGAAGTAAAAATGAAGGGCGCTCAGAAACGAGCGCCCTTTCCATTGTAATTTACTTTTTCACCCTCCGC
>CAZJVC010000018.1:0-14159 GCA_964549515.1 uncultured Pseudomonadota bacterium | reverse complement strand
AGTCCAATTGTCCCAATCAAGTCCAATTGTTTCAACCAAGTCCAATTGTTCCAATAAAGTCCAATTGTTTCAACCAAGTCCAATTGTTCCAATCAAGTCCAATTGTTCCAATCAAGTCCAATTGTCCCAATCAAGTCCAATTGTTTCAACCAAGTCCAATTGTCCCAATCAAGTCCAATCATCCTGAGCGGGAGTCGAAGGATAGAGTGAAAATAAAATGAATGATTGTACTAGGACCCACTTTGTATCGAAGGATGATCGAGTCAAATTGTTTACTTAAATATGCCCATCACCAGTTCAATAAAAATCAAAATTATAATTAAAACTTCGAGCATTTCACCACGGATGGTTTCTATGCGGCTATAATAAACGGTATTAACGCCTTTGATAATTTCGAGTTTATTGTCAATTGACAGTTTCCAGCTTTGTAAGTCGAGGCTCTCAGCAAGTCGTTCATAAATTTCTGTTAAATAAGGTTCGTTAGCAAGCATAATGCTACTTTGCAATTGTTCTGTGATAACAGAGATATCAACTTTTAAGCGGCCTAGGTCAGCAACAGGATTATGAGGTAAACTCATAAATGGAATAAATTGGCGCTTGATTAACAATTTAGTTTTTCGTTCGTATAGTAGGTTAAGGCTGTTATCTAGTAGTTGGTCAAAATATTGTAGTTCCAGATTTTGTATGTTGCTAAATTCAAAGAGTCCGATTAAATCTTCGTAATCGTCATCATAGATACATGCTGCTTCGCTATCGATGACAACTAGTTCCCCGCGATAGTAGCTGACGGCACGATCTAAGATATATTTACGTTGATAATCTGATAATATTTCTGTTTCGAAACGGACAAGTGATGCAATTGTATTGCCATATTGTTCTTTGAGATCTTTTGCATCGATTTGGGGATCTACGTCCAGTTGGATGATTACGTACGATGTGCGTAGGTGGAAGAATTTTGGTTTTGTGATAAATTTAGTAATTTTTTTAAATATTGTATGTGCGTCAGAGACGCTTTGTTCTTGATATTTTGCATCTATTTGGTTGAGTTGTTTTTTGAGTTCTTCGAATGTTGTATTAAAAGGAACTTTATAGGTAATGGAGATAACGCCAAAATCATCAAGTTTGCTAGAAAAATATGTGGAAGTTTCGTGTGGATGTGGCAATTCAACGGCAAGTGGTTTGTGATATCGTTTAAAATATTTTGGTAGTGGAAGTGGTTCTGTTCGTAAAATCTGAGTTTCTTCAATCTTTTCTAAATTGATATCATCACCGACATCAAACGCTTGGAAGATATAAATATTGCCAGAAAAATCTTTTTTCTCCATGCAAACCCTTTTGTTTTTTTCTCAGTCTAGTTTGAGAAGCTCGGTTCGTAAAGTTAGACAATTAAATTGAAAGATTAAATAGTTAATTTAATTGAGCCTTGATGTTTTTTGATGGCTTCAACGAAGTTTTGGTTTATTGATATGCGTGTATTTGAAACAAGGTTGAGTGTTTTTCCGTTTTCTTGGTAATTGAATGTGAGTGTTGTGCTTCCCTTTTTGCAAAGTGTGGCAAATTCTTGAATAGTTTCGTTAGATAGATTTGCTGGCAATGTTAGCGCAGCTCTGTTTATTTCTGGCCATTGTTCAAAAAAGAGTTCGACTGGTACAAAAAGATTTGCTTTAATTTTGCATTTTTCTGGAGATGTTAAGTCTAGCGCGCCTTTGACAATGAAAACAGTATATTCTTCGAGCCATTGCTCCATTTTTGCAAACGCTTTTGGAAATAAAATAATTTCTGTTGTACCACTCATATCTTCAAGTTGCACAAATGCCATGCGGTCCCCCTTTTTTGTGAAGATGATGCGATGAGAGCGCATGAGCCCGCAACCGGTGAAGAGTGGTTCTTTGTTGCCGGTGGCGTGTTGAATAATTTCAGGGGCATCAGTAAATGATTTAAGTGATAACATGTTGAGTATTGATTGATAACTGTCAAGTGGATGGGCGCTTAGATAAAATCCTATCACTTCCTTTTCATGGTGCAATTTTTTTTTATCATTCCACTCAGCAAGTGGTTGAAAAATGTATGCTTCCGGTTTATTAGATTTTTTAGGAGATTGAAATAGGCCCATCTGTCCTGTTTCGAGCTCACGTTTTCTTGCAAGTGCTTGTTCAATGATGGCTTCAATTTCTGCAGCTTGTTGTGATCGGTTTCCTGGCAATTGATCGAAGGCTCCGGCGTAAGTTAAGTTTTCTAGAACACGTTTGTTTGATGTCCGTAAATCAATGCGTGTACATAGATCTAACAGATCAAAAAATGGTTTTTTTTCTCGTTCAACAAGAATATTTTCAAGTGCAGCAAGGCCAACACTTTTAATTCCTTGTAGCCCAAAGAGTAGTTTGCTGTCGATGACAGTAAATTCAACTTCCGATTGATTAATATTTGGTGGCAAGATTTCTAGTCCAAGATCTTTTGCTTCTTCAAGATAGAAGGACATTTTATCAGCATTATCCATTTCTAGCGAAATTAGACATGCCATAAATTCAGACATGTAGTTTGCTTTTAGATATGCGGTTTGATATGCAATTTTTGCGTATGCAGCAGAGTGAGATTTGTTAAAGCCATATCCAGCAAAGTAAGCCATCAAGTCAAAAAGTTCGCCAGATTTTTTTGCATCATAGTTGCGTTCATTCGCACGAGATAAGAATAGTTCTCGTTGTTGCGTCATGACATCAATTTTTTTCTTGCCCATTGCACGACGCAAAATATCAGCCTCTCCTAATGAGTAACCGCCGATGGCGGATGCAATTTTCATAACTTGTTCTTGGTAAACAATAACGCCATACGTTTCTTTTAATATTGGCTCAAGGTCAGACATCAAATATTCAAATTTTTGTTTGCCGTGACGTCGTGCGATAAAATCATCAACCATTCCTGATCCGAGTGGTCCTGGTCGATATAGAGCGTTTACTGCGATAATATCTTCAAATCTTTCTGGTTGCAGGCGACGTAGAACGTCTTTCAAGCCACTAGATTCTAGTTGGAAAACGCCAGATGTTTTTCCTTGGCAGATAAGTTCAAACGCTTTTGGGTCATCCATTGGAATTTTATCAATGTCGATGTTTTCGTTACGCGTTTTCTTGATCATTTTGAGAATTCGATCTACAAGTGTTAAGTTTTTTAGACCAAGAAAATCGATTTTAAGGAACCCGAGTTTTTCTAATTCGGTCATCGCATATTGCGTTACAAGTTCAGTACTTTTTGGCGGTATATAGACAGGTAGCACTTCATCAATTGGTTGGGGTGATATAACAATGCCGGCAGCATGTTTTGATGCATGACGTGTTAACCCTTCTAGTCGAAAAGCTAAATCAAATAGATGTGCAACTTGTGGATTGCTATTTTTTAATTCGGCGAGTCGTGGCTCTTTTTCTAGCGCTTCCTTTAATGAAATTTTTAATTGATCCGGAATAAGGTTAGTGATAGCGTGTGCATCTTCAAATGGTAATCCCATAACGCGTGCCACATCTTTGAGGACACCTTTTGCTGCCATAGTACCGAAGGTTATAATGTTACACACTTTATCATGGCCGTATTTATCGCGGCAGTATTGAATGACTTTGTCACGTCCTTCAATGCAAAAGTCGATGTCTATATCAGGCATCGATATACGTTCTGGATTTAAAAATCGTTCAAAAAGAAGATTGTATTTTAACGGATCTATATTTGTAATTTTGAGTACCCAGGCAACAAGAGCTCCGGCAGCGGAGCCACGTCCTGGTCCAACAGGAATTTTATTGCGCTTAGCCCATTGAATAAAATCGCTAACGATTAGGAAATAGCCAACGAATCCCATCTCTTTAATGAGATCCATTTCGACCTTTAATCGTTCACGATAAGTTGTGTCTTCTTGCGTAATATGACCTTCTTTTTTTAATTCTTCAAAGCCTTTGACGCAAAGTTCTTCAAAATAACTTTCTTGGGTGTGTTTTTTTGGAATATCGAAAACGGGAAAAAATAATTTTCCTGTTTCAAAGTCAAAGTCGCATTGTTTAACAATTTTTTGTGTGTTCCACAGAAGTTCCTCGCGCCCTGGGAATGCGTCAAGCATTTCTTCTGTTGTTCTGAGCCATGGCTTGCATGGGCCAAAAGTCATGCGTTTTTCATCGTCAAGTTTATGATGTGTTTGGATGCAGAGCATTGCTTCGTGTGCATCTTGGTAATCGGGCGTTGGATAGTGCGCATCTGTTGTGCCGATAATATCGAGATTAAACTCTGGTGCAATTTTATAGAAATAATCGTTTACAAGTGTTTGCTCTTTTTGATCTTCTGGCTGTACTTCTAGAAAAAATCGTTCGCGTCCGAAGACATCAATAAACCACTGAATGTGTTTATGGGCTTCTTCGTATTGGTTTTTAATAATTAATTGTGGAATATGGCCACCCAGGCATGCGGAGCTGACAATTAGACCATCAGAATATTTTTCCAGTGATTTGTAATCAATGCGTGGCTTAAAATAGAAACCTTTGTTGAATGAATATGAGATAAGTTTGCACAGATTGCGGTACCCTTGCATGTTCTGCACAATGAGGAGCAAGTGATAATATTTATTGCTCACAGATTTTATGGAAGCATCTTCAGTAAAATAGGCTTCCATTCCAAGAATCGGCTTAATATTATTCTTTTTGCATTGTTCAAAGAATTTTACAGCACCAAATATATTTCCATGGTCCGTTATGGCAACTGAGTCCATGTTACAGTCTTTAATGCGTCTGATAAGAGCTTCTAATTTTGTTGCACCATCAAGCAGCGAATATTCCGTGTGTACATGAAGATGCGTAAACTTTTTTTCTGTCATAGTATTCTTTAGTATAGAACAAAAAATCAAAAATGTGGGGCTTTTTTATTGAAATTTTTCGTGGGGTTTTTATATGTTGTTAACGTTGGTGATAAAATATTAAAGGGGACTTGTGAATATAAAACTGTTGCCGTTGTTTTTAGTTTGTTTATCATATGCATCCGATTTTGCTAGAGCTACGGCGGATATGCAAGAGTATCGAATTGAGACTGATAGTTTGGGTGAGGTTAGGGTTCCAAAAAATGTTTATTATGGTGCGCAGACTGCGCGTGCATTGGAAAATTTCAATGTCGGTACAGAAATTTTTCCTAGTGAATTTATTCGTGCATTAGGGATGGTTAAGAAAGCTGCAGTGCAAGTTCATCAACGGCATGGATTTTTAAAGAATGATGTTGCTGAGGCAATGAAACAAGCGGCAAATGAAGTTGCTTCTGGTAAACTTGATCAACATTTTCCTGCCCGTATTTGGCAAGCCGCGGGTACGCAAACAAATATGAATGCCAATGAAGTGATCTCAAATCGTGCCATTGAATTGTTAGGTGGCGTTATCGGCTCGAAAAAGCCAGTTCATCCAAATGATCATGTTAATATGGCGCAGTCGACCAATGATGTGATTCCTAGTGCAACAAATATTGCAGCGGTTGAAATGGTTATGCATCAGTTATTACCTGCACTAAAAAAAATGCGAAATGTTTTATATAAAAAGTCAGTTGAGTTTAAGGATATTATTAAGATTGGCCGTACGCATGTTCAAGACGCGATACCTCTAAGTTTAGGCCAAGAATTTTCTGGATATGTTTCACAGATTGAGCATGGTATTACAAGAATAGAAAATGCTTTGCGTCATTCATACGAACTTCCTATTGGTGGTACGGCAATTGGCACAGGAATGAATGCGTATATCGGTTTTGATAAAGAGGTTGTTGAAACGATTAATGAATTTACCCGGTTACCATTTGTTGTGGCAGAAAATAAATTTGAAGGTATTGCGGCTCACGATTGTGTTGTCGAATTGTCAGGAGCATTAAAGTGTTTTGCTGTTTCACTTTTTAAAATAGTGAATGATATTCGTTTGATGGTGAGTGGTCCACGGTGCGGTTTTGGAGAATTATCTTTGCCCAAAAATGAGCCTGGCAGCTCAATTATGCCTGGAAAAGTTAATCCATCACAATGTGATATGGCGACGATGGTCTGCGCGCAGATTATTGGCAATGATACGACGATTAGTATGTTAGGGGCGCATGGTCACTTTGAGTTAAGTGTTTGTGGTCCGTTGATGACGTTTTGCTTGCTGCAATCAATAAGATTGCTTGCAGATACTTGCAACTCATTAACAGATAGAGCTTTTGTGGGGTTAACACCAAACAAGGAAAAAATTAAAGAACATCTTTCAAATTCACTAATGCTAGTGACAGCCTTATCACCAATAATTGGCTATGATAAGGCTGCAGAAGTTGCCCTTAAAGCATGGCGTGAAAATAAAACGTTGCGTGAAGTAATCATTGAACTTGGTTATATGTCTGGCGACAAATTTGATGCCTCAGTTAAACCAGAGAAAATGATTGCACCGATTGAATTGCATAGATTTATTGGATGAAGTATTATACAACGTTTTGAATCTGTTCTCGGCACTTTTCGAGTTCAACTTTGATTGAAATTGCATGTGATCCGATGGTGCTATCAGAACATTTAGATGCGATTGTATTTACTTCGCGTCCAAGTTCTTGCAAAATGAAATCTAGTTGACGTCCTTTTTCCTCTTGTTTCTTTTTAAGAAGAGTTTCAAGACTTTTCAGGTGTGTTTTGAAGCGCACAATTTCTTCATGAATGTCCATACGGTTAAGTTCTTGATAGAGGATCATTTGTTGTTGTTTTGCAATTTCGTTATCAGCTTCTTTTAGTTGCTTGATTTCGTGACTAATCTCTTCTTGTCGTTTTTTAAATGTTGCTTTGAATATTTTAGTGATAGCTTCGATATTTTCGTGTAATTTTTTGACGCGTTTTTCAAGATCTTTTAATAGTGACATTCCTTCAGCGAGTCGAATTTTTTTCAATTCGATTAATGCTTCGTTGAAACCAGCAAAGATTTCTTTTTTAACTTTTTCTTTGATTGCAATATCATCAGAAACAATAATATTGGGAATTCTTAAAAGGTCGCGTGTTTCGATTGTGCCGGACAAATTGAACTGTTTTTTAGCTTCTTCGAGAGATTGAAGATAACCTTTAAGAGTGCTCCATGATAAGGTGACGTTTCCTTTAAAATAGTTAATGTCACTGAGGGTGATGTTGAGATACATGTGTCCACGATGTAATGCTTCTTTAGCTTTTTTTGTAAGATCAGTTTCCAATATGTTTAGTGCGTACGCAATGCGACATGTGGTATCAAAAAAGCGCGAGTTGAGTGTTTTGATGTTGATAGTGAGAGTTACGTGTTTATCTTTATCGGGGAGTGTAATTGTTTTTGATGCGAAGCCAGTCATACTAGAAATCATACTTCTTCCTTTTATTTTTTAACATTGAAGAAGTTATTTCAAGTTGCTATAGACGTTTTGTACGTCATCCATATCTTCAATTCTTTCAAGAAACGCAATAACTTTATCTTCTTTGTTTTCAGGTACTTCGACAAGGGTTTTTGCTACCCATTCAACATCAGCTGATTCAATTTTGTGGCCAGTATCTTTTAATACCTTTCTGACCATATCTAGTTGTTTCATGTTAACTGAAATGGTTACCGTATTGTCATCAATGCTAATGTCATCGACATCAAAATCCATTAGTTGTTCAATAAAGTCATCTTCAGTCAAATTACCTTTTTTGGTGCGGATAACGCCTTTTTTATTGAACATCCAACTGACTGAACCTGTTTCAGCTAAGTTGCCGGAATTTGCAGAAAAAAGGTGCCGTATGGCAGCGACGGTTCGATTTTTGTTATCTGTTAAACATTCAACGATAACGGTACTACCTTCGGGTCCATATCCTTCGTATGTTTGTTCTTCATAGCTAATGCCAGGAAGTTCACCAGTGCCTCGTTTAATTGAGCGTTCAATATTGTCGATTGGCATATTAGCTGCGCGAGCTTTATCGATTAATGAACGAAGTCTGAAATTGGTTTCTGGATCTTTGCCACCTTGCTTTGCTGCAACTGTGATTTCTTTGCCTATGCGAGTGAATGCTTTGCCACGTTTTGCATCTTGCGAAGCTTTTCTGTGTTTGATATTCGCCCATTTGGAATGACCGGACATAAGTATACCTCTAGGTTTTAAAAAGCTTATTTTATTATTTAATTAAAGCATACAATATTTTTGAAAATTAGAGAATACAGCGTTAACGCAGAATGTTCTCTTCAGGCTAAGCCTGTTTAAAATAATGTTTCTTGTCCAAAGAGTTTACGCTTTAATTTGATGGCTATCAAGCGTGGTATTTGTCTGCCGCGTGGCGTACGTTCTAAGTATCCTTTGCGCATGAGAAAAGGTTCATAGACAGTTTCAAGTGTTTCACTATCTTCACCGATGATTGATGCAATGGTGTCTAGGCCAACAGGGCCACCGCCAAACGTTTTAATCATTTTTTCAAGAATTAAATTATCAACTGCCGTGAGACCTTCTTTGTCGATGCCAAGAAATTGTAATATTTTGCTCACGCTTTCTTCGTTAATAGTTTTTATTTTTTTTACTTGTGCGAAGTCACGTATACGACGCGTTAATTTTTTTGCAATGCGCGGTGTGCCGCGTGCAGCGCATGCAAGAAGATGTGCTCCTGGAGCATCGATTGAGATGTTTAGGTATTTAGAGTATTGTTGAACAATAACTTGTAGTTCTTCGTTTTCATAAAAATCGAGTCGTTCATTGATGCCAAATCTGCTGCGTAACGGTGCGGTAAGCAAACCTGCTTTTGTTGTAGCACCAATTAATGTGAATGGGTTGATTGGTAGATTAACTGTTTTTGCACCTGCGCCTTGACCAATGATAATATCAACGCGGAAATGTTCCATGGCACTGTATAAAACTTCTTCAACGGCCTTTGGTGTGCGATGAATTTCATCAATAAATAAAATATCCTTGGGTTCTAGGCCGGAAAGGATGGCGACAAGATCGCCGGTGCGTTCAAGCATCGGGCCGCTGCAAATTTTAATACCGACATTCATTTCAGCTGCCATAATTTGTGAGATAGTTGTTTTTCCTAACCCCGGTGGGCCAGAAAATAACAGATGATCGACAGCTTCCCCGCGCATTTTCGCTGCTTGTGTATAAATGCTAAGTTTTTCTTTGAGTGTTTTTTGCCCGATGAACTCATCAAAATTTTTTGGTGTAAAATCTTGATGCGACTCTTCGAGTGTTTCCTGTAATGTTATTAGGTCAATAGGTTTTAATTCTTGCATTGCTCTGTACTTTTATTTTTTTATGCTCAATAAATATTGTATATGCTTTTTGTGAGATAAACTATGTTTCCAGGATTATTATTTTTGTTTTTGATTCCAATTTCATTATGTGCGATGGAAGAAGGTTCCTCTCGAAGAAATTCACTTGATGCTGAATCAGGTGAGCGAATTCAGGGAAGTTTATACCCGATGCGCGAATTAACATATGATAAGCCGGAACAGACGGAGAGTTGTTTTGAAATAGATGGAGAGGAGGAAGGGATTGTTGATTCACGACGTAAGTGTGGGGTGATGTATGAAAACTGGAAAGATGACTGGCGCTGGATGTGGGGAACGGCTGATTCTAAGAAGTCGCGTTGTGGAAAAATTTTTGAAAAAAGTTGTGTTGTGTTAGCTGGAGGTACTGTTGGGCCACCGTCGCCATGTTGTTCTGATGCATGTGTGAGACAGGCGTTGAGTGTGTGTTGTAAAAAGTCTATTGAAAAAAGGAGCCAAGACTTTTCTCTTCGTCTTGTCTTTTTGCGTATTGCTGGGTGCTTGGTGTCGGGGTGCCTTGTCTTCTAGTTATAAATTAGATTCTTGGTTTTTAATGGTGTCGGGTTAAATTCCTCGAGGCTTGCCTCGTGCTCATTGTGATGTGTTTTCGCTTTATCCTTCGACTCCCGCTCCCAGCCGTCGCCAAGGCTATGGCGGGCACGGCAGGATGAGCGATTCTTTGTTTCGTTCATGGTGAGCGGGAGTCCCTTCGTCTTCGCTCAGGATAAACCAAGCCATTCGAGTACTATACTTCATAGCTTGCTGCGAGGTTTTTAATGGTTAGTTGCAAAGTTTTTTAAATAGTGAAAACTGGTAAAGGCTTTGTTTAGGCAGGTTTGCACGGTTTTTTAGGTGGAGTAAGGGGCGTTTTTTTTGAATTTGTATGTAAACATGACTAGTGATGGTGAGGTTGTTGTGTGGAGTGATGACATGTTATTGTTTTGGTGTTGTAGGTTTAATATTACTATGGGGACTTGATGAAACGGTTGTTTGTGTTGGCGGTTTTATTTTTTGTGCAGCTGGGTGCGATGAAGCGATCAGAGACAGAGAGTTCTTTTGGAGGCAACCGAAACTCGTGTGACTTAAAGCGTTCTTTTCTGGGAGAACCTAGAAGTTTTCAGATTCCTCCAGATTCAGTGATTGGAAAGAGTGCTTTGGGTAATATAATAAAATATAATGTTATTTGCGTAGAATTTAGAGGTTGTGGACATGTATTTACTGAAGAAGAAATTCGTCAAATTGTGAGTAAATATAACGTGCCTCTAGTAATGGCCACTTCAAGGTGTTCGCTTTGCTACCCATTTAATTTTAGGGGATTGTTGACAAAATATTGTAGCGATTGTGCTTTGTTTATGGGGTGGAAGACTGCCCGTAAGAATGACTGACTGTTGCAGGATTAATTTCTACATATTCAAAAAAAATATAATAAAAACAAAAGGATTTTATATGCGTTCTATTTTTTCATTACTTTTTAGGCGACGTCTGTTCAGGATAAGCCTGTTCAGGATAAGCCTGTTTAGGGTAATCCTATTTTTTATTGCCATGATGCCATCTGCTTTTTGTATGGAAAATGGTAGCGGTACATGGGAGAAGCCAGTACCTGGCATAGTAAATACAACTGAACAACCTTTTTCTCGAGCAGTGGATGAACGGGCACTTTTAAATCCAGTGACTATGAATTCAGAAGAAGCAAAAAAAAGCAGTTGTTCTACATGGGTGTGTGCGTATGGGCTTTGTTGTGGAGTTGTTGGCGGACTTATTTTCTTGAGCCGAGTTTAGTTTTTCACCACGAGGATTGTGAGGTGGATCGACGTGAAATGATGCCGTTGATCCAGCCAAGTGCTGCGAAGTTAATCCATAAGTGTGAAATGCCACAAGTCATCAAAGGCAATGGAATGCCGACAACAGGCAAGAGGCCAATAACCATTCCAAGATTAATAATAATTGAAAGTGCAATAGGAATAAGTAAGCCAAGCGCTAACAGTTGTGTGAAAAAAGATTGTATTTGGATGATTGCAAAAAATAAATACAAGATAAGTGAGACATATAATAATAATATAATTGTTGCACCGAGAAAGCCCCACTCTTCACAGAGTACTGAAAAAATAAAATCAGTACGTCGTTCTGGTAAAAATGCCAAACGGTTTTGTGTTCCTTGCAAGAAACCTTTGCCGAAAATACCGCCAGATCCAATCGCAATTTTTGATTGTTCTACGTGATATCGTTCTCGATGTTGATCGCCAGCTCCGAAGAATACTTCGATACGTTTTTGTTGATATGGTTTTAAGCATTTGTAAAAAATTGGTGCTGAAATTAGTGAGATACAGGCAAGTATTACAAAAAATTTATTGCTGAGGCCAGCGCACCATAAAAGAATAAGACTTGAGATAAGAATAATTAGTGCGGTGCCAAGATCTGGTTGTTTAAGAATTAATAAAAAGCTTATAAGGATTGTTACAAGAAGGGGTACAAAAGTTTTAAATGTTCGCTTATGTGTATTTCGTTCGCCTTGAAGATAATAGACAATAAATGGTGGTAAAAAAAGCTTTGCAAGTTCCGACGGTTGAAATTTAAAAAGTTTCATATCGATCCAACGCTGGGCACCCATGCCTATTGTTCCCTTAATTAAGGTGAAAATCAGTAGAAGTATAATAAAAAAATATATAAAGTAGCCCCAGCGACAGAGTGTGCGAAAGTCGATGAAACAAAAGATGAGATAAATGATAATACCCAGTCCTACGCCAATGATTTGTTTGATAAAATAAACCGAATACGGACAGGTATATGTGTATGTTGCACTATAAATAAATAAGATGCCAATACATGCAAGTGTAATGGTTGCTAGAAAACTAAATATGTCGAGTGACTGAATAAATCGTGTCAATCCACTCATAAATGTGGTTTAAATGCATTTGGTAAAAGTTCTTCCATGTGTTGAATATAATAACTTTCTGGTGCCTTGGCTATAATGATTGGAATGTTGCCACAAAGTTCATAAATAACTTGTCTGCATGCACCACATGGCGTAGAGCCATCGTTCGTTACAACCGCGAGTGCTTTAAACTTTTTATAACCCTGAGATACAGCATTAAATAATGCTACACGTTCGGCACAGCAGGTCAATCCGAACGACCCTGATTCTACATTAACACCAGTAATAATTGTATTATTATCAGTGAGGACAGCGGCACCAACTTGAAAATTTGAGTATGGTGCATAAGCATGCGAACGAGCCTTGTCTGCAGTTACAATTAATTTATTGATTATTTCTTGCTTCATCTTTCTTCTTTTTCATTTTTTGATCTTCAAATGCATGTGGCAGGAGATCTTCTGCATTAATTATTCTATACGAACGATCGGTTTTGGCTACAATGACGGGCACATTGCCACAGAGCTCGTAAATTACTTGTCGGCACGATCCGCATGGCGTTGCTCCGTCGGCTGTTGCGGTTACAACGGCTTTAAATTTTCGATAGCCGTCAAATACCGCTTTAAGTAGCGCCATTCGTTCGCCGCAGCAAATTAAATTAAATGATCCACCTTTAACGTTTGCACCCGTGATAATATGGTCATCATCAGTTAAGACGGCCGCACCAACTTGATATGAAGAATATGGGATGTACGCCTTTTCGCGTGCTTTGATAGCGCGATCGATAAGATTGTTGATTGTTTCTTTAGAAAGATTCATGGCTTGTCCCTTGATTGTTGTAATTAATACCTCAGGACTTATTAATTATAGCGGAAAATTGCACAAAAGGATAGTTATAGCTAGAAGGAAAGTTTGAGGATTGTAGAGTCTGTAAGTTTTTTTTGAGAGGCCAGAGAGAAGGTCTTTTTTTGTTTTGTTTCATGTATAAGGAAGAGTATTTGCAGTTTTTAGTGGTTGTTTTGCCACTAAATCAATGACAGTACTAATGATAATTGCTTGATAGTTTGTTAAGGAAAGCATGAAAAAAGCCAACAGTAAAAGGGTTTTCGTTGAATCTTCTTGTTTATTCTGTTTTTCAGATTATGCTATTTGATTAAGGGCAACAATCGCTTGAGGAGTAATCGTGAAAAAAGTGCGCTTTTTTCTGCTTATTATTGGGTCAGTATATTTAGGATTCGGCATGCATATTGTACGTGAATCACAAAAAAAACTTTGCTCGATTTTATAGTTTTATAAGGTGCGATCGGCGCAGCGAAGGATCTTGCTGGAATAGTAGCTATAAAGCTTTTGATGATTACAGGATTATCCTGAATCGGAATTTAAAACGGGTGCGGGAAATGAGAAAAGGGATGTTGGGAAAACAGGACTAAAAAATGGTCGGGACGGCGAGACTCGAACTCGCAACCCCTCGCTCCCAAAGCGAGTGCGCTACCAATTGCGCCACGTCCCGAATATGCTTTAATGTTAGTTGTTTTTTTTGGATTTGGCAAGTTGAAAATAATAGGTTGATAATGAAAAATAAAATTTTTCTTTTTTTGGGTGTTGCAGCTTTTCAAGGTTTGGTTGGTATGGATAGGGTTCGTCAACTTCATAGGCCATGTACTGGTAGTTGTCCAGAGCTTACGGATGCAGGGCGAGATGAGGCCAAAAAAAGAATTCTGTTAAACGCTAGGGTATTGTGTGGCGTAGAACATTTTATGGAGGTCCAGATGCGTCGTCTTGAGTGCTTAAGAAGGCTTGAGCGTGATGATACAACGATAAATGAACTTGATATGGAAGAGTTGAATCCCTTTGAAAGAGACGCAAACGAGAAATGAAAATGGCTGAACTTCTAGGCGTCCGGACCCGGAGTTTATCCTGCGTATTTCCGAATGGGCGGGCATGGCAGGATGCTTGTTTCTTCCACCCTCCGCGGGTGAGACGACAAAATAAAATACTTTTCCACCCTCCGCGGGTGAGACGCAAAGATTTGTTTG
>CAZJVC010000017.1:0-15035 GCA_964549515.1 uncultured Pseudomonadota bacterium | reverse complement strand
CTCAGACTTCTGTTGAGCTTATATGATTCATTTTTAAACCCGGTCCAGCAGGATGAGCGGGGGAGGGAGATTTTTGTTCTGAAGAATTCTGTTAAAAAAGTGGCGTTAGCCAGGCGTAGTTTGCCGAGCCGGAAGGCCCGGATAAACGAAGACTGGGGTGAGTGATGGGATTCGAACCCACGGCCACCAGAGCCACAATCTGGTGCTCTACCATCTGAGCTACACTCACCATTTCAATTTGTTACTCACAGTATAGGATGTTTCCTCTCAAAAATCAAAAATAATGATTTGTAAAAAGGTTTGCACGCCCAAACCTTTTTGAGAAAGGGCGCCAGCTTTCCCCTGGATTCCTATCGCTTGAAATCGCGACATTCGCCTACGGTTTGGCCGGTGAAGCTTTACACGAAGCCTGGGCTCAGTCGCTTAGCAAGCTCAAAGGAATTATTTATAATCGTTCACCCTTCCTGGTTTGCCTTTCGAGAATACTTTCGTCTTTGCTAAAAAGCGTAGTTTATCCTGAGCGAAGTCGAAGGGAAACGGACAGAGCAGGATAAATTTCGGGCCTGCTGGATAGAGCAGCATAAACTTTGGGTTCATGAAGCCAAGAAAATTATATGTTTGTTAATTTTCGGATAAACTTTAAGATTGGTATAAAATAAGGATGTACAATGCGTTTAGTTGTTCAGAGAGCCAAAGAGGCCTCAGTTAAAGTTTCGGGTGATGTAGTTGGCTCTATCGGGCATGGACTGCTAGTTTTTATTGGTATCAGAAAAGGCGATACTGCCGAAATGATGGATTATCTTATTAAAAAGTTATTGGCGTTGCGTGTTTTTTCGGATGAAGGTCATCATATGAATAGAAGTGTAGTTGATGTGCAGGGCAAGATTTTAGTTGTCTCTCAGTTTACTTTGTATGCAGATTGTACAAAAGGAAATCGTCCATCCTTTGATCGCGCAATGCCGCCAGTAGAAGCAGAAGAACTTTACAATCTTTTTGTGCAGAAACTTGAAGCTGCCTATCCAAATATGATTGCGACCGGTATCTTCGGTGCTGACATGAAAGTATCGCTGATTAACGATGGTCCCGTTACGATTTTGTTAGATTCAAAGTAGCACTCTATTTTTTGCCTATAAAAAGCCCTTTTTTTGCCAAAAAAAACTTTTTATAGTATTATAAAAGTACTTTTCGTTTTAACGATGATCGTTTTAACGATTGTCGTACATTCAAATTTATATTTTTTAAGGAGCTTTATGAGACTTTCAAGAGCAATGGTGGTGGTAGTTTTGTTGTTTTTTAGTACACCATGTACAGGTGATGATCGGACGCAGCAAGGCTTTGACTTAGGTTCGATGTCGTATGCTGGTCGAGATTGGGGATTGGTAATGGATGGGGGTATTAAACGAGGTGTTGCTGAAGGGGTGAGTGGGTCGATAACAAGTTTTTTCAAGCAAATTTTTGGTCCAGCTATTAGAAAAGGCGCTCACGTTGCCCGTATTTGTGGCAACGCTATGATGAACACATTGACCGGTGATCGCGGCTTTGATGTTCGTGAGCCAATTAACTATAATTATGTTTTGAAGCGTGATATGGAGACACTTGATAACGCGGCCAAAGGGGCTCGTGTTGTTCGTGCGCACGTTCTTGAGCAAAAAGAAGGACACGCAGTAGAAAATGAAAAAAAGAATCCACATAGTGTTGCAGTGCTTAAGCAAGATGTTGAGTATGTTATTGCGGCATTACAAAAGCGTCTGCCATATTACGAGCAAAAATTTAATACGGAGCAAGGTCGAGTCTCAAAAGCCTTAGACTTTATGGTAGTTCCGGCTGGTGCATATTTGTTAAAGGGGGTAATCGGAGGTGGTGGCAATAATAGGTTTATGGCAGATGTTGTTAGTTTGAATGAACTTTTAAAAAACCATCGCAGTCTTTACAACTCGAATGTATTTCAGGTTGGTCCTAAATATGAGATTAAAAGTCCTGATTTAACAGATCAAGTACCTGATTTAACAGATCAAGTAAAAGCGACAGATGGGTTGTTAGAAAGTCAGCTTGAACTTGCTAACGAGCGGTTTGAAAGTTCTATTGATGTTATTCGGGACACTCGAGATGCGGCTAAGAATCGAAGTTTTGTTATTTTTGGTAAAAATGTAACCGAATATGCGAAGTATGCAAAATGTGTTATTGCGGCATATATTGCATGGCGTGCCATTGTCTGGTTGAGGTCTGAGCGTTCAGCTGCTCTGGCGGCAGCATTGTCGGATGTTGATCGTGATATGGTAGTTCAAATAACGAAGAATGTTATAGGTCAATTGAAACATATCGTTGAATTGTGTGATGAAGTTAAGGAGGATGGCGATATTGTGCGACTTAAAGATGGGTTTGATTTTACTAGCAAGAATTGTAGTGAGGGATTACTGCATATTGCACAACTCATTGATCATGAGGAAGCAATTATCGTGCAAAGCCGTGGTAAGCCAGGCCAAATGCCTACAGGTTTGAATCAGAGTGGCGGTGGACTAGGGGCGCGGTTTTCCTAGGTTTTAAATTAGATGGTGGGGGATTTATTTTATGAATAAGAAATTGTGGTTAATTATACTTGTTGGGCACTTAATGAATGCTCAGCAAGTATCTATAACTCGAATTGATCCAAAAAGTGTTGCGTGTGCTCGCGAAGTAGTAAGGGCAAGTATCGAGAGACGAAACAATAAGCGAATTCTCGTAACATGTTTGATTGGTGCAGCAGCTGCTGCTGGTGGATATGGGTTATGGAAAGTTTTTAAATCGTTGCCAGCGTGTGCATGTAAAGGGGGCAACTATGACGAGGTTGTGGTTGAGTCAGTTGGTATGTTTCGGGGCGCTGGTCGAGCTCTAAAAGGTTTTGGTGCAAGTGTGATCTACCAGGCGCCAACAGCCCTCTTTTTTTGGGGACTTAGTGCCGTTACTGGAACAGTGTTAACAAAAGGTGTTGGGGCTGGCGAACGTTTTTATCGATCATTAAATTGGAGTTGGTTTGCAAAGACGCACGTTAAGCTTCCATATCTATTTACTCGGTTGAAGTATAGTGCAGCACGTCTTGATTCTCAGTCAACATTATTCGATCAATTAAAAGATGTAAAAATAAATTGGGACTCATGTCTTTCAGTGCATTGCAAGAATGGTCAGATTCCTGTAAGTTCCTTTGATGAACTTGTACAATTGAAGGCGTTGTCAAAAACGACAAGTGATGCGAATATCTCTAAGGATGAGGTTGCTCGTACATGGAACGAGATTGTGCGTGCCTTAATTTTCTGTTTAGGATTCATTGAGTATCAATTAGAGGTTTGTGAGTCAGATAATTCATTTGATAAAAATCAGATTATAATGTTTAAGCGTGATGTTATTCAGCGTACAAATGAAGTTGCGGAAAATCTTGTGAAAATTTTAAAAGAAGACTATCCATCTGGTTTATTGACGACTTTATATGAGTACTGTTCATACATGCATCATTTGTCAGCAACGCTCGAAATCAATGATATTGTTGAGGGATAATTAATGCTGAAACTAAAGCGATTAGTACTGAGTGTTATACTTATGCCAGTACTTTTCAGGTCTAGCCTGTTTGCAGTCGGTGATCAAAAAAATGAAGTAGAAAAACTATCTTTGAAAAAAGGTAGAGCGACATATGTTGATAATTTTGCTGAAGATGTAAAGCGTTATTATTGTGATGCACATTGGGTGTGCCGTGCATTTGAAATGATGTCGTTGGTTGAGTTTTTGGGAGCATGGCGGCAGGTTGCTGCGTTGATTAATCATGAGTGTGTGCGTTGGAATTATGCACATGATTCAAAAGATGTGTACGAGGATCGGTTGACTGCCTCCTATGTTATGTTGGATCGGTACAACCGTGAGAGTTTGGATGTTGATTGGTTGAGAGAGTGTCAGGTATATCATACGTTTTTAAATGAATATGTTGTCGACAATGAACGTGGGGTAATTATCAAAAAAGATAAAGCAGAGAGCTTTAAGATTGTATATGAAAAGCGCTATACAATTGTATCATATTTTCTTGCACTTAATGCGCCGAAAGCATTATTGGAATTTTATGGCTTCTTTTTTGAGCAGGTATCAAATATTATTTTAAAAAAACTAAATTATCTTTATGAAGCATCCGAGATAGGATCAGTCGACGGTATTGTGCAGTTGATTAGGCATAGAAATTTGTTGACTGAGATTTATCAGATCTGTACACGTAGGTTAGTGGGGGCGTCGCCGCAATATGCGCGCAAGATGTCGTACCATTACAATCGTTTGGAATCGGTGATTGATTTTGTTGTGTCTGACGTGCTTAAAAGAGTTGGCCTTGCATGAATAAGTATAGTAGAAGTTTCATATTCTTTTTTATTTTTTTATCTCATGGAGCAGAATTTGTTCCGTTTGCAAAAAGTTTTGTTGAAGGGTATTCCTTTAGCCCAGAAAGTCGTTTTTCGAGAGAGTACCATCCATATTTATTGAAAAAGACGAAGGCGTCATTGCAGCAATTGGAAGATTATCTTGTAGCCCGTTCCTTTAATTTAGAAAAACGAATGGTTATTATGGGGTACGAGCGTAATGCGGTGCCGCAATATTTTAATTGTTTGACTCAACACAATATTGATGATGAAGCACACGTTAAAACGTCTCGTGGTTGGGAATTTGCTCCGGGAAATATTTTTGGTTACTTGACCGGTTTTTTGTTTAAGGATGTGAGAACAAGTAAAAGCGATCTTGTTGAGCATATTGCGGTCGATGATGCAGAGCTGATGAGGAATGGTGACACTGAAGTTTTGCGTCGTCTTTCTTTTGGTTCATGGTATGATACGATTATGGGATATCAAGCTGTGATGCAACAGTTGGTTGATCGTGGTGATAAAGAAAAGATTTTTAAGGAGTTGCTTAATTTTTGGCAATCGATTTATGAGGCAGAGAGTAAGAATGTTCAAGGTGCTCAGTTTGCGACACAGGATATTCTTTTTTCTTTTTATTATGTGAAACATTTAGCTGAGAGTCAGGTCCCAGTTTCTAAAATATTTGTTGGTCCAGATTTGACTTATCCAATAGAGGTATCGGAACGGCAAACTGTAGACGTTACACATCAAGCGCAACAGTTTGTTAAGCGTTTTTCGAAAGAGTTAAAGCCTATTGGTAGTAAGAAGACGGCATATGTTTTTTGGAGTTTTGTTGATGGGGTTGGAAAGAGTACGTTGCTTGGTAATACTTGCAACTGGTTGAAGTACGGTTCGGCCTATGAACGGTACGAGCATGTGAGCAATGCATCATCTCAGTGTGCGACATTGTATTCCGTTAATGATGAAGTTGTCATTGTTGATTTGCCTGCGCAAATTAGTCACTATTGTGCCAAGCCTGATGGCTCAGTATATATTGATTTGGGTTTTTGTAAGACGTTAACGCAAAAAGATTTGTTTACTTTGGGACAACATGTTGAATTTAGTTTTAAACAGATAAATATCAATTATATGAAGCGATATAAAGAGATGCAGGCTGGGGCTTCTGTTATAACTCCTGAAGATTCTGTTATTAAAAATATACAAACACTTGGTGTTCGCTCTGTTTGGCGTCCTTTTGAATTTAATGGCAATCATTATGTTATTAATTCAACTGACCTACATCAGATTCGTATGCTGTGTTCTTTTGATACTGTTCATTCGCAAGGATTAAAGATTAAAGAACCTGAATTAATGATTTTTGATAAGGGACTTTCGATTCCGATGAGTTATGATCACTTCATGAAAGATTTGTCTGATCAGATGGCTGAAGCTGGGGTTGAGAATGTTGTCTTTGTTGATTTTCTTAGTATGTATCCCCGTACGTGTCGTGAGACAATTCGCATTAATTATTTGTTACAGCAGCTGAAGTCATTTTATCAAGACGAGTTCTCGATAGAAAAAAGTGTCTATAAATCTTTTGCTAGCAGTCATGAACTATATCCACTTTTTTTTGATCATCGCTATGAGTTTGAGCGGAATGTATTTTTAGAGACATTATTACGTTGGGTTATTCATGATGCAATTGTAAAGGCGTCAACTGAGGATTTGCGGGTACTAACTGCTGAAGAAGTATTTAAAAGACTTAAAGATATAATTAGAGAGTTGTACAGAGATCAGAAAGAAGATATTGACGAAATTCTTTGCTTGGTGCGTAAGCGTGTTGAGCAAGAGCGACATAATGTTGAGCATTATCAGTGGAGCAAGTTTTATGAATCGGTTTCTCAGTTTTCTCTTGAACGATTTTATCAGCTAAGTGAAATGGTTCGCATGTTAATTGTTGAATATTATCCCGATGCTGCAGTGCGTTCATTATGGCGTGATCTTGGTTCCGAGGTGGAAGAGGTTGTAGCGTGCGGTAGTTTTGTGCGATTAAAAAATGGTCTTAAATTGAAAGTTAAGAGCTGGTTTCGCGAATGTGATTTAGATAAGGCGTTAATTGATACGCTAGCAATAGATGCGCATCAACGATGGTATAGTCACATTATCGGTTTGGTGTTACCAGAATTAAAAGAATCGTACAAAGAAGCGTTAATGTTGAAAAAAGACAAAGATGGAGTATTTTATCTTGTACATTATCAAAATAAAGAACTTGAATCGGAAGTTCCAGTAATATTAGAAGAATTTCGTTCGTTTTGTTTATCCTACGCGAAGGACAAAACGCCTACATATGCTCGTCAATGGGCTGATAATATTATGAAGCAGGAGTTTCAAGAAAAATATGGTGAAGAAGCGCCATTACTCTTTATTCCTCTTTCACGTATGGTTAACGAGTTAGATCAAAATAGATGGTGGGCATCATGGATTAATCAAGACCGTGATATGCAAAAGCCGAAAGAAGTGCAAGTTTCGTATGAATTGGTTCGTTTGTCTGTTCAGGCATTGGCGACGTTGCATATGAATTTAAAAAGACCTTACGATGATGTTATGGTTCGCTATGGCAATCAAGATGATTTTGTTTCCGCTTTACGGTTATTTGAAAAGATTATGTTGCCGAAATATTTGAGCATTTCGATTAAAGAGCAACTTTATGATGATTATTATGCAGTGACTCCATTAGTAGGATCGTTTGCAAAGAAGGATTGATTGTTTTATGGCACAAAAATTAACGCCATTGATGGAGCAATATTTTACGATTCGTGAAAAATATCCAGATACATTACTATTTTTTCAGGTAGGTGATTTTTTCGAACTTTTTTTTGAGCATGCGCAAGCTGCAGCAGCAGTTTTAGGTATTGCATTGACGAAAAGGGGAACGCATGATGGTGAGCCAATTCCTTTATGTGGAGTGCCATTACATGCGCTTGATCATCATCTTTTTAAACTTGTAAAAGCGGGTTACCATGTTGCTATTTGTGAGCAACTTGAAAATCCTAAACCCGGCTCAATTGTTAAGCGTGGAGTAACTCAGGTTTTAACACCAGGAACATTGACGGATACAAAACTGTTGGATGATAAGCGGGCATCGTTTTTATGCTCATGTTTTATTTCTCATGAAACAATAGTGTTAGTTTTTGCTGAGTTATTGACCGGGCAATTACATGCAACATTAATCAAGGGCGATGATGTTCGTGCTGTTGAAACGCAATTATATCGGTATATGCCTGATGAAATAATTCTTCATGGTGAGCGGTCTCTTGGCATGTGGCAAAAATGGTTAAAGCAGCAGGGCTTTAGGATTAGCAGTCCGGTTGTCGTAATCGACAATTCATTTGGTGATTGGTTACAAAAATTCCCAGATAAACAACAAGAAGTTGTTAAAAAATCAGCTGTGATGCACGTAGCGTTAGAGCAGTTGTATCTTTATTTAAATAAGAATCAAAGTGGTGCATTGGATCATTTTCGTTCATGTACCTTTTATCGTGTAAATGACTTTCTTGTGATTGATGCTGCTACACAGCGCAATTTGGAATTAGTTCGAAATATGCATGATGGTACAGCGATGCATACATTATTTAGTATTTTAGATCGTTCGGTTACTGCTATGGGAGCGCGTACGATTAAAAAATGGTTGCTCAGTCCATTGATTAATAAAAAACATATTGAGCATCGCTTGGATGCGGTTGAAACATTTGTTGCTGATATTGGGTTAACACAAAAACTTGTTGAAATTTTACATGATCTTGGAGATGTTGAACGCATTGTTGGTCGTATCGCATTACAGCGTGCACAGTTGTATGATTACGTTCATCTAAAATGTGCGCTAGGTGCTGCGCCGAAGATTAAGGCATATTTGAAGAAATGCGATAAGAGTAAATTGTTGCAGCGTATTGATGAAGCGATTGTCAATTTTTTATTGTTACATCAGTTATTAGATGCGTCGTTGAATGATGATACATCGAAGGATTGGATTATTAAAAGAGGGTTTGACCATCAATTGGATGAGCTGCGAGATGTTTTATTGCATGCACATGATAAGGTAATTGAATTAGAAAAGCGTGAGCAAGAAGAGACTGGCATTGGATCATTGAAAGTGCGATATAACCAAGTTCATGGGTATTATATTGAACTTACGAAGGCTAATCTTCACTTAGTGCCAGATCGGTATGCGCGTCGTCAAACCTTGGTAAGCAAAGAGCGGTTTACAACGCCTGAATTAACGGAGCTTGAACATCAATTAACCAAGGCACGGACTGAAATTAGTGCGATTGAGCAACGAGTTTATGAGCGTGTAAAGAATGAAGTATATGCGGAGATTAATGCATTGCGTAATTATGCCTACGCGTTAGCGAATGTTGATGCCTCTATCGGATTGGCATTGACGGCATATGATAAAGGATATGTGCGGCCGGTTATTCATGAAGAAGGTGATATAAATATAAAAGATGGTAAACATCCGGTTGTTGGTAGTGCGCTAGGAACTGACTTTATTTCGAATGATACGCAGATAACCGATGAACAAAAATTGTGGATTTTAACAGGGCCCAATATGGGTGGTAAGTCTACTTATTTGCGACAAGTTGCCTTGATTTGTTTATTGGCACATTGTGGTTCATTTGTTCCTGCTGCGCACGCGGATATACCAATTCTTGACCGCATTTTTACGCGTGTTGGTGCAGGCGACAATCTTGCGGAAGGCAAGAGTACCTTTTTGGTCGAAATGGAAGAGACGGCAACGATTTGTTTGCAAGCGACTGAAAAAAGTTTGGTTATTCTTGATGAGGTTGGACGGGGTACGAGTACTTATGATGGGCTCGCTATTGCGCAGGCAGTAGTTGAGTATTTGCATCATACCGTGAAAGCAAGCTGTTTATTTGCTACACATTACCATGAATTGACACAGTTGGAAGGTGAATTGCCTGGTATAATTAATTATTATGCTGCAAGCAAACAACGTTCAGCCGGGATACTTTTTTTACATAAAATAATACCTGGAGTTGCCGCTGGAAGTTTTGGGTTGGAGGTTGCAAAACTTGCAAAATTGCCTGACTCGCTCGTTAAACGAGCAGCGGAAGTATTGCAAGAGCTTACGAAGCATCAAACGCATTACGTACCTGCCCATAATGTGCCCGCACATAATGTGCCCGCACAACAAGAACTGGTACCTGTGGAATTATCGTCTCAGGATAAAGAGGTGATTGAGGAGCTCAGAAAAATTGATATGGAAAATATTACACCGCGACAGGCACATGAGCTTCTGTGGAAGATAAAAGAGATAAGCGATTAAGCCTACGTTGAGCAACTTTATATTAACGTTACTTCGATGTAAGAATTTTTGTTTAAAATAAATAGATAGTATAATCAATCTCCGTTCGCCCTGAGGAACGAGCAAAGCGAGTGTCTCGTAGGGTGCGAACATTGAATAAGAAAAAAAATGAATCCATCGCCAAGGCTATGGCGGGCACAGCAGGGCGAACGGATTACATAACTTACCCTGTTTTTACTTGTTAGTTGCTCAATGAGTGAGTGGTGATAACATTTGCTCTTTGTAATTTTTGACAATCTTGTAATTGTTCTGGACAGATTATGTTATTTTGCTAAACTTATATAGATAGGCAGATTGGTGATAAAAAGGTACATCTAATGGCAGAAAATAAAGATACAACTAAAAAAAGTGAGACTTCAACTAAAAAGCAGGCCTTGCCTGAGCAGGATTCTCCTAAACAGGATCATCCTACGGTTGAAGAAAAAGTAACGGAAAAGTCGGATTCTCGGATTGAGGTTGCTGAGCAGTATTCAATATTTGAAACTGGCGGTAAGCAATATCAGGCAGTAAAGGGACAAACGCTTGCTATTGAAAAAATTGAAGGTGAGCCGGGTCAAAAGGTAGAGTTTAAAGAAGTACTTTTGAAAAAAACTGGCGATGGAAATTTTGAGATTGGTAGACCATACGTAGAGGGCGCAACCGTTAAAGCTTCAATAGTTAAACATGATAAGGCTCCGAAGGTTATTATCTTTAAGTTTCAACGACGAAAAAAGACGCGCGTTAAAAAGGGACATAGACAACCTTTGACAGTGATTCGTTTCGAAGCGGTCTAAAAGATAAAAAATTAAAAAGGGATGGTAAGGGTAGCATGACAAGTTTACTGCAAGGTAAAGTTGGTCTTGCATAAAAGGTATTTGAAGTATAGATTTGTAAGGTTTGATGAGAGTTCCGAGCGAAATAGTTCGGAACTCTTTTTTTTGTTTGTTTCTTTTTGTTAGTGTAATAGTAACTAAAAGGGATAGGGGAAAAGGGATGGTTGTACGTATTCTCGTACTTACCATTATTTTGTTTTGTATTTCATTATTGATTTATCCTTGACGTGTGAAGCCTGCTTTTGTAGGTCTTTTCAAAAAGGGTAGATAAAGTTTCGTTGTTTTCTTGTAATCGGTTTACAAGTGTAATTTTTCGAGGCTTGCTTCGTTCTCAATTGTGATATATTTACGTTAATCTTCTTCGACTTCCGTTTCCAGTTTGCGCCAAAGGCTTCGACGTGCACTGCAGGATAAACTAAGCCATTTGAGCATTATACCTCGTAGCTTGCTGCGAGGTTCTTAATTTTCAATTTTTTTTCCAGACTGGGTCTGTTCAGACTGGGTCTGTTTTCAAATAAATATTAAAATTTAGCCAAAAAGTAGTGCAAGCAGTGTTCCGCTTAAAATGAGTGCAACACTTATAACATGCAGGGTGTCGATTTTTTCTTTTAGTATGATCCATGTCAAGATTAATGTTGTTGGCGTTGTTAAACTGATAAGCATTTTTAGTTGAAACGTATCGTCAACTTTTTCGTATATATGTAAGTATGTAAAGCGTGCAAGAAGATAAAAAGCTGTAAGTGCCAGGACGCTAATCCAATGTTCTTTGAGTTTAGGAAAGATTAGATTGCGTCGTTCTTTATTAATTATTAAGTAAATAAAAATTATGAGCGATGTAACAACTATCAACTCAATTTCAAAGTCTATAGGGTTTGCCATTGCAGCATGGAAAATTGATTCTTTTGTAGTATAAGTTGTTGGATCAAAGAGCTGTGTTTTTGCATGGTAAGTGCTATATGTATACTGGATAAATCGGTGCAATACTTTCAGAACGGATATTAGTATTCCGAGAGCATAGGCAAAAATGATTACCACTTTCAGGCGCTTTTTTTCTATAATTGGCAATATGCTGCCAATAAAAATAAGCGTAAAACTTACAAGATAAATTGGTTGCAACGATTGTGTCAGTAAGCCGTATCCTAGTGCTAGCAAAGTGAGTTGCAATTGTAAAATGAAAATAAGTATTTTAAATGAAACTGATTTAAATAGGTAGCTCATTAAAAGTAAAATTGCCAAGTTGATGAGTCCGATCAAAACGAGGGCGAAGAAATGTGCATCTGTTACATTGATGATGCTGTTTATTATAATTGTGAAACCGTGTTCTTTAGAAAGTGCTGATGTGAGCGTTGCGATTATTGCTGTAAAAATGCCTGCCCAAAAATATTCGTAAATGAGAGGAAGCTTTTCTGAATAATCTTTTTTGAGTACTTTAATAAAACTTACAATAAGCACATTGATGGCCAACGTTACAACTGCCATAATCATGGTACGACTCTCCTGTGATTATTAGCCAATAAGTTTTTCTATATCGACATTTTTTCCAGCAAAATATAGAATGTCGTGATCTTGAATGATGCTATCTTTTTGTGGCAACAATGTTTCTTCATCTCGTTTGATGGCGACACAATTAATTATGTATTCATCCAAGAAATTAAGTTCGTCGATTGTTTTTCCAACAAACTTGTCAGGGGCAATGATTGCGGCAACGGAAAAGTTGGGACCAATATGTTCAACTTCAAGAAATGGTGAACTTAAGTTGTCAGCCAGGGTTATTGCTGCTTCTTGTTCTGGTAGGATAACTTGATCGGCACCAATAATTTCTAAAATTTCACGTTGCAGAGCATCTACAGAGCGAACAATAATGCATTCGATTTCTAAGTTATGTTTGAGTGTTCTTGTTAATAAAATGGAATCTTCAAAGTTTCGACCGATAGCAACGATAACCGTATCCATTTCTTCGATGCCCATAGCGCGCAACGATTCCTCATCAACCATATCCATTACGATTGCTTGAGTTACAATATCTTTAATCAAATCTATACGTTCTTCGATTTTATCGATTGCAAGAACATCCATTCCGTTTTTTGTTAGACTTTTTGCTAACTGTAATCCAAAGCGGCCAATTCCGATAATACAAAATTTCATTTTTTATTTCCTTTCCCAGACCTGTCTATTAGCCTAACATGATTCGTTCTTCAGGATATAAAAAGTCTCTTTCTCCAGTCGTTTTTGCAAATGCTAAAATTAGTGTAAGAGATCCGATACGCCCTGCAATTTCACTTGCTGCAATCAACAGTTTGCCAACATTCGTCAGTGTTGGTGTTAATCCAGAAGTAATACCAAGATTTGAAAATGCGGCGACTGATTCAAAAAGGACATCTAGAAACGGGTGATTTTTTTCTATGATCAATAGTAAAAATGTTGTAATTGTTATCCATGTGAGTGCAACAATTACAATTGCAACTGAACGATACACTTGGATTTTTTTAATTTTTCTTCGTTTAATATAGACAAATTCTCGACCAGAAAAAATTGCTTTTGTTGTTGCGAGGATTATAGCAAAGGTAGTTGTTTTTATACCACTGCCAGTTGACCCTGGTGACGAACCAATAAAGCCAATGATCATCATCATAAAGATTGATGCAAGTTGCAAGTTATTAAACTGTACTGACAGAAAGCCCGTGCTACGCATGCACATTGTGTTAAAGAATGCATTAAGCCATTGGTATGGAAGACTTAATTGTGCCAAAGTATTATGATGTTCCAAAATCCAGAAAAGAACAGAGCCGGTGATAATAATTATCAGTGGAGCCCACACAACAATTTTGGTGTGCAAGCTGATACGAACTTTTCGTTTTAGAATAAAGCGTTGCGTTAATTGATAGAGCACAAAAAAACCAAATCCACCGATGAATGATAGAAGAGCGGTTGTGCACAAGACTGGTGCATTAGTGGTAAATTCAGCCATAGATTGTGTGAAGGGTGTTATGCCTGCATTACAAAAAGATGAAACAGATTGAAAAATAGCTTTAAAGAGAGCTTCTTTTAATGGGTAAAGTTTATAAATAGAAAAAAAGATGATGAATGCACCAATTGTTTCACATAAAGCTGTGAGTTTTATGGTGAATTTAAGTAACTGTTTAATATCTCGAATAGCTTTGACCTCAAAAAGTTCACTTGCCATGAATTGTGAGGTGAGTCCCATATTTACAAACATGGACATAAAAAAAAGCAACATCGTAATAAGTCCAAGGCCTCCTATTTGTATGAGGGCTAGAAGTATTAATTGTCCCCATATTGTAAAGCTATCTAGTGGTACAGCAAGTAGACCAGTTACTGTTGTTGCGCTACATGAAGTAAAAAAAAGATCAATCAAGCTGATTGTTTTTGTTGTGCAAAAGGGCAAATGGAGAAGTAATGTACCAAGAAGTATTTTGAATAAAAGTGCCCCGACGATTGTTCGGCCCGGATATTTGTGAACGAACCATTTAGCCATCTATGATTCCTTGTTTAGTTTTTAGCCTTATGTATAGATGATTATTTTAAAATAATCATACAAAGGATGACAAGCAATGTAAATACAATGACAAGATAGTTGAAGTATTTATCGATAAATTTTTGTACATGTGGGCCATATGATCGTATTAGAAACGCGACTAAGAAAAATCGTAATCCTCTACCAATTGTTGAGTAGATTATAAATGGTAATAAGGGAAGTTTGCAAAATCCTGCTGATAGGGTGACAATTTTGTATGGAAATGGTGTGAAGCTGGCAAACAATACTGCTTGTGATTCATATGTTTGGTATAAGGTGCTAATTTTGTGAAATGTTTCCATTGAAGAAAATGTTGTGATCATTTTAAGGCCAACAGAATCAAAAAGTGTTGCGCCAATAATATATGCTGTCAGTCCACCAAAGACGGAAGCTAAAGTTGCGAGAGATGCATAAAAAAGGGCGCGAGATCGTTTTTCTAGGCAGAACATAATTAAAATTGGATCGACGGGTACAAAAAAGATTGCTTCAATAAAAAAGAGCAATGAAAATAAATATGGTGCAGAAGGACGATGTACATAACCTGACAATGATTTATACAGCTTTTTAATCATGATCTACCTTGTTATTGGCCATTCGTATTTGGATTCATTTTAGTCGTTCGTATCCTACGAGGGCATCGCAAGATGCCACCTCAGGACGAACGGTTTTTAATAATAGATTATGACTATTGTGGCCTTTAGTATAATTTTTGTACAAAACAGACGACTTAAGGAGATAATATAATTAATTCCCGTTCGCACTGCTGTGCCCGCCATAGCCTTGGCGACGGCTGGAGGAGCCGATACAATCGGCGTCTCGTAGGGTAGCGAACCACTATTTTAGGGCAATTGCATCCTGAATGGTTTTTTATAAGTATACGCGATAAATAAATGACTATAAAATTTATGCCCAAATTGGGCTATTGTGTGTTTTTCTTATCTTTCGCATGAGATAATGATTCT
>CAZJVC010000016.1:12811-15171 GCA_964549515.1 uncultured Pseudomonadota bacterium | reverse complement strand
CGTGAATTTCCACAAGTAAGTGATGAAGAAGCAAAACGAATTTTACAAGAATACAACCTAACCTGAACAGGTCCCACCTGAACAGGCCCCACCTGAACAGGCCCCACCTGAGCAGGTCCCACCTAAAAAAAAGGAGCAAAACCAAATGACCACTTTTTTCACTACATCTGTCGAACATTTAAAAGAATATATCCATGGAACGCATGGAAGTTACAAGATGCGGCGATTTAATGATGGTGAACTTTTTCTCAAACTTGAAACGGATGTACGCAACCAACCAGTTACCGTCATAACTGCTACAAATGCTCCAGCTAAACATATGCTCGAATTATTTTTTCTTCTGGATGCGCTGCAACAACAAACAACTAAGATTCACGTAATTCTAACTTACTTCGGTTACGAACGACAAGATCATCCAAAACCAAATGTTGCTCGTGCAGCAGAAGTCATTTGTAACTTCTTGAAACAATTTACTATCGAAAAAATCACTATCGTTCATCCACATAGTAAAAAGTTGCACTCCTACCTTAATTTTAGTGGCTTTGTTCCCTATGAACTTTATAAGGCAGTTGTAAAAGAGCAAAAGATAGATATGATTCTCTCCCCAGATCGAGGAGCAATAGACGCATGCAGACATCTTGCAGATGAAACTGATTGTGCAATGGATTTTATTGAAAAAGAGCGCTGTGGATTCGACAAAATAAAATTGTCATCACAGGCCTTACCTGAACAGGCCCTACCTAAGCAGGCTAAGCCTAGAATTGATCTAGAGGTTAAAAATAAACGGATTTTAATTTTTGATGATATTATCAGCACTGGAAGCACTATAATTCAGGCGGCACAATTAATGAATGAACGCGGCGCACAAGAAATTTTTGCTCTTGCAACGCACGGTTTCATAAGTAATCTCACTTTACAAAAAATAACTGAAAGCCCTATCAACCATCTCTGGGTTAGCAATACATTGCCGGTACATATATCTGCAAACAATCTTTCAGTTATTAATATAGCACCGGCAATTACTACTCTTATCGTCAACTCGACCTAACAACCCTGCATTTGCTACAGGAAAATAAGCACAATTCTTTAATACCGTTCGTGGTGAGGAGCGAGCAATTGATGCGAGCATCTCGTACCATACGAACGAAAACAAATTAATTGCGTTCGCCCTACGAGGGCATCTTACGATGCCACCTCAGGGCGAACGAAGGTGAATTATGTTGTCTTTCTTAGATTAAACAAACATTCTTAGATCTAGTTCACGTTACCCTTATCTAGACTGAAAAACAGTAAGTGGCGCCTTTAAAACACTAAAAATGCCCGCTCCTATTGCGCGAATTTTACCAACAACAATCGCTGAGGTAAATTCTTTGTGAAACATAAAGAGAAGCAACGCACTTGAAAATAAGACACCTTCAATAAATAATGGTATCCATGCAATAATCAAGCCAATTCTGTACGCCTTAAAAGCAAAGGCTATCAGGGATAACACACAACAAAGCGCCGTGAATGCCATCACATATTTAAAAATGATGCAGATATTTACGTGACCCCAAATCAAGTGTGGGCAATACCAATGCATCGTTGCTGGAGAAAAGGCAAGTGCATACATTAAAAATAAGGCTATAAATGAAACTATTTTGTTCATATTTTATTTACCAAATAAGCCGCCGAGAGGCTTTGTAACTGCGTCAAAAGGCAACGCTACGGCATCCTTAACAACTTTTAAAGGGGCTGTTACAAGAGCCGTAATCTTTTCTTGAACAAATGCTGTAACCAAATCTTTACGGAAGAAAAACAAAATACCTAGCATAATTGCAGCAACAATTTCAGCGATCAGTGGTATTAATCCAACAACAATCGCCAAAGTATAAAACTTTAATGCATATGCAATTAAAGCTAAAATAAAAAAAATTGTTACAATTAACGCTAAGTATTCAGAAACGTGGAATATTTTTGGTACATCAAGTAAAGAGGCGGATTTCATATACAGAACAAAGCAAGGTATATAGGCAAGCAAAGATGTGATAATAATAGTTGTTAAGGCTGAACCTTTTCCCATAATAATACAACTCCTGTTTTTATAACATATAATAACAATAATCATATTTTTAAACGTTATGCAAGAATTGCACTAACAACACAAAGAAAACAATTAAGAACCTCGCAGCAAGCTACGAGGTGTAATGTTCGAATGGCTTGGTTTATCCTGAGCGAAGTCGAAGGGACTCCCGCTCACCATGAACGAGCCGAAGAATCGCTCACCATGAACGAGCCGAAGAATCGCTCATCCTGAGCGGGAGTAGAAGGATACAAGCGAATATGTATCACAATGAGAACCAGGCAAGCCCCGAGGAATT
>CAZJVC010000016.1:0-12711 GCA_964549515.1 uncultured Pseudomonadota bacterium | reverse complement strand
GAAGGATACAAGCGAATATGTATCACAATGAGAACCAGGCAAGCCCCGAGGAATTTAACCCGATACGATTAAGGACCCAAATGAAGAAACTAGTATTAATTATATTATTTCTTTGTACCATTAATGGAATGAGAAGATCGCCACGAAAAAATGACCTCTTTAAACTTTACACAGAGGACTCCTCAAAAAAAATTCCATACACATGCAAATCGAACGAAAGTCTTGCCGAAGGGTTAAAACGCTTTGACAAAGAACATCCAGGTCATAAATAACTCAATTCGCAAGATTATAAATCAGCAATTGCCTTATGAATTTTGTGCGTAACTTCTTTATATGAATCGCGACGCGAAAATTTCATTGGCTTACCAATCGACAAAGTCACCGTACCAATACCACGTGGAAACATAACACAATAAGGAAAAATCTTTTGCATGCCACGAATACGAATTGGAACAATTGGAACGTTCATCTGTGTTGCCATCAATCCTGCACCTTCTTTAAGCGGTAACAAATCTCCATTTTTGCTAATCTTTCCCTCAGGATATACAACCACATTATATCCTTGATCAAGCATTTGACCTGTATTTTCTAAACCAATCTTAATCTTTTCACCCTCTTGACGCGGTAATGGAAAACAATTAGATATAAGTTCAGCTAACCAGTAGAAATACTTGTGCTCCACATACACAGCATCTTGGGCAGCAGCAAAAGAAATATTCTTTAAAATTGAAAACGGCAAAATACGCAAAATAGCAACAGAGTCCCAATTACTCAAATGGTTTGGCATAAAAAGAACCGGCTGCTTTAAACCCTTAAGATTTTCTAGGCCCTCAACCTTAACACCCATAAATAAACGAGAAAACATAAAAAATATTTGCTGCAAAATAATCCGCAGAATTGATGCCCACCACGAACGAGGCCAACGAGCGAGTAATTCTTGTGGTTTTACTGGCTCTTTTTTATCAATTAACTCCTGCAGCTTCTTAACAGTCAACTTCGGCGTAATTGCTTCTTCATCAATAATCACATGAAATTCCTGTTCAATACGCGCAACTAATTCAACGCGCTTTAATGAATCAAAATGAAGATCACCAATAAGACGATTACTATTATTAATGTCTTTCATCGGAACATTCGAAACATAACTTAACAATCGCACCAATGGTGAAACCGCAGATGCTACTTTACCAACCTTACGTCTTCCTTCAAGATAATCACGAACCGCTCCCTTTTTTACCTTTCGTGTTGCTGAGCGAGGAAAGTCTTTATCGGGCCATACAGTCCAACCAGTAATTTGCTGATATGATGCTAATTGTTTATTGGCAATTGCAATAATCTTTTCAACATCAATTGAACTATCTTTAGTCAACAAAACCGCATGAATTTCAACGGAACCACCTGGCAAGTCGAGACCAAGAATGGTACTGTCTATAACGCCTTTAATATTATTTAACACATCTTCTAAATCTTCAGGAAAAACGTTTTGGCCACCCGGCCCTAAAATCATATACTTTTTGCGACCACGCAAAAATAAAAAGCCATCTTTGTCAAATTCACCCATATCGCCCGTCTTAAACCAACCACGCTTCAGCACTTTATTGGTTTGCTCTTTATTCTTATAATATCCGCGAAAAACATTTGGTCCTTTGACACTAATTTCGCCATCAGCTGCAATATCGACCTTTACATTTTTAATCGACTTACCAACAGATGCAAAACGATGTACATCGTACGTATTCGTTGTAACGGTTGGCGACGTTTCTGTTAAACCATATCCCTGCAAAATCACAACCCCTAAATTACTCCACCACATTTCAAGATCTGGTGAAAGCGGGGCCCCACCACTGGCAATCGTATCTAACTTGCCACCAAAACTTTTTAAAACTGAATGAAAAAGTAGCCGCGACAACCATTTCCATCCAATTTTTTCAGAAATACTCATCAAACGATGGAATGATTTATCTTTTTTCTTTTTATGAACTGCAGCTTCAATACGAGAACGAATAATCTGCAAAAATTCTGGCACACCTACCATTTTGGTTATACGGTACTGTTTCATCAACTCAGCAATCATTGCTGGTGAGTGCGCATAAATAATGTGCTCACCTTTATAAATTGGCAAGAGCATACCAGCCACCTGCTCCAAAATATGGCTCAATGGCAAAATGGATAGTACCCGATCCTTACCCAATTCAAAATGAAGCAAACTTGCAAGCGTTTTTACATTCGAAGCAATATTGTTATGCGTAAGCATGACACCCTTAGGATCGCCAGTCGTACCTGATGTATACAAAATCTGCGCAAGGTCATCCTTATTAATCTTTACCGATTTAAATTTTGATGGCTTCGAATCAGCTACAATCTCATCTAAAAATTCTGTGTCAAAAACATGGATCCCTTTGGGCAACGAACCTCTGAATAGTTGATATTTGAAAACGACACGCGCGCCAGTTTGTTTTAACGCTTTCATAACAAAATCACGCGTACTTTGAATATTTAATGGAACAATATGACACCCACGCATCAACGTACCAAAAAAAATAGCAACCCAATACGGTGAATTGGGCGCCATCAATATAACTTTTTCCCCTTTTTTTATACCAAGATCTTCAAGAAAAACAGCAACTTGCTTGGACAAATCATATAACTCTTTGTACGTTAAATTTAAAGTACGAAAACCACGCTTAATCGTAACAGCTTTTTTATCTGGATACTTACGAGCACCTCGCTTTAAAATATCAACCAATGTCATAATACTCCCCTTCTTTTCGCTAGCATTACACCTGATAGCCTACTATGAGCTCCCAACAAAAAACAATATCCACGAAAATATGACTTTTTTTTCTCACTTTGATATACTATAATAGTAAATATTTAGGGGAAAACAGGGAAAAAATATGAAAAAATTATTAGTGATAACACTATTATCAAGCTCGCTCTATGCAATGCAACAGGTTCCAGCAAAAGAAAGATTACCTAAAGAAATGGAAGACTTGCCCGAACCATTCACTCAGATTGAACCTGAATTACCAACAAGCTATGCTGATTATTCTCGTGAATGCAGAAGGCTAGAAGAGATTCGCGCTAGGGCAAAAGAGATTCGTAGGGCAAAAGAGATTCGCGCTAGGGTAGAAAAGATTCGTAGGGCAAAAGAGATTCGTAGGGCAAAAGAGATTCGCGCTAGGGCAGAAAAGACTCGCGCTGAAAAAATTGCTCAAGCTCGAAGAGATTGGTGTGACCTTCTAGAGTTATTAGTCGGCTAAAACAACGATCACTCTCTGTACCAAACAACACATGCAAAAGCATAATCTCCATCATGAGAAATACTGATATCACATGAAAACTTTTCTTCCTGTTCAGTAACACGTATTGCTGGCTTACCAGAGGGAAACTTATACACTTCTATTGCATGCCAAGAATCAAACTTTAACCCAGAGGCCTTTAAAAAAGCCTCTTTAGATGCAAACACACCCGCAAGAGACTCATAGCTTTGCGCTTGCGCCTGCTCGTATTGGGTGAAAATTTTATCTAAAAACTCTTGCCCTCCATGATCAACCGACTCAATAAACTTGGGAATATGTACGATATCACAACCTATATTAATCTTCATTCCTCCACTCTAACACAAGCTTATTGCTTGTCCGAAAGTTAATAAGCATATAATTTACTTTGCTTCGTCCGGAGTTTATACTAAGCAAAGACGAAGAGTTCGAATGCGAATTTCTAGTTTTCGGATAAGCTCCTAGTAAAATATCAAAATTCTCCGCTTATTTTATCAAAAAATAATTGGTATATTGATGATGCAACAAACTAAGGAATAAAATGAAAATACTCGCATTATCACTTATGCTAATTTCACTCTCAGGCTGTCAAAAGGAAAAAATAAAAATGACAAAAACGACCTCTCCTAAACAGGTTTATCCTGAAAAAGTCACAGAAAAAAATGTTAAACGTGTAGCTCCTAAGGGCCTTAAAACAAAAGTTATCACCGCCGCAAACAACGATGAAAAAATGCCCAAAGTTGGTAATACGGTAAAAGTTCACTATACCGGCTGGTTGACACAAGAAGATGGCAGCAAAGGACGCAAAATTGATAGCAGTATCGACCGTGGTGAACCTCTGGAGTTTACCATTGGCCTTAACCAAGTGATTAAAGGTTTTGAAGAAGGTGCACTGCTCATGAAAAAAGGCGAAAAGCGTTTACTTACAATTTCACCGGAACTTGGCTATGGCGAAAAGGGTGTCGGCCTATTCATTCCACCTAACGCCACATTAATATTCGAAATCGAATTAGTTGGCATTGCATAAGAGTCAATAGTTATATGGCCCAAATAAAAAGAAAATAGATCCATCCGCTAATTAAAATCAGATGGAAGAGTACGATTAACAAGCCGCGATACTTTTCAAGCCGATTCAAAAATACTGTACCAACTAAGAAGATCATAAAGTTAAGCACCAATATCAAATCAAAGAGATGGTCACTTAACATAAAGTATGATGAATCTGGCGACAAAGTCTCAATAACAAAACGGTAAGAAAGAAGTGCCGTAATAGTCGCAGAAACACCGGCTACTATTGAAGAATAATATTTCGTTGGATCAATGCCAAGCATAAACAATCCAACAAAAAAGATAACAAGCAATGGTAATAAAATAAGTAACAAATTTCTAAAGCCCGTCCCAATAAAATCAATTGCAAATATTACTCGTGGAAACGTCTTTCGTGGAAACGTCTTTCGTGGAAACGTCTTTCGCTGAAACGTCTTTCGCTGAAACGTCTTTCGCTGAAATGATTTTCGCTGAAATGATTTTTCCTGCAACGCATCCTGTCCATTCAATTGCAGACTCTTGAACCCAGAAACAACACCTTTATCTAAATATTGCCATCCATTAATGTACAATGTTTTTGAAACAGAAAACGTTTCGGGCGTAACATCAAAAAGTGCTGTGTCAGATGAAAGGGAAAGATTATTTAATGTAAGATATAAACGATGACTACTAATAGGAAAAAATTTATAATTCAAATTCGATGGAAACTTAATTTTTACATCATATCCAACCTGCGTACGATTACCATTTGTTGTTATATACGGCTTTGATTTTGATATTATTTCAGCTTTACCAAACGAAAAATCTTCAATATCTTTTTGATTAATATGCGCTGCGTCATACTCAAACCACAAATATATATCAGCAACAAAATTATTTTCAAAAAGATCAAATTTTAAAAAGTTGCGCAAATTAAGCCCGGTCGTAATAAGCTTACGATTTGCACTTACCGCACCTTCAACTTTTACGATACCTGGGCTCCGATCAATATTGCGAAACATCTTCATGCGAACGTATGAAAGTGATAATAATAAAATCGAAGTGCCAAGCATCAAAAGCACTTGATACCCTGGTTTTACAAAGTTGCTAATATGCCACAAACTTCTACGTAATTCTGGCTCCATAAAATACTCCCTTTATCATACTTCTTACGAATGTAAAAAATCTTTACATATTTCACAAGTCTTATGGCATACCAGTTTAAAATTAGAAGTTCATTTGAACTTGCTAAGCGATTAAGCCAAAACTTAGGTCACAGGCGATATCGCAACTCCAAGCACAATAATCCATCCCTCCGCTCATCCTGCTGTGCCCGCCATAGCTTTAGCGACGGCTGGGAGTGATTTTCCCTTCGACTTCGCTCAGGATAAACTGCGATATATAATCTCGTAGCAAATTGTGTCGAAGGATTGGCGCAATTGGTCGTAAGGGGTTAAACGAGCAACACCCTACAGAGAAATTTACTTCTGAATATCAACGCCCTTGGCCTTAAGGAATGATTCTATGTAACTTGGTTTTCCTGTTTGAAACAAAGCACCAAACATTGCAATGGCAATAAAGGCTAATTCGAACACTGCAATTTTTAATGTGGTGATAAATGGTTTTTTGCCACGAGTAAATGATACTCTGCAGAAACCATATACAGCACCAATGAAATAAAGGAAACCTAAAGCACGATAGGCTATATAATAATAAAGACCTCTATCAAATGGTAGGTCTATAAAGTAAAGGGTCAACAAAACTAAAATAATTGAGAAAAGATAACCACGGTGAGCAAGTAAAATCATATGAAGAAATTTATCCCATTTTTTAACAACTTTAAGTTTCTTTAAATACCAAAATTCTATACCCAAGAAAACAAGATAAACAACAACAGATGCAGCAACATAGGCAAGCATTAACAAAATTGATTTATTGGTATCACGAGAAAGAATGAACATATCACGGAACCAACCAAAATGATAAAAAAGACCTGAAGCATATAATGTTAAAAATACAACTGGATGAGTAAGGGCATTAAAGACTATATTTAATCCGAGCCAAACTTTGTAAGTCCATCCTTGCTTTAAACAACCAATAAATAATGCAAGCAAAAACAAAACAACCCAGAACGATGCAGTATAATAAATCTGGGTCTTAGGAACAAAAAACATTAGTAAAAACGTCTGCAGATTTGAAAACGCAACCTCTGCAAAATGTGCAAGATCAATCATTACAATTCTCCCATAAAATGGTTATCTTATTCCTTACACTTACCAATAAAAAACAACAAAAGCAACTGTCTACGATATTGGAATTTTCAAAAAACATAACAATCTAGCCAATAAATGGTTTTTTTTCTACAAACTTACATCTTCTAAAAGTACCTAAACAAAATCCTTGTACGCACACCTATTTTCAAAACACGCTCACAAAGCGGGTCAAATTTTTCTATAAAAAGTATACAAATCATGATAAAATTTTCATATCTTACAAATATCATTGAGATGAAAAGCTTTATCACCTACGTTAATAAAAAAACATACATTTTTTGTTAATTAAACAAGGAGAACCGTTGCCGTGGATTGTAAAAAAAACTCACAAGAATCAAAACTCTTAGTAGATGTTGACGAATCAGTAAGCTCCTATTTAGAAAGTACCGATTGGCGTGTAAAAGAAAGTTGCAATGAAAGTTTTAGCTTTTCTGGCTTACTTCTTCACTCAGCTGGAAAGGTTATCAGTCAATATACCCTTAATAAGGTGTACACTAAGTCAATTCGCAATGCACACATTAATGGATATCTTCACATACATGATCTAAGTAACGGAATAATTGGTTATTGCGCCGGTTGGTCACTTAAAAACTTATTACTTCTAGGTTTTACAAAAGTACAATTCAAGGTCGAATGTAAACCGGCAAAACATTTAAGTACGGTAATTCACCATATGATCAATTTTATCGGGTGCATGCAGATGGAGTTTGCCGGAGCACAGGCATTTTCTTCTGTCGACACACTCCTCGCCCCATTTGTCAAAACAGACAACTTAAGTTACAAGCAAGTTAAACAATGTATCCAGCAACTCATCTTCTCACTAAATATTCCAAGCCGCTGGGGCTCACAAACACCATTCTCAAACCTCACCTTTGATTGGGTTGTTCCTGAAGATATGAAAGATGATGCAGCAATCGTTGGTGGCAAAACACAAAGTTTTACGTACCGAGACTGTCAAAAGGAAATGGATACGATCAACAAAGCATTTCTTGAGGTAATGCTTGAAGGTGATGCTATCGGTAGAATTTTCACTTGGCCTATACCAACATATAATTTAACAAAAAACTTTAATTGGGATTCAGAAAACGCTGACTTACTTTTTTTTGTTACGGCAAAGTATGGCACGCCCTATTTCCAAAATTACATCGGTTCTAACTTAGATCCAAGTAGCATTCGCGCAATGTGTTGCAGACTTAACCTTGACCAAACACAACTTATCAAACGCCCTGGTTCAATGTGGGGGCCTGGTGATTCAACCGGTTCTATCGGTGTTGTAACCATAAACTTAAATCGCCTGGGTTACGAAGCACAAACGAAAGAAGAATTCTTTGAGCAATTACATCATTACATGAAACTTGCTAAAGATTCATTGGAAATCAAACGTGTTATCGTAGATGAAAATCTAGAAAAAGGACTAATGCCATACACCAAAGCATATCTTGGCACCTTTAACAACCACTTTTCAACAATCGGCCTCTGTGGCATGAATGAGTGTTGCCTTAATTTCTTAGGTAAAAGCATCGCAACTGAAGAAGGGCTCAAATTTTCAATAGAAATCATGCACTTTATGCGCAAAAAACTTGTTGAGTTTCAGAAAGAAACAGGTAATCTCTACAATCTTGAAGCGACCCCAGCCGAAGGAGCTTCTTATCGTTTGGCAAAATCTGACAAAAAACATCATCCAAATATTAAAACATCTGGCACCGATGCACCATATCTCACAAACTCAACACAACTGCCCGTAAACTATACTGATGATTTAATGGAAGCACTTGAACATCAAAACAAAATTCAACCGTTATATACCGGTGGTACAATATTCCATACGTTCTTAGGCGAACAGTTACGTTCAGGCGAAGCATGTAAATATCTTGTACAAAAAATTGCGCGCAATACAGAGCTTCCCTACTTCTCAATCACACCAACATTTAGTATCTGCCAAGAGCATGGCTACTTAAAAGGCAAAAAAGAATATTGTCCACATTGTGGCTCTGAAACTGAAGTTTTCTCGCGTGTCGTCGGCTTCTATCGCCCAGTTAAACGCTGGAACATTGGCAAAAAAGAAGAATTCAAAGAACGCAAAACATTTGATGGCAACAATATGAAAGAAATTACACTTAAAGAATTCCGCTGCCTTACTTATAATGTCCCTGAAGTTCGTACATTAGACTTTAACGAAAAACAATAACGGAACCTGTCCCGCCTGAAAAGGCCCTTGTAGAAAATGCAGGGGCCTGTACACTTTAAAAAAACACTTAAGGAATTCATATGATTATCAAAGGACTACAAAAGTTGTCGTTAATCGACTATGAACCGTATACTTGCTGCGTTATTTTTACTGCTGGCTGCAATTTTCGTTGCGTCTTTTGTCACAACAAAGACTTGGTACTTAATCCAGATAAACTGGAGACGATTACTAACGAAGATTTTTATGAATTTTTAGAACAAAAAAAGAAATGGCTTGATGCAATCTGTATCTCTGGCGGTGAACCGACATTGCATAAAGATTTGCCAGAACATATTGCAAAGATGAAAACAATGGGATTTAAAGTTAAACTTGATACGAATGGCACCAATCCCGATATGGTCGAATCACTAATCAATCAAAAATTGATTGATTATGTTGCCATGGATATAAAAGAAACACCAGAAAAGTATCCTGATGTTGTACAAGTACCAGCCGATCTTACAAAAATAAAGCGTACTGTATCATTACTCATGCAAAATCGCATCCCGTATGAATTTCGCATGACAATGGTACCCAAGATTGTTAAAAAAGAAGATATGCATAAAATCGGGAAATGGATCAAGGGTGCACATAAATTTTTCATACAACAATTTAGTAATAAGGTATGCCTAAAAAAAGCGCTGGAAAAATGCGGACCATTCCCAATTGAAGAACTTGAAGAATTTCGCACTATATTGAAACAATACATTGACTACGTAGAAATTCGCGGCATCGATCCGATACAACATTATCAACCTGAAACAATAAAGGAAAAACAAGTATAAACATGACGAAAAAACATACACTCGAAGATTTTAAAAAACTTGTCACAACACTTATCAAAGAACGGGAATGGGAACAGTTTCATTCACCAAAAAATTTAAGTATGGCAATTTCATTTGAAGCAGCAGAGTTAATGGAGCTTTTTACGTGGATCGATTCAAAAGAATCACTCAATATTGTTGAACAAAAAAATAAAAAAGTTAGACATGAAATTGCTGATATATTTATTGCAGCGTTAGCTTTTTGTTTTTCTGCTAACATAGATCCGGAAAAGGCAATTCTAGAAAAGCTCGAAGAAATTAAGGCAAAATATCCTGTTGAAAAGGTCAAAGGCAAATCAAACAAATATACGGACTACACGTAACATTGCGCATTTTCAAATAACATAGTAGATTACAGACAAAATTAACTAGGAGATCATGTACAAACGAAGCATGTATGTAATTTTACTCATAACACTTTTTTCTTTTATTAACGCAGAGGTTTCGTACGAATGGGGCGGGTTTGTTCGACTCGATAACTTTTTTGACACACGACAAGGTGTCGGAACAATTGATGGATCTTGTTATCTATATCCTAAAAAAGCAAACTGTGATGATCAATGTTGCGATATAAACAGTCGTGGAAAACTAGGATTAACACCATCCGTCTCCCGTTTTCATTTTAAAACATCTGGCGCAAAATGGGGCGATGCAAAAATTTCAAGTTATCTAGAGTGCGACTTCAAAGGTTGTTCCCCTGAAACAATCGGGCTTCCACATCTTCGGTGCTTCTTCTTTAATATTGACTGGCCTAAAAAATCCATTACATTTGGTCAAACCGATCATCCATTTGTTCCCCAAAAATGCTATCCGCATACGATAGGCGATCATGGCGGAGAACCAATTGCACCGTATGCACGTTACCCACAAATAAAAGTTGATTATCATCCAACATCATTAGCATTTATCGGCGCCATCTATTGTAATTTTCTCTATGGAAATGATGGCCCAATCGGACAAAGCTTAACATACATGCAAAACAGCATGACACCAGCACTTAATTGCGCAGTTGAATGGCGCAGAGAAAAAACATTTATTGGTGCAAGCTTTAATCTCGAACGAATATTACCCTCCCTTTCTACAACTACAACATCAACAAATGTCACAACACGAACATATGCATCCGATGACACACTCTTAAGTTACTTAGGAAGTGTGTATGGTTCACTTGAATTAGATAATTTTCTTGTACAAAGTCAGATTGTTGCTGGCCAAAATGGTTATGGCTTAACCTTAATCGGCGGCTATGCTGTTTCATGCCTTAATGCAACAACGGGAAAGAGAACATACACAAATACAAATGCAATTTCTCAGTGGATTGACATTACTTATCAAAAAGATCAAAAAATGATGCCTGGCCTATTCATAGGTATTGCACAAAGCCTAGGTTCACGTAATTGTGTCTATCGCGACAGTAATTGTGATCCTATTTTTTACGGACTCGATGCAGAATTAGACCGACTTGTTCGTGTTGCTCCACGCATACGCAGTAAGTTCAATAATATAGAATTGGGATTCGAATTTGATTACAGCAAAGCATGGTTCGGCAAAATGGATTGTAAAGGAAAGCATCCTAAAACATATGCTGTTACAAACACACGCGCACTTGTTGTGATAATGTACTATTTCTAAAGTTCACCCTTAATGATAACAAGTAACATTTGTAGCTTATTGCTTATCTTCTTTCCAACACAAGATGGCGCTAATACTACAACTTTTAATTCGTAGCCGCACATTTAAAAGCTTTGACAACCTCACGTACTAATGGCGAAAGACAACCTTCTTCATCGATCAATCCAACCCCCTTTGCAAATTCACGATCTTCCTGACTGAGTGATGGTTTACGTTCACTTTTCAGAGCATTTATAGCATCCGCTCTTTCCAACTTATCTAAAACCATAATCCACGTTAAAATACAATCTCTTCTAACTGCTTCTTCCTCACTAACATCCATTGAAAAAATAGAAGGCAAAGAACATAAAAATAAAAAACTTAAAAAACACTTCTTCATAATAACCCTTTGAACAATTTTTTTTAGAAAAAGCTATGAAAAGTCCTATCACCTTTCCACTCGCGAGCTTTTTCTAAAAATGTAAGAATCTGCTTCTGTGTAAAACCAATTTCATAAAGACTATCAAGCCATTCCTTCTTTTCTAAAATCACTTTTTTCAATTCACGTGCCTCACGGTGATGTACTTCTTCAACACATTCCAATTTAGCTTCAAATGTTTTTTCATCAAATTCAAATTTTTCGGCTAGCTGAATACGGGCGTGCTGCACCACTAAAAATGGCAACACTCCAGGGATGTTTTCATAACACTCTTTAAAACTTTCCCAAGAATAAACTATTGGAACGGAAACAATATATGATGCCAAACAACGCGCACGAAGCGCGTTCATACTATACAATGAAAACTGGAACAGAAAAGATAAAAACAGGATTATCCTAAATAGAAACGATCTCACGGTTATCCTTAACAAACATGATTACTACTACTACTAGTATAACAACAAATAAAATAAAAAAATAAAATCACTTACATACGAAAATCAAACGATTCTTTACCAACCTGCATCGTTGCACAATGCTGCCCACCCGGAATTTCCCGACACGGTGAAAAACTTACACACAAAATTGGAGAAATTGGAACAAGAACATAACCAACTACTTTACTCCATAAATGATATACACATTTATTAAGCAATGGAGCCCTACTCTTCGCTGTAATCCCTCTCGCCTACCTTGCATAGCCGAAACTAATAATGGCACAAAAAAAAGAACCCCGAATTTCTTCGGGGTCCAACTAATCCTGGCAGTATCTACTTTCCCAGGCCGTCTCCAGCCAAGTATCATCGACGCTGCAGTCTTAACTTCCGTGTTCGAAATGGGAACGGGTGTTTCCCTACAGCTATACCCACCAGAAAACTTTTAAAAATTTTCTTGTGATCATGTTTGCAATTTATATATACCACATTATCAGGACATTAAAGGATCTTTAATTATATATTCGATTAAAACATTCGGCCTATTAGTACTGGTTAGCTGAACACATTGCTGTGCTTACACATCCAGCCTATCA
>CAZJVC010000015.1:1427-15680 GCA_964549515.1 uncultured Pseudomonadota bacterium | reverse complement strand
GAAAATACTTAAACGCTCACTTGTGGTTGTTGCATCTGTGCCGCTTACCTTGGTTATAATGTCGCCAGGCATAAAGCCGAGAGCATTTGCAAGTGATTTATCATCTGTCTTTCCTATTTTAGATCCAATACTTTTACCTTGTTTATATGCTGTTGATAGATCGAAAAGATCGATGAAGTTACTGAGTGACTTTACTTCGAATGCGAATTCTTGGCAATCAACAAGATATTTGTTTGGTTGCAATGGTCTTACAATATGTGACCAGTCTTTTTTTTCTTGAGGTAGGCTGTCAATGGTTGCATCTTCTTGGCTTAGGTACAGCATCTCTTGTTGTCCATTTGCTCGGATTAAAAGGATTTTATTTGAAAAAATCTTTACTAATTGTGCATCTTCGAGTTCATCACCAATTTTATAGGTAAGCTCTTTTTTAGTTTTGTTATCAAGGATTATTGCTCGATTGAGTGCGTCATTATTGAACATAAAAATACCTGTGAGCGTAATTGGTAGTGGGTCAAGGAATTTTGGTTGTATTACTTTAGGTGCTGGAACTGAAATTGGACTTGGTGGTGGTGGTACGGGTGTTGTGTAGTCAGGTTTTTTAGGTTTTTTAATTTCAAGCTTGTAGGTATTAAAGATGTCATTATCATAGATTATGCTGAGGTCGATTGAGTCGAATCGCTGTTGAACAATACTGCCTGTAGTCTCGGAAGGTATTATGGGAGATGGCGGTTGTAACCGGACGTTATACAATGACATGAGCGCAATAAGGACAAAGAGAAGCATAAGTAAACTGAGATTTAATGCCCAGAAAGCATGTCTCATGTATCATCCCCTTCTTTGATTTATTGTCCACAATACTCAGGCAATTGCGCTTTTGTCAAGTTGTGTTTCCTGCTATGGTGTTGCAAGTTTGTTTAAAATTTCATTGATGATTTTATCGCTGTTCAATTCTTCTCCATGTGCCTGAAAACTTAAAATAAGGCGATGTCGAAGAATAGGAAATGCAACGCTTTTTACATCATCTGGTGTTACAAATTGTCGTCTTTCTAGAAATGCATGCGCTTGTGCTGCTCGGTACAAGCTTAATGTTGCACGAGGTGATGCGCCATGTTGAATATATTGTTTAAGAGATGAAAGTTCAAAATCTTCAGGATTTCGTGTTGAGTGCACAATTGATATTATATAGTCTGTGATTTTTTCATCGACATATATTTGTTCAACTAAACGTTGAGCGTTAAAAATATCACTGTGTGATAATACATTGTTTACGCTAGTTTTTTTAAAGACACGATTGATAATTTCTTTTTCTTCATTTTGTGTTGGATAGCCAATAAGAATCTTAAACATAAAGCGATCAACTTGCGCTTCAGGAAGTTGATAGGTTCCTTGTTGCTCGAGTGGGTTTTGTGTTGCAAAGACAAAGAATGGTTCTTCAAGTTTTAAGGTGCTAGAACCAATCGTTACTTGATGTTCTTGCATAGATTCAAGAAGTGCGGACTGTACTTTTGCTGGCGCACGGTTAATTTCATCCGCAAGAATCATGTTTGCAAAAATGGGCCCCTTTTTTGTTTCAAAGTCGTGTGTTTTCTGATTAAAAATAAGGGTGCCAATTAAATCTGCGGGTAATAAATCCGGCGTAAATTGTACTCGTTTAAATGATAAACCCATTGCTTGTGCAATTGTTTTAATCATTGTTGTTTTTGCAAGCCCTGGAACGCCTTCAATAAGAATGTGGCCATTGCACAATAATGCAATAAGCATTAACTCAATTGCATCTTGGTTGCCGACAATAATTTTCTCGATTTCACTTTTTAATTGATCAAAAGGAGCTAGTACATTTTGCCAATTATACGTGGCTCGCTCAGGAGTGGCCTGTTCAGGTGAGGCCTGTTCAGGTGAGGCCTGTTCAGGATGGGATTGTTTTTCTAACATAGATATATACCCTGTTATTTTAAGTGAAGTTGTATATTATTTTATCAATCTTTCGGTTGTCTTACAAATTGAGTTGTTGTTGCAGACGAGATTAAAGTCTTGTATAACTTACTGAGCATACTATACTATACCCAAATGAGCGGCCGAGGGAGTAAGATGAAAAAATATATTCCAGTGTTAATGGGTTTGTTGTTAGGTACGTATCATACTAAAGCTTCGCGAACGTTTTTTTCTATTCCAGTTCCATTTCATCCTGTTTCTGTTGAACGTATAACAATGACGCACGATCAAATGTTTGACTATACAAAAGCCACATGGCGCAATTTTTCTATAACATTATTTGGTGGTGAATCAACTCAGCCTGATAGATTGGCGCAGTATTTTTTGCCATTTAATAAAACATGTCTAGTTGCGGGTGGTCTTGGATCAGAAGCTGTTAAAAATCATAACGTTGATTTGATTTCTAATTATTTTGATGTTTTGACCGGGTTGCCGCGTAGTGACGCTGAGGCTCTCGAGAGCGACGATATTTTTGACATTATTAATACATGGACATTTCAAAGCAATTTGCGTTTCTGTCCAAGTCATAAGTATTGGGGAATAGGGTTGTTGTACCATCAACATTTATCATCAGAATTGGATAAAGGCTGGTGGTTTGAGTTTGCAATGCCAATCATGGGTATAAAAAACGATATGGGTATGTGTGAGACTATAGTAACCCCAGGCGGTCCGAATGGTGATGATCCACAGGCGTCAGGTTCTTTTTTTACTGATAGTGAAAACATTCATGCCGCGCAGAATATGACTAGTGCATTACGTAGTGGCATATTAAAATACGGCAGAATTGATGAACGCGAATATCGACGAACTAAGTGGGGTGTGGCTGATATTGAAGCGAGGCTTGGATATACATATTTTAGAGGGCCACGTTACCACTTGAGTAGTTATGCTGGAATTTTAGCGCCAACAGGCACGAAGGTTACAAGTGAGTATCTTTTTGAAAAAATAATTGGTTATAACGGTCACACGGGATTTTTCTTTGGAACGGTTGGTGGAATAAAAGTTTGGGCACATGATGAGAATTCTTTAGCGTTTGAGTTTGATACTGGAGCAACACTTTTTTTAGACAATGTTCAAATTCGGTCAATTGATCCATACGGCAAACCATGGGGACGTTATATTTGGGTATATCCGTCAAAACGAGATTCAGCGCAACTTTCACCGGGAATAAATTATTTTACAAAAGCTGTACGTGTTGATCATGGTTCAATTCGTGCATTGAATTTGTCGTGGGTATATACAATGTCTAACTTTCAAGGAGAGTTAGGATATCACTTTTATTCCAGAGATCGAGAAAAAGTGCGTTTAGCGCGTTCTTGGCACAATGATTATCGTGGTTTTGCAGGAATTTGGAATAATTTAAATAACTTTATTAAAGGTGGAGATCCTCGTATAACAAAGAGTAGTGCTACTATAAATAATTACACCGAAGTAACGAATGATGTAGTAGAATTCAAGGCGTCGCCAGTTGAGGATACCTTTGTTCCAATCGACAGCTGTCAATTAGATTTTGAATCTGCAGAACATCCTTCAGTTGTTGTTAGTACTGTGTATTTGTCATTGGTATATGGATGGCATGATATCGTATTTCCAACAACCATCAATCTTGCTGGTGGCTATGAGTTTGGTGATGGTCCAGCGGTGATGGATAAATGGAAGGTTTGGGCGAAGATAGGAGTAGCATTTTAATGAAGATTAATTGGTCAGGTGTGACCTGTTTAGGCAAAGCCTGTTTTTTTCTTCTGCTTTTAGTTGTGCAAAGGGTTTATATGAAAGAAACAGTCTTAGTAACCGGTGGAGCTGGTTATATCGGTTCTCATACAGCACATTTGCTAGCAGAAAAAGGCTTTGATGTTCTTGTTCTGGATAATTTTTTGTATAAACAGCCATTTAATCCTTCTTGGGCAACCGTTATAAAGGGTGACATTGGTGATGTTGCGCTTCTAAATAAGATTTTTTCTCAATATAACATTAGTGCAGTAATACATTTTGCTGGGTTTATTGCCGTTGGGGAATCGGTTCGCGATCCTCTGAAATATTATGAAAACAATATTGGAAAAACGTTAACGCTTTTACGAGTTATGCGTGAGCGCGACGTTCAAAAATTTATTTTTTCTTCAAGTGCTGCTGTGTATGGTATTCCGAAACGAGTTCCGATTGTTGAGGATGATATAAAAAATCCTATCAATCCGTATGGTCAAACCAAGTGGTCCGTTGAGCAGATTTTATATGATTGTGCGCATGCATATGGATTAAAATTTGCGGCGTTACGTTATTTTAATGCATGTGGAGCTCAGCCAGAGGATGGGTTAGTTGAGCGGCATGAACCTGAGACACATATTATTCCACTGGCAATACGTGCAGCTTTGAATAAGACGTCATTCAATATGTTTGGTGATGACTATGATACAAAAGATGGAACGTGCATTAGAGATTATTTACATGTCACTGATTTGGCTGAAGCCCATGTATGTTCATTAGGGTATCTTAATAATGATGGTAAATCAGGCTCGTTTAACCTGGGTACGGGACAAGGTTATTCAGTTAAGGAAGTTCTAGATATGGTATCCCGTGTTTGTGATGTATCTTTGCATATTAAAACGTGTGCGCGGCGAGAGGGAGATCCGGCACGTCTCATTGCTGATCCTTCAAAAGCGCATAGTGTTTTAAACTGGCGCGCACAACATTCTGATTTGTATAAGATTGTTTCAGATGCCTATCGGGCAGAATGTCTTATGAAGACTGAACATAGTCAATGTCATCCCAAGATAACGTCAGCTACAGGTTAAATACAGTAGGTTTTTCGGGATGCTAATCTGTTGTGGTCGCTTCTTCAACTCATGATAAATTCCGTTTGGGCGCTCATCCTGCCCTTCGACAGGCTCAGGATAAAGTTGTATCGAAGGATGGGTAGGCGAACGGCAGTATAGTCACCATAAATTTTTGCTTTATATTCTGATCATTCGATACAATTTTTGCTACACAAAAATCACTCCCAGCCGTCGCCAAGGCTATGGCGGGCACGGCAGGATGAGCGCCCTGGGGTAAAATTTCGTTTAATTTATGTTGGGTTAAATTCCTTGAGGCTTGCCTCGTATTCATTGTGATACATATTTGCTCATATCCTTCGACTCCCGCTCAGGATGAGCGATTTTTCGGCTCGTTCATGGTGAGCGGGAGTCCCTTCGTCTTCGCTCAGGATAAACCAAGCCATTTGAGTATTATACCTCGTAGCTTGCTGCGAGGTTTGTAATTTTACACCCCTTTTAAATTTTATACATTGTCTTTTTTTAATTGTGTGTGCTAGCGTGAGAAAAAGTTGTTTTTTTGAGGTGAAAAATGAAGTTGTCGCGTTTTATTTTATCATTACTTCTCTTTATTTCATTTAATATGCGTGCAGATTTAACAAGTGATACTGAGGTGCTTGTTAAAAAAGATCCGACTAAAGTTTGCCTAAATGATGTTTTAAATATGGTAAAATTGCAACCTGATTTAGGTGAACATGGACCAATTGCTCAAGAATTGTTTAAAGAAATTTGTTTGCAGATTGATCCGAAAACTGGCATCAAGGCTCTTGAAAATGGCGTTGAGTTAACAGGCAAGGCGCAAGCAGAAGGGCAACAGGTTGATGCGAAAATTATTGTGATAAATAAAGATGGCAAACCTGCTTATGGTGTAGCGTTACAATTACCAAAATTTCTGATTGGTGGAGCATTAACGAAACTTGGCTTGAAAGATGGTAAAAAAGTTGATTCATTTATTGGGTTTTCAAATGTTACGGTAGCTTTTACTGACAACACGCTTAGTGTTCCTATTTTTGATATAAAAGATGCCAAAAAAGGGACAACCGTCAAAGGATTTTTAGCACCTCCGACTGGCAGCTTTTTCGAGAAGATGATTAAAGATATGGGATTATCTAAAGCTGGTGCACAGATATATATTCCAACAACAGTCAAAAGTTATAAAGACGTTCAAATAAAACTTGATTTACAAGAAGACCCTGAAAAAGGGTTTTGTCCATTAAAAGCCGGACTAACTATAGCTAAAGAGTTAGGCCAAGAAGATATAGCAAAGCAGGCTTCAGGAATACTTGATCTTGTTTGTCTTTTTACCAATGCAGGCATTGCATTTGATGAAGACTTTAACATGCTGTTTTTTGTTGATGGTGTGCCGAAAAAAGAAGGCGCGCCACTTGGCAAGCGAGGTATGCTGAAGGTATGGCAAGCAGATGGGAATAAAGAGTTTTCTTTTGGATTTCAGTTAAGTGATGGGTTTAAGGTGAGTGATGTTATATCTGGTTTAAATCTTGATTTGATACAATTAAAAAATCCGATATTAGCATATACAAATGCAGATAAGTCATCACTTTTTGATATTGATCCAGAATTTTCGATGGTTGACCCAACATTGCCTGATGCTATATCAATTGAAAAAGGTATTAATCTGATAACTGATATTGATACTAACGGTCCGCTGGGAAAATTATTGCAAACGCTTCAGTTTCAAAAAAGTCGTTTTGTTATCAACATACCAATTAAAAAAGGGTTGACGCGCAAGGATATAACCATGCGCCTTGTGCAAACGGATAAAAAGCCGGTTACAAAAAAAGTAAAAGAATTGGTTCCAGGCTTGGATTTTGGGGCACTTGACTCTGTTCCATTGATTGGCGATATATTGAATTCTGAGATTACGATTAAAAATGTAACGATAGAGCCAGTTGCAGGAAGTTTGACTTTAGGATTTATTGGCACAGTTACCTTGCCTCACTTTAGCAGTCTAGGAAAACTTGACGTTGAAATTTCTTCAGTAAAAACAAAGACTGGCACCGAGTATGTTGTCGGTTTGAAGCTACCAATATTTAAACTTGGTACGCTTTTACCAAATTTCAAAAATATAAAACAGATTGATACATTGATCGGTTTTAAAGATGTTATGTTGGTTTTAGCAAATAATGATGCAACAGAGCCTGTGTTTGGTGTTCCGAATATAAAAAAAGGCATAACAGTTAAAGGGTTTTTGGCGCCGCCATCAGGCAGTTTTCTTGCAAAAGCATTGAGCGATATGGGACTCAAAGATGCTGGAGCGCAAGTCTATATTCCACCAACTGCAAAAACATACAAAGATGTGCAAATAAAACTAGATTTACAAGAGGATCCTGAAAAGGGATTTTGTCCATTTATGGCAATAAAAACCTTCTTGAATGAGTTAAAGAAAGAGGCTCTCGCAAAACAATCTGCAGAAATATGCAGTCTTGTTTGTTTGTTTACCAATGCAGGAGTTGCATTTGACGAAGATTTTAACATGCTATTTTTCGTAGAGGGTGTGCCGAAGAAAGAAGGAGCGCCACTTGGTAAAAAAGGTATGTTGAAAGCATGGCAAGCAGATGGCAATAAATTTGCTTTTGGTTTTCGATTGGGTGACGGCTTCAAAATGAGTGATGTTGTTTCTGATATTGATCTTGATCAAATTAAATTAATTAATCCAACGCTTACCTTTACGAATGCAGATAAAGCCTCACTCTTTGATATTGATCCAGAGTTTTCGATGGTTGATTCAACATTACCTGATGCTATATCAATTGAAAAAGGTATTAATCTGATAACTGATATTGATACTAACGGTCCGCTGGGAAAATTATTGCAAACGCTTCAGTTTCAAAAAAGTCGTTTTGTTATCAACATACCAATTAAAAAAGGGTTGACGCGCAAGGATATAACCATGCGCCTTGTGCAAACGGATAAAAAGCCGGTTACAAAAAAAGTAAAAGAATTGGTTCCAGGCTTGGATTTTGGGGCACTTGACTCTGTTCCATTGATTGGCGATATATTGAATTCTGAGATTACGATTAAAAATGTAACGATAGAGCCAGTTGCAGGAAGTTTGACTTTAGGATTTATTGGCACAGTTACCTTGCCTCACTTTAGCAGTCTAGGAAAACTTGACGTTGAAATTTCTTCAGTAAAAACAAAGACTGGCACCGAGTATGTTGTCGGTTTGAAGCTACCAATATTTAAACTTGGTACGCTTTTACCAAATTTCAAAAATATAAAACAGATTGATACATTGATCGGTTTTAAAGATGTTATGTTGGTTTTAGCAAATAATGATGCAACAGAGCCTGTGTTTGGTGTTCCGAATATAAAAAAAGGCATAACAGTTAAAGGGTTTTTGGCGCCGCCATCAGGCAGTTTTCTTGCAAAAGCATTGAGCGATATGGGACTCAAAGATGCTGGAGCGCAAGTCTATATTCCACCAACTGCAAAAACATACAAAGATGTGCAAATAAAACTAGATTTACAAGAGGATCCTGAAAAGGGATTTTGTCCATTTATGGCAATAAAAACCTTCTTGAATGAGTTAAAGAAAGAGGCTCTCGCAAAACAATCTGCAGAAATATGCAGTCTTGTTTGTTTGTTTACCAATGCAGGAGTTGCATTTGACGAAGATTTTAACATGCTATTTTTCGTAGAGGGTGTGCCGAAGAAAGAAGGAGCGCCACTTGGTAAAAAAGGTATGTTGAAAGCATGGCAAGCAGATGGCAATAAATTTGCTTTTGGTTTTCGATTGGGTGACGGCTTCAAAATGAGTGATGTTGTTTCTGATATTGATCTTGATCAAATTAAATTAATTAATCCAACGCTTACCTTTACGAATGCAGATAAAGCCTCACTCTTTGATATTGATCCAGAGTTTTCGATGGTTGATTCAACATTACCAGATGCTATTTCATTTGATAAAGGTCTTAATCTGATAACTGATATTGATATTAACGGTCCATTGGGCAAATTATTGCAACCGCTGCAACTGCAAAAAAGTCGTCTTGTTATTAATATTCCATTAAAAAAGGGTATAACAAAAGATGATATTACCTATCATTTACTTTCACGTGAGAAAAAAGAGACAACGATTTGTATTAAAGATTTGCCAGGTTTTGCAGATCTACCTTCAGGTCCTGTTTTAAGTGATATCAAAGGGGCATGTATTAAAGTTAAGGATGTTGACATTTCGCGCAGTAAGGATGGTAATTTTGCAATCAAGTTTAAGGGGCAAGCTCTTATAAATGGTTCTGTCATTAAGAATAAAACAGCAGATATTACGATTATGCTTGAGGAGGCTTTACAGCAACCCAAAATTATTGTTGGCGTGCAACCAGAGGGAACAATTTCTCTTAAAGAAATTAATCCTGCTTTGGCACCGGTAGATCAGTTTGGATCATTTTCAAATATTACGTATGTTTTTAGTAATACTGATTATGAAGGATCAATTCAGGCTAAGCCTGTTTTTGGGGTTAAGAAAATTGAAAAGGGCACCAATATTGTTGGTGCTTTTGTGCCGATTAAAGATTCATTTATGGCTAGATTTACTAATGCAATCAATCTTAAAACGATTCAAGCGGTTATTTCATTGCAAAAAGATGAAAAGGGTAAGACGAGACCTAAAATATTGTTATATCCACAAGCTAAATCTGATAAAGGAATTTGTTTGCTTGGTGCGTTACAAACAGCTGTTGAAGGAATGCAGATTGAAGTGGCTGAGCCCTTGCAGGCCCTGGTAGAGGCGATTTGTTTTGAATCGTTGGTTATGGGAATTCTTATTAATGAAGATGAGCCGTTATATTTTATGGATGGTGATTTAGTTAAAAATACAGGCCATGCGCAAATTAAGATTGGCAACTTTGGTAAAAAAGCTCGTTCACAACTTTCTAAACATAAAAGTGACATTGCTGAGTTGGCAGAAGTTATGCAAGCAGAATCTAGTTACAAAATTGTACTTGCCCTTACAACGAAAGGTGATTTTTCATTTAACAAAATTTCTAAAGATTTAGGATTTTTGGATAGACAAATTACATTGAAAGACGTAACTATAACTTTTGCTAATACCGATGATGCAACAATATTTGATATTAATATTGATAAGGCAAAAGTTGAAACATACCCGGATAAAACTATCGCTAATTTGCCAATGGGTTTGTCAGTTGTTGGGCGCATGAGATTTCCTTCAGGCTCTGTTTTAGGGAAAGTTTTTGGTTTGATTGGTATTAGTGGCGCGCGCTTGAGGGTAGAGGTGCCTGTTCTTTCAAAAACATATAAAGATATTGAGATAAAGGTAGAAACTGAGTCTACAGGAGAGTCGAAACCTTTATGTTTGAATGATATTAGTGGTTTGCCAGTATCATTTGCGGCTGGAATACCATTATTGTCAAAAGCTTTAGGTGTTCCTCATATTTGTATACAGAAAACAGGAATGTCCTTAATTCCGATAGAAGATGGTTTAGATTTTAGATACGACGGAATTTTGAGTGTTGGTAAGAAAAAGTTAGATGCGACATTGGTTGTTAATCTGAATCCAAAAAAAGAAGAAGGAGAAAGTAAGGGACTACAATTTATATTTGCTACAAAATCATCGGACGCCATTAGCCTGAGCGATTTTGGTTTATCGTCTCTTAATTTTATTACTTTGAATCAGCCTCAATTTGTGTTATCAAACCAAGAGTCTGAGAAGGACATACTTGGTATTGGTGAGATTAAATCTGGATTTAGCATTCACTCTACGACACATTTTGGAAGTGAGCCAGGTAAGGTTCTCGATATAATTAACTTGAATGATCTTCTTACAGTCGCAACTATTCCGGCAAATCCATTAGATGTTGATGGTTATTTAATTGAGGCATCTAAGAATTTCTCTACAGCAAAGAAGCCATTTGCTAAAGCACCGGTTAAATTTACAGGCTTTGATCTTTTGTGGCAAGGTGGCATTCCTCCAACATTTGGCTTAATGCTATCAACAATTTTCAATTTTAATAAAAATCAGTTGAGTGCCTCGATGGGTGTTTCTTTGACTGGTGCAGAATTAAATTTGACAGGAATTTTTAAGTGCTTGAAAGGTAAATGTCCTTCGATTAATTTTTCAAGTATTTATCCGTTAGAAGTGTATGCAACTAAAAAGATTCCACTTTCTCTTACGTTGCATATTCTCGCACCGATACTGACTGGCATTGGTGGGTCAGGTACTACAAAATTGTTAGAACAAGAAATACAGGTTGCCTTTGATATTGATCCTATTTATCCAAAAAAATCTGCCTTACAGGGAAAGTTTGATAAATTGTGTATTGCAGATACCATACGTTTGTGTGGAGCGCTTGTTGGCAACGTGGGAATTCCTAAATTAACCATTCCGGAAATTTTCTGTGTGAAGAATGCTAAATTTAGTGCAGCAAAAAATCGTGTGGTTGTTGCAAGCCTTACTATTCCGCCAGGTTTAGTTGTTTCAGGTGACTTTTCTTCAGAGGCTCTTCCAACAACAGGTAAAGTTAAATTGTCTGTTATTCCTCCTGACCTGATAAATTTGATGACGCGTGGTACGCAGATTGGATTGCAGGCGAAGGCTTTTCTTGAACCAATAAAATATGGCAGCGTCATGACGATTACTGCTCCGAAGGGTAAGAGCGGTCCGGTGATGGATGTTGTTATAACTTCAAAGGAACAGTTTATCAAGATGCGGGGCATGGTTAACATTCTTCGCGTTATGAAAGAGGTTGTTGATATCAATTTCACGACAGATGGTTTTGGTTTTAAAACAGAAGCGACAGTTGCCGGTATCGAAGCAATACGTACAGTTAAGATTCCGTTTAAGGATATTAAATCAGGAATGGTATCGTATGAAATTAAACAAGGAATTGTAAAAGCGGTTACAGCTGAGCTGAAATCTATTGCTGCTTCAACGAAGAAAACAATTAATAAGGTTTTTGGAGGAGGCCAATCGGTAGCTCTTAAAGGTTGCGATGAGGTTCTTGCTCTTCTTAAGCCAATTCTAAATGTTTCGTGTTCTGATTGCGCAGGAGGCTTGGGTGGCGCAGGTATCGCAAAAGAGTTAACTACGGCGATTGATACGTATATTAATAAGATTTTAAATCAGTTTAATATTGAGAGCGCTGCATTTACGATTTCACTTGGAGATCTTATTTCAGGTAAATTGCCAAGTTTAATAGTTAAATATACGTTTCTTGGTACAGAGCGAACCATGACAATTGGCAAATTTGATGCAACAAAGCCGCAAACAATTGTTGCACAGATTGCCAAGGAGCTTTGGAAAAATGTTGCTCCTTCAAATTTTGTTAATCTGTTAGGCGCAGATGCAAATATATTAAAAGATATGGCACAGGGAGCTTTAACGAGCCAATCAATTGATTGTAAAGTTTCTACGACACTGGGTGGCGCAAAAGCTTCAGCTGAAGTTAAATTTGAACTTAGTAAGCCAGGTACTTTATTTGCCAAAGCAACTGCACCGTCTCTTTGTTTAAATAATTTATGTACGCTTGCTAATCAAATGCATGCGGGTGTACCGGTTATTACGTTGCCACAAATTGGGTGTTTAGCAAATATAGTGGCTATAGTTGATATTGATGCTTCTAAGAAACAAACGGTTTCTGTGTCTGGTTCATTAAATGCCTTTGCTGCAAAAGGCAAGGTAAGTGGAACTGTGAGCGGTAGTGGCATTATGTTGAAAGGTACGTTGCCAAAGGTTTCGATTGGCAACATTATAACGATGGATAGCCCAGCTGTTGTAATTGAAGTAGATAAAAAGAAACAACAATTTCAGTTGACTGGCAAGATAAACCTTGTAGGCATCATACAAGATGTTGGAACAGTTACGATTACGCCTTCGACATTAACTGTCGATATAGCGGGTATGCTTCTTGGTTTATCACTTGATATAGTTGGAAATGTCTCTGCCAAATCTTTAACAAAGCTTTCTATCAAAGCTACAGTAAAAACAAACATGACCTCTATTATAAAAAATAAAGTCCAACAGGGTGTTGATAGTTTGACAAATGGCGCGAGTAGTACGTTGAAAAAAATCACATCTAAAATGCATTCTATAAATAGCAAAGTTTCGAGTGTTCCAGGAGGAAGTGTTTTGGTTGGTGGTTTTGTTAGCGCGGCAGAAGCTCTTGTTAAAAAGGCTAAAAGTGAATTTGGCTCTTTGAGTAGTTTGCTAACAAAGTTGGTAGGTTCATTTTCTATTGATTCTATTGTGCTTTCTGGTACAAGTGCATCGTTTGCGCAATTTGTTAAGGGACAAACAGGCAGTATTTCTGTGACGGCAGAATATACATTAGCTGGATCAAAAAACAAAACAACTTTCTCTGTTAAATCTGCAAAAAATCTAACCGAAGAGATTACTACCGGCATAGCGAATGGGGTTGTGTCAGTTATTAAGAAAAAAGTTCAAAATCCACTTAATGCATTGAATTCTTTCAAGGCTAAAATTAAAAACATTTGGAAAGAAATTCTTAAAAAGCTGACAAATTTACCACTTCAATTATTTAAAAATTTAGCAAAGAATTTACAAGAACTGGGTCTGGATGCCTTCAAAATGATGGGTGATATTACGAATATTGGTGCGTTGACTGGCGATATTGGCGACTCAGTGACGGATGCTGTTAATGCGGCCAAAAATGCAAGTGCTACGGCAAGCAAGGCGGCTGAAGCTGCGTCAAAGGCGGCAAAGAATGCCGCTTTAGCTGCGTCAAAGGCAGCGGAGCAAGCGGCGAAGGCTGCATCAAAGGCGGCAAGTGAAGCTGTACATGCGGCAGAGAGTGCTGTTTCTGGCGCAATGAGTTCAGTTTCGAGTATTGGATCGAGCTTTGGTTTGTAGTGGAGGAAGTAATGATGAAAAGATATATAATATTGTTTTTAGTATGTAAATTGTATGCCAAGGAAACGCTTATTTTTCCTTCTTTTGATTCAGTACAACTTACTTCGGCTGAACAATCTGCGGGAAAAGGATGTGGGTGCGATGGTACTGGGCGTGTATGTACAGTAACGCATAGTGGTGGCTTTTTTGGTTCATCAACGACAGAAAGGTTTAAAGATCGCCGGGCAGATTCACTTTTGTTTTTGCGTAACAAGAAATATATAGATGTATTGAGTGATTTTGTTGATATGATAAAGGGCAAAGTTGACAAGGCAGTTGCAGAGATCAATCAACTGGTGGTTGATAGCACTTTTCGAAGTGAGCGTATCGTTGGTTTACAGAAGGGTATTCTTGATACAATCGATCTTATTGATACATTGAAAAAAAGTATATCGGGAGTTTTTGAAAACATAACTAAGGGACTGTCTCAGGAAACTGAAAAACTAGGAGCTCAGCCTAAAGTTAAAAAAAACGATACAACAACCTCGCCCACATTTTTAAGTATTATGCAGGAACAGCTTAAACAAGTAGATATGATCACACAAGCAATGAAGGATGGAGTAG
>CAZJVC010000015.1:0-1327 GCA_964549515.1 uncultured Pseudomonadota bacterium | reverse complement strand
GGGGGAGCGTCAATTGATAGCTGATCAAAAAGCTTTATCTGGATTACAAGATATGCTTAATAATGTTGATTCCAAAGTTCTTGCACAACAAGTAGATAAAATAAACTCCTATGTCAGCGATATACAGGATTCAGCCGCATCGATTACATATCACGAGCAGATTTTCAAAAACGATCAGGCTACCATCAAAGCTCTTGAGGATACGATAAATACAGTATATATACCAAAATTAAATCAATCGAAAAAAAATATTGATCAAAAGGCCAAGTGGCTTCAAAGTAAAGTTTCAGACAAGGAAATGTTTAAGAATTGCCGAAAATTTTTCCAAAAAACTTTATAGTAATGTATACAGCAAAACAAGTCTCGCCTGAGTAAGGATTACTTATCTTCCCTTGTCTGTGGCGGACAAGGGGTTCAATTTATAGTTATTATTGCTAATTGAAATAAGTTATAGGTACACTATAGGTAGGAATGGTTTTTAATGGGGGTTGTGTATGTATAATTTTAGAGTTTTGCTTTTTTTAAGCTTGATAACATGTTCTTTAGGGGCGAAGTGTCCTGTTGATGAATCAAAACATGATTTTTCAGGTAATGATTTTTCTAAACAAGATTTTTCTGCTTGTAAGTTTACTCATAAAACGCCTTTAGTTTTTAAGAAGGCAACTCTTACAAATGCCGTTTTTACTAAAATGAATGGAGAAAATTGTGGTTTTGGTGGTCCTGTGCTTAAAGATGGCACAAGTGCTCTCAATAAGGCAGATTTTTCTGGTGCTAATCTTGAAGGGGCAAATTTAGCTTGTGGTCTTGATGTAAGTAATGCAAAATTTATTGATTCAAATTTGAAAAATGTGCGTGCTGATTGGTCAATGTTTAATAACAGTGTTTTTGATGGTGCTGATTTTACTAATGCAAACTTTACTAATACCGATATAGAGGGATCTCAGTTTACGTCTAAAAAATCTTCAAAGAAGGCGCCTGTTTTAGATGGCGCAAGCTTTGCAGCTTCAGTTGTCAATTATGCTACGAAGTTTGCTAATAATTGTTCGATGATTGGTACTAATTTTTCGAACTCATTTGGCGATGGAGTTTTATTTGAAAATGTGACGATGTATATGGCTCTTATGTCGGGGCTACAGATTGATGGTTTGCGCATTATTAATAGTGATGCGCGTTCATCTTCTTTTAAAGATTTAAGTGGAAATGATCCATCGGTAAAGAAGCCAATTAAGGCTGACACAAATGGCCACAAGCCTTCGTTTGCGGGAACGGATTTTGCAGGAAGTTTTTTTGATGGCAGTTTGCTTCAAAATGTTAATTTTAGTAATAC
>CAZJVC010000014.1:16005-16148 GCA_964549515.1 uncultured Pseudomonadota bacterium | reverse complement strand
AGTTACAATTAAGATAAGTAGAAGGTTTATAACCATCAAAAAAGAGGAGAATAAGATGGTAGTAAAACGAAAGAAAGCAACAACAAAACGTAAAGTAGTCAAAAAAGCTGCTCCAAAAAAACGTACGGTAGTCAAAAAGGCTG
>CAZJVC010000014.1:0-15905 GCA_964549515.1 uncultured Pseudomonadota bacterium | reverse complement strand
CTCCAAAAAAACGCACGGTAGCTAAAAAAGCTGCTCCAAAAAAACGTAAGGTAGCTAAAAAGGCTGCTCCAAAAAAACGCACGGTAGCTAAAAAAGCTGCTCCAAAAAAACGTAAGGTAGCCAAAAAAGCTGTTAAACGTAAGGTAGCTCGTAAAAAAGTTACACGTAGAAAGATGGCTAAATAAGGTTGAAAACTGTAAAAACATTGGATATACTACGGTGTGACCAATGTTTTTGCGTTAAACATGGAGAAAAAATATGAAGCAAAAAAAGAGCGTTAAGCGCACAGTGAAACGTAAAGTAACACTCAAGGCACCTGCTAAGAAAAAGGTAGCTAAAAAACGTGTAACCAAACGTAGTGTGACTCGTAAGAAAACACCTGCAAAAAAGCGTGCTTCAAAGAAAGGTTTATTAGCCTTTTTGAAAGATATGTTTAAAGTTTAAGACGCTTAGGAAAAAGCGGTAAAAACTTTTTTTGCAATTGTTCAGGTAGTCTTGGAACTACAGACGATATATTCTGGCCTACCTTAACAAGAACATGATTTACGTCAACCCAGTACCGCTTTGGAAATATCATTTCTAATGCTACCTCCGTTTCCCGTGGGGTCTTAGTGTGCACCCAACCAAGTAAATTCGCTAATCGATGAACGTGTACATCTACACATATTGCTGGCACATCAAAAGCCATTGCCAACACCAGACTTGCTGTTTTTGGCCCAATTCCTTTGATGCTCAACAATTCTTGCCTACTTTCAGGCACTTTACCATCAAATCGTTCTAAAAGTTCCTTGCTAACCGAACGAAGCGTTCGTGACTTTTGATTATAAAACCCAATTGAGTAGATAATCTTCTTTAATTCAGCATCAGAAAGCGCCAACATCTGTTTAGGCGTCCGCACAACAAAAAAAAGCTTGCGCGTAATAGGAAGCGTTTTCACATCCTTTGCGCGCAAGCTCAATAAACAACTGATGAGTAGTAAATAAGGGTCTTTATTATATTCCTGCGCAATTACAACACTCATTGGTTCTGGTAATGTTTTTGTTGCTTTGCGCAAAACTTTAAAAGTATCAAGGCCCCTATTAACTTTATAATCCAGAAACACCTCCAGGCACTTGTTTAATCACCTTTTTTGGTATAAAGTTAAACAGCAGGTGGACCACCGGCCAATATTAATAAGATAACTGGAAAAATCCGAACAAGTATTAACTTGATTTTATTTATCATTGTTTGTTCCTTTACGTTTTACTTACACAATAAGTAGTATAACCAACTCAAAAACAAAGGCAACTGGTTATGGATAAAATTTCATTTTTCATTACCACAACGTTTGGTAACCCTATTGTCCTATTCATAATTTCAAGCATTTCAGCCTTTATAAAATTTTATTTTCTTTACTCAATTATACGCTTCGCCTTTAAAAACAAATTCAATAAATTAACCATTTTACTTATATTGATACTTAGTAGCGGATTGCTAGATGATATATCATGGACAGTAAAAATCACTCAGATGCTTTTTATTCCAGACCTTTCATATACGGTTATTACACTCATCATCCGCTTAGCATGGGCCTCAATGGTTGTCATGTGGCATTCACTAGCACTTATGATGGAAACACTCACCACGCCAAACAAAAAAATCTCCGTCCATCAAAAAATCTTTTTTCCTATTACTCTTGGCATTGTTTTATCATATATGACTTTTATTATTGGAAACTTTTTTATAGCGCAACCCTCCCAAAAGTCTTTCCTTGAATTTAGGGTCATGCAATATAGCATGTATTACTGCGGAATAATTTTAACGATCAGTACCATCATTGTACTCTATCGCTTAAGAAAAAAACGTTTACCACGTATTATTAAAAGGCAAGCATCTATATTTTTGAAAACTATCGTTCTTCCCCTTGTCGTTGTCGATCTTTACTATGCAAGCCCCACGTATGGCCCGGACTTTATCACATCAAGTTTTACGTGTGTAAGCTTATCAACAATGCTTCTTACCTATGCAATTTATTATTGTGCAAGGAAAATAATAAACTTGAGATTTTTGAATCTATATGACCATGTCCATGACAATAGACAACTCGATATTGTCCATAACTTTAAAGAAATATTAGAACAACTTAATACAATATCAACTAAACAAGAACTTACCAATATTACTAAGTCATTCTTCAGGCAATCGTTTAATATTCCCACGGGAATATCAACGCTCTATTTTCGAAACTGTGATCAAGATCCACAAACTAGTGAAAATATACATATTGAACATTTGCTCATACATAATGATTGCAACAAAGATTTGTTAAAAACACTACAAAAACAAAAAATTCTTATTTTCGACGAAATAGAATTTAATCATTTTCATGAATCAACAACATGTAACCAAAAACTCCTTAATTTTATGCAAACAATTAATGCGGATCTATTTGTTCCGATATATGAAAATCAAACAATTATTGGATATATCATTGTTGAGCGTGATGCACGCATTAATGAACTCTATAACACGACAGAACGTGATGAAATTATTGTTTTTGCACGTTTTGTTTCTAATATCATCACCCTTTTACGCAACCATAAAATTGAATCTGTTCTCCTAGATAATAGACAGCTCAAGGAAGATCTGTACAAAAAACATCAAGAAATTAATCAATACAAAGAAAGTATTCATACGTTCTTAGAACAAGCAGAATCATATAAAAAAATAGGTATTCTTTTTTACAAAAATCGACAATTTATTTTTGCCAACCAGTACGCCAAAGAACTCATATACATCAATCCATCACTACACCAAGGACACCCACTTGCACAAGACTTAAAAGAACTAGTAAAAGCTGCCCAACAATATCAAACAACGCAGACAAAAATTTCATCAAACGATCGTAAGAAATTAGTACTTACAGCCATTCCTAATCTCGATGCAAAAAACATTATAATCTTGGCACACTATCCAGGCATCTCAGATTTGATACATCAACAAACACCTTTATTAAAAAACCCCTCCGAATGGGACTATTTGCTCTATCTTGAAACAACAAAATCCGGCACTTTAATCAATAAAGCTATTCCCGGAAATGGTAAAACAATCACAAACTTAAAAATTAATTTATTAAAAGCATCGCTTTCCAAAGAAATTCTTTTTGTACAAGCACACAGCGATGACTTAACGATGATTGTCGAAATATTACACCACATCAGTTTTAGGGAAAAACTTCAGGTACTCTCTCTCAACACCGAGAGTAATAACAACCTTACAATAAAACTTTTTGGTATCGATCCCCTTTTCGGTACCACTATTGAAAAACCTATTTTTGAAACAAATGATGGAGACACACTATTTATAGAAAACATTCATCTGATGGACACAATAACTCAAGAACATCTTCTGCATTATGTAACCTATGGTTATTATCAAGCATACAAAGGTGAACAACCCTCTAACAAGTTTCACCTAAACAGACCCCCACTGGACATACCCAACCAGAAAAGCGATATTCGTATTATTTGCTCTACGCACATTGATCTAAATCAACTTGTTCGTGAAAATAAACTTATTCCTGAACTCTATGAGAAACTTCGTCAAAACACACTCACATTCCCTTCATTATTTAATATTCAACCAAAAGAACTGGCAGAACTTGCAGAAAGTTATGCAAAACAATCGATCAAACATAACAACTTCAAAAACTTACTCGCATTGACACCGAAAGAAAAACAAAAAATTATTAAGAACAAACCAATGAGCATTAAAGAATTTAAAAAACATGTTCACCACGCAATTACAATGAAATCGAAAAAACACAATATTGATGAAATAATAATTGAACCTGCACACACACTTGTCGATCCAGAACTTAGAAAGATTTCACAACTCGGAAAACATGCGTTACGTGACCCTCACAGCATGTCTATCTTATGGAAAAAGTTTAAAAATCAAAATAAAATTGCTACATTTTTAGGAGTAAACCGATCATCTGTTAATCGCCGTTGCAAAAAATATAATATTCACTAAAAAAGGATGCATTAATGTCATCAGAAGAATTTAAAGAGTCTTGCCAAGAATTTCTTACATACGTAGAGGTGCAAAAAGGACTTGCGTACAACACAATACGATCATATGAGTTAGACCTCAATCAAATTGTTAGATTTTGGGAAAAAGATCATAAAGCTCTGGACCTTAAATCTGTTTTGCAAAAATTCCTTATCCATCTATATAATAACAAAACAAAAAACAGTTCAATTGCTCGAAAAATTTCTTGTATCAAGTCACTTGAAAGATTCTGCCTTACACAAGGAAGACGTCTCGCCTTAAAACTCAAACGACCAAAAGTCGAAAAAAAGCTTCCTATTTATTTGAGCGTTGAAGAAATGTTCCACCTGCTCGACAATGTGACACCAAAAAGCATTTCATCAAACCACCCTTTTCGCGATATTTCCATATTAGAACTTTTGTATGCTACAGGCATCCGCTGCTCCGAACTTACTAATATAAAAATCAGCGATGTCGACATGAAAGAAAAAACTATACGCATTCTCGGTAAAGGTAATCGCGAACGACTAGCCCTTTTTGGTGACAAAGCAGCAGATAAAATTGAAGAGTATTTAGATAAAGAACGTGTCACACCACACGATGATAATGAACATCTCTTTCTCAACAATCGCAGAACAAAACTCAGCAGCCGCGCAATTCAACGAACACTCGAAAATTTTAGACAATTTCTCAAAATTAAACGGCCAATAACACCACATAAAATTCGCCACACTTTTGCAACGCACCTTCTTAATCAAGGTGTTGATTTACGCATTGTTCAAGAACTATTGGGACATAAATCATTATCTAGTACAGAAAAATATACGCATGTTACTATCCAACATCTTTCTGATATTTGTGATCGACTACATCCAATAAACCAGTTTTTGATCAACAACAACATCGATGAAAAGTAACTCCAAGTTTAATAAAATTTTATACACATTCGTCGTACTCATCTTAATAGGATGGGGACGCCTTTTTCATCTACAGGTTCTCCTTAAAGATCATCTTAACCAATTAAGCCAATACAACTTTACCCGACTAGATAAAATTTATGTTCCACGCGGAAATATTGTTGATACACATGGCAAAATACTGGCCACAAACAAACCAATTATAGAACTTTACTGGTACGGAACAGGCAAACGAACACTTACTACACACCAAAAGGAAGTTCTTCTTGCATTAGAAGAAATTACACATCAATCATTCCTTGAGGAAAAGAAAATAAAAAATATTAATCGCGCAGAACAACTTGAACACATTTTACTACTAATTCGCGATATTGATTTTGGAGAATTAAGCTGCATTACTGAAAAACTTGGGCATGAACCAAACTTAATAATAAAAAGTTCCTTTAAACGGTTTTACCCATATAAGAAACTTGCCAGCCACGCAATCGGTTACCTTGCACACCATGGCACAGAACCAGATGGAAAAATGGGTCTTGAAAAAATCTTTCAAGATGCACTGCGCGGTAAACCGGGCATAAAAAGAAGCACAGTCAATGCAATTGGCAAATCATTACAAGAAAAAGAGGATAAGGCTGGTATTGCCGGACAAACAATTCGTACCACCCTAGATTTTGAACTTCAAAAACGTGCCGAACAATCATTTCCAGCAAACTGGGGCGGATGTTTCATTATAATGGATCCAGAAACTGGTGCTTTGCGAACGTTTTTATCTCGCCCAAATTTTGATCCATCAATTTTTCTTAAACCTTTATCACATGAAACATGGAAGACCATCCAAGAAAAACGACCATTTTTAAACAGAACTTGTGAAGCCTGTTATCCACCAGCTTCACTTTTTAAATTAGTAACTGTTGCAGCAGCTTTAGAAACCGGTATCGTTTCACAAGATACAACCTGCGTGTGCAAAGGATATTATACATTTTGTAATCGTAAATACCATTGCAACAACCATCAAGGTCACGGTCCAATAACATTCAAAGAATCTCTAGCACAATCATGTAACATTATCTTTTTTAAAATTGCTCAGCACTTATCAATCGACACCCTAGCAGAATACGCTAACCGTTTCAGCCTCGGCAAATCAACCGGCATCATTTTCCCCGAAAAAACTGGCCTTATCCCATCCTCATCATGGAAACTTCACACAAAAGGTGAACGATGGTGGAAAGGTGAAACATTATCAGCCGTAATCGGTCAAAGCTACCTTCTCGTTACACCATTACAAATAGCGCGCATGTTAAGCTCCATCTTCAAAGGATTTCTAGTTAAGCCACGCCTACTAGAAGATGAAGAAGTTGAGCGATCTGAGCTAAATATACTCCCCTCTACACTGAAATTCTTACGGGACTCTATGAAAGAAACCGTTGAATATGGAACTGGGCAAAGATTACGCAATATCGAGAATATGGAAATTTATGCAAAAACAGGTACTGCACAAATCAGTTCACTACGCAATCGGTATTTAAATGACCAACTTAGAGAACATGCATGGCTTGTAGCAAACATACAATACAAGAACGCGAAACCATTAACAATGGTCATTCTTGTCGAACATGGCGGAGGCTCACGCGCACCGGCTCTCGTTGCTAAAAAATTCTTAAAAAATTACCAGAATTATATGCACGAAACAGAAATTAAGAACCTCGCAGCAAGCTACGAGGTATGATGCTCGAATGGCTTGGTTCATCCTGAGCAAAGTCGAAGGGACAAGCTACATCCTACACAATTGTTAATTTTCGAACAAACTATTAATATTCACATTCCCACAAAAGCTCTCCGCTTCCACTGTAAATTTTACAAAGACGTTGTTGCAAATATACATCTTTATGACACAGACAATATGAACGCCCACCTTCTCTTATTCCTTCGCATTCCCAATCAACACCCAAGGCTGCTCTAATATTTCCACAAACAGGGTTCTGAACTGCAACCATCAGCGCACCCTCCCTCAAATATGTCAGCATATGATCAAAATGATCAGGAGGCATTACTTGTTCCGGCCCCACACATACGATGTTCGACCAAGACAATACCATCAGAACAAACAAAAAGTTTACTATCTTAAACACATCCACTCCTAAAAACAAACTACTTACTTTAAGATTATCACAAAAAAAAATAAATAAAATAAACAAAAAGGATAACTTTGAGCTACCAACAACCTTGTCGATAGTTCTATCTTCAAAAAAAAAGGCGAGCCTGAGCTCGCCTAAAAAACTTTTGTACGAATGAATTATTTTTTAGATGCTTTACTTGAAGAAGCACCCTTCGCAGAAGCACCCTTCGCAGAAGCACGTTTCGCTGAAGTACCCTTCGCAGAAACACGTTTCGCTGAAGTACCCTTCGCTGAAACACTCTTAGTTAAAGCAGGTTTCGCTGAAACACGTTTTGCCAAACGACTAATTTTACGTGAAGCAGTATTCGCATGAATAAGCTTTTTGCTCTTTGCGCGAGCAAGTTTAGCTTGTACATCATTAAATAACGCTTTAATTTTTTCTGCAGGATCGCTTGCTTCAATTGCTCCTAATAATTTTTTAACAGACGTCTTAATTGAAGAGCGACGACTAATATTTATTACTCGCCTTTTTTCACTTTGTTTTGCCCGCTTTTTAGCCGACTTGATATTTGCCATAGTAACCTTTATACAACCTTCTTAATTTTTCCAGCTTTTAAACACTTTGTGCACACTGAACCACGATGAACCTTATTCTTTGGATCATTTTCATATATAAAACGCATTATATGCACGTTGGGGTAAATCCAACGCTTTGTGCGATTATGTGCATGACTTACAGAAAATGTAGAACGTGGCTTCTTACTACACACCACACAAATTTTCATTATGTTCTCGCTTCCGATTAGTTCGTTTTTCTTTTAATTGTAGCGAAAATAGGGTTTTTTTCAACTTTTATCTGTTAAAAGGCCACACAATTTATCATAAATTGGTTTTCCTGAAGCCAAAAAGGTCTGATAGCCGGGTCCTACAACCGTTCCATCTAATTCTGAAACAATCGCACCAGATTCTTTCAAAATAATAATACCCGCAGCAACATCCCACCAACACAGGCCAGGAAAAAAGGTTCCATCAAAACGTCCGGCCGCTACATGCGCTAAACCAAGAGCAGCTGAACCCATAATCCGAATCGCACCGGCATGGCTTCGAATTACCTGAAACTGGTTAAAATTGTCCTCAAAATTATCTTTAGACACATACGGCAAATTTACTGCTATAACACATTTTTCAAGCGAAACCTCAGAAACTGCCATTCTTGCACCATTGAGCATAGCACCGCCACCCTTATACGCAACAAAGAGCTCATCTAAGATAGGATCATAAATCGCCCCTACCTGCGGCTCATTTTTGTATGTTAAAGCGATAGAGACGCAAAAATAAGGGATATGATGTGCAAAGTTTGTCGTTCCATCGAGAGGATCAATAACCCAGTACCAATCACTCCCATCTTGTGAGATCCCACTTTCTTCAGCCCAGAAAGGTATTGAAGGGTCAATTTCTTTTAATTTTTTTATTATAAACTGCTCAGTATCACGATCTGCTTCAGTCGCAAACCCAGCACCAGGCTTATCATTATTATGAAGTTTTTTACCCCAGTACTGCATCAAAAAAGTGCCTGCTTCTCTAGCGACGGCGCCAACCTTATCTACTAACGCTTGATCTATATTCACCTTATTTCCTTCACTACCTGTCTATATTACCCCAGCTGAGAAAATTTGTGAACAAAAAAAAAGAGGGCCATTTCTGACCCTCGCAAAATTCATGATTACTGGATTGTTTTTACGATTCAGATTGCACGGAATCAGCCGGAATTGTTTCATCCTGATCCGAGTCCGATTCTGAAGGTTTTACTTCTTTTTCAAAAAGTTTGTGATCTTCACGTGGCTCGATGCCAAGAAGCTCATACACTTCACTTGCATACAACATCTCTTTCTTCAAAAGTTCTTCAGAAAGTTTATCAAGCTTACCACGATTATCTTGCAATAATTTCTTCGCTTCAGCATACGCTTCATTCACAATCTTATTAACCTGCGCATCAATCTGTTCACGAGTTTTTTCTGAGTATTTGAAATCATAGTACGACTGACCATACGTAACAGGTCCAAGCTCAGACATACCATAATTACAAACCATTTTACGCGCTATTTCTGAGGCGCGATTGAAATCACTCGAAGCACCTGTCGTTACCGTATCAAACACAATTTCCTCAGCCACACGACCACCAAGCAAGAACTTAAGCTCCGCAAGCATTTGCTCTCGTGTTATTGAATAACGATCACGCTCTGGCAATGAAAAGGTTATACCTAATGCACCACCGCGCGGTAATATCGTAATTTTATGAAGCGGATCAGTATACTCTGGCAACAAAAGATTGATCATGGCATGGCCACCTTCATGATAAGCTGTTACTTTTAACTCTTCCTTGGTTTGCTTAATAGTTTTTTGCTGCTTGCCAAGCATCACTTTATCACGTGCTTCTTCAAAATCTTCCATCGTAACAGTTTCACGATTGTCACTAACAACAGTCAACGCAGCCTCATTAGCAAGGTTAGCTAACTGCGCACCAGAAAATCCCGGTGTACCACGCGCAACCCTTAAAAGATCAACTGACGGATCAAGGCTTTTATTTTTCGTGTGCACCTTAAGAATCTCTTCACGAACCTCAATTGATGGATATGGGACATGCACCTTCCTGTCAAAACGTCCTGGACGCAACAATGCAGGGTCAAGCATATCATCACGATTAGTTGCACCAACCACAATGATTGGCTTTTCGCTTGATTCAAAACCATCCATCTCAGTTAATAACTGATTCAACGTTTGTGCATATTCTGTTGTACCACCATCACCAGAATGTCGTTTGCCACCAACAGAATCTATTTCATCGATAAAAATTATACATGGCGCATGCTTCTTCGCATTAGCAAATAATTCACGAACACGCGAAGCACCAACACCAACATACTGCTCAATAAATTCGGAACCACTCACAGTGAAGAACGGACACTTCGCCTCACCAGCAATCGCTTTTGCCAGTAACGTTTTACCGTTACCTGGATCTCCAACAAGCAATACACCGTGTGGCACCCGCGCCCCAACTTTTGTAAATCGTTCCGGCTCTTTCAAGAACGTAATAATATCCATCACTTCTTCTTTTGCCTCAGGCAAACCTGCAACATCGGAAAATTTATATTTTATTTGTGATGGCATAAACATACGCGCCTGGCCACCACCCTTAGGCAACAACGATGGCGTTAATTGCGCAGTTTCTTTCGACGATTGAACTTTCTTCAACGCCTTCAACAAGTCCTCTTGCTCAATTTTTCCAGCTGTGCCCTTGGAAGCATAGATTGCAGCTAAATTCATAATATTAGCTAAATCTGCACCAGTAAAACCTGCAGTATCAATAGCCAACTTATGAATATCAACTAAATCACCAAACTTTTTATTACGACTATGAATACGCAAAATCTCTTCACGATCTTTTAATTCTGGATATGGAATTTCAACCTGACGGTCAAAACGACCGGGACGCAATAATGCCTTATCCAACACTTCTGGAATATTTGTTGCAGCCATAATAATAATCGGATGCTTTGATGTATCAAAACCATCAAGCTCCGTTAATAATTGATTAAGCGTTTGCTCACGTTCATCATTACCGCCGCCTAAGCCACTGCCACGATGACGTCCAATCGCATCAATCTCATCAATAAAAACAATACTCGGTGACTGCTTACGCGCCTGTTCAAATAAATCACGCACACGTGAAGCACCAACACCAACAAAAACTTCTACAAAATCTGAACCAGTAATACTGAAAAATGGCACCCCAGCTTCACCCGCAACAGCTCGTGCTAGCAACGTTTTACCATTTCCAGGCTCACCCACCAACAAGACCCCGCGCAGAACCTTGGCACCCATTTTTTTAAACTTTTCTGGATTCTTCAAAAAGTCGATTATATCGCGCAAATCTTCTTTTGCCTCATCAGCACCAGCAACATCTGAAAAGCGCTCTTTTACCATTGAAGGCAAGGTCAGTTTTGCCCGACTTTTACCAAAACTAAAAATACCAGATCCAGGGCCACCTTGTGAGTTACCTGAACCTTTAAACATCTTAAATAAAAAAAACAGTATAATAATTGCCATCAACGGAAACAACAACCCTAGCAAAGTCGACAAATAGCCAAGAGGGGTCGAATTGCTTGCCACGTCACCCTTTATACCAGCTTTGTGAAGGTCATCCATAAACTGATTATCACCACGTGCGATACGCGCCTGGAACAGCTGCTTGCCATCTTTTAATCGACCAGACACCTCTTGCCCTGAGACCGTAACTGACTCAATCTTACCCTGTTTCACAGACTCCAAAAAATCCGTCGTAGCCAAATGTACAACATTCTGCGAAAACTCCGTCAAACCAGACAACAAGGCAAGGCCAAGGGCAAAGATGGTAACAAAAATTACCAAGCCTTTGGGCCCATTTCCAAAATATTTTTTAAACTTTTTCATAAAATTTGATTTCATAATCCACCTACCCTAACATAATGCAAAGCCTTAAACTCTTCACTTATTTTCTATTAGTATAATAAACTTTGTTATAATTGTCGACATTTTTGATAATTATAGCACACATCAAGCTATTTTGCCAAAAGAGAATGGTATTGAAAGATGTGGTGACCATGACGGGTAGCTCCATTCCTCATTGTCAGAAGTAATATAGCGAAGGACCTTTGTATGGACATCGACAATAGCCAAGCGGCTCGAATCACCCTTCTCAACGCAACATACAAGATAATTGCCACATGGAGACCAGGAACATTCATCCTTACTTCCTACACATCTCGTAATCTGTTCTTCCTGCTTGGTAGCACAATCATAGATCCATAATTGATATGCACTATCAGCCCTTTTGCAAAATGCTATTTTATCACCGAATGGACTTGCAGCTGGACACAGCGCTCTGCCCAACTTAAGCCAAGTGATTTTTTTATTTTTCAAATTTAACGTACCAAGACTTGGAACATTTAGTTCATTGATATGACAAAAAACCACCTCATCTTCATTAATAAAGGATGGCGATATAAAATCACCACCACGAGGTGTTAAACGTTTAAATGAACCCTTGTGTTGTTTTTTATCAAAAACATATTCACATAAATGTGTATGAGAGTCCCTTGAAAGCGACATTACAACGCGCCCTTCTTTTGACAACGAAGGCGTCATATTTTGACCATCAAAACTCGTAATGGTTCGTACATTATTATACGGATCAACTGACATTAAACGTACATTCACCGAAGTATGTTGTGAAAAAAAGATCACGTCGCGCCGCGAATGCCAACGAGGAGCAAGATTATTTCCACGCGAGACAAGCTTAATTGGTTCAAAAATCTCACGAGTATAAAATGGATGAATTAAATGAAGGTCACGCGTAATGCGATTACTTTTGCTTGATTTATGTTTTCCTGCAACAATCAGTGACGAAAAAGAACCTCGTTGACTCGTAAGCTCTGGCCAAATCGTTTCTGCAACATCAAGCGCCCATTGATAACGGGGCAACAATCCACGTTTATGCATTTTCCCTTTAATCTGATACAAGCTCATCGTGTCATACAGGCGCCACGTTAACGAACGATTGTCACCTTCAAAAAATAACGCCAAAGGAAAACCATCTGCCAATATATGCTGCATCTGTTTTTTTGTTTTTGGAATCTCTTCAGACCGTACGACAACGTCAAATTGCCTCGTAGCACCAAGCAATGGCCCTATGTACTCCTGCACAAAACTATGCACATCATCTGGAACACCTTTCAGACTAAGTCTGTTTTCAACAATACATAATAAATTCATAGGCTCATATGAAGATGTATCAATAACAAATTCAAGTGATGTACTAAATGTAGGAAATATAAAAAACAAAAACCCGAAAAAAACTAACTTCATGAATTAACCTTTTATAAATATACGTTCTTATGGTTCGACTCCCGCTCACCATGAACGTGAAGAAAAACAACCCACCATGATCCGGAGTTTATCCTGAGCGAGAGCTTTAGCTCAAGCCGAAGGGATACAATTTTATCCTGAGCGAGAGCTTTAGCTCAAGCCGAAGGGATACAATTTTATCCTGAGCCTGTCGAATGGCAGGATGAGCGGGTTTTTCAATTTTTTCCCATCACCATGAGCGCGGAAAAAAACAACTCACCACAAAAACAACTCACCACAAACCACAAGCAACTTTTTGATTTCCTTCCTCCGATCATCCTGAGCGGGAGTCGAAGGACGCATTCTAAAAATGCAATCTCAACTGTTGACCCCAGATGTTTTTAGGAAACTTTGCTTTCGATACAGCCATACGCGCAGCCATGTCATACACAAGAATACCAGATGGCTGTTCAACCTGTAACTGAACGATGGCCCCATCTTGCCCTAGCGAAACCAACAAGATTGCCTGTTTTTTCGGATTAAAACCGGCAGGTGGATGCCAATATGTCGAAAGTTCGTCATGAATCTCTTGATAAAGCTGCATCACTTCGTATTCTTGCTGCCCAATAACAATTTCTTCAACTTCGCTCCCTGTTTTACCTTCTTGCACCAGCTCTTCTTTTTTTTCCTGAACAGGCTGAACCTGCTCCGGCTTAGCGGGTTCTTTTTCTATTTTTTTCTCAGTTGTTTTTTTCTCTTTTTTTATTGGTTTCTTTTTTTCAACCGGCTTCTTCTTTTCAGGCTCCGGCTTCTTTTTGACAGGATCTTTCTTCTCAACAAGTTTCTTTTTTTTAACCTCTTTAACTTTTTTTACTGAAGTTTTTTTTGGGGCAGCACTCTTTTTTATCTGGCTCTTTTTTCGTTTCGCCTGCAAATTCTCTTTTTGTGAATGCGATCCATGTGCAAGTTTTTTGAGTTGCCCTGTACTTCTAACAAACGGAACAACGCGCACAGGAACACCTGGCCGCAGCATCTGCATATTCATTTTTATTGTTAACGGTTCGGGACGAGACCAAAATAAATAGAAACCCAAACAAAGTACATGCACCAAAAACGTAAGCGCTGTTAACTGTAAAAAAAACCGTTCGCGCTTAGATAACTTTTTGGGTAACCAAGGCAACATGCTGTACCCCTTCTATCGGATTAAGAACATCAAAAAGTTTAATGACGTTTTCATAACGCAACGATTTATCTGCAAACAAAAATAGATTATTGTTAGTCTTAGTGACCTTAGAAGAGACTGCCTTTTGAAGTGCCTCTAAACTTGCAGGACCTTTATTTTTCTTAATATCATAAATCTTTTTGTTAAAATGCACGCGCCCTTGCGTATCCATTTCGACCGTCAAATTCTCTTCTTCGATTTTTGTTTGCTCAGATGTTTTAGAATCAGGCAAGTCAACTTTAATCGTCATACGCATCATCGGTGCTGTAATCATAAAAATAATAAGCAACGTAAGCGCAGTATCAATTAATGGCGTTAACGAAATTTCAGGAAACGGCATTTGACGTCGCAACTGTCTCCGCTTTACCGACATTACTTAACCTTTTTTTCTTCATAAAAAAGACGCTGGCTAAGCCACAAAAAACGATCTGCTAAGGAGGTAATTTGCTGGTCAATTGAACGTAGCTGCATAGTTAAATAATTAAAAATAATTAACGCAGGAATCGCAACGAGCAAGCCAGCAACAGTTGTAACTAACGCTTGCGCAATACCTGGAGCAACCGCTGTAATATCAGCACTTTGCTGATGACTGATACCAACAAATGCATTCATCAGTCCCCACACTGTACCAAACAAACCAAGCAACGGTGCAACAGCTGCACATGCACCAACAAGTGGTACCAAGCGCTCTTCACTGAACAACACCAATTCATGCGCCTGCTGCATCATGCGCTCCAACATGTCAAACTCACGTTCGCACAAAACCTTTTTATTACCATTACATGTCATCAATAATGACTTAAGATATTTTAAAGCTTTAGATAAAAAATAACCGGGCAACGTATTTGAAAACTTAGACGTAATGTAAAGTACATCTTCAAGATTTTCAGCGTTTTTCATATGAGAAATGGCAGATTTAAGTTGGCGTTTTTTCACGCGCCACAAGACCCATTTATAAAGAAAGACGGTCCAACAAAAAACTGACATAGCAAGCAACAGCAATAACACAGAAATGGTCATCATATCTGAACTACGAACCAACTGCAAAATACTACTTTGTGCCAACGTACCCATTTTCATTAATCCTTATATTAAAAACTGATTATGTCGTTAGCGTATCATATATTAAAAAAATGAGAAACAGATCAACAGAATAAATTTTTTTAAAAATCCGTCTTCGCCAAGACTCCGAACAAACAAGCTTGAACTTGCCATTGGCTTTTCAACCCGGTCCAACTGGAAGTTGGTGGTGAAGCTAACCTGTTTATTACCAGCGATGTTAAAACCCGATCCAACTGGAAGTTGGTGGTGGAGCTAACCGGATTCGAACCGGTGGCCTCGTGATTGCGAACCACGCGCTCTACCAACTGAGCTATAGCCCCAAATAAAATACTTTTCCACCCTCCGCGGGTGAGGCGCAAAACAAGATATCTTCTATCACCCTCCGCGGGTGAAGCGCAAAACAAGATATCTTCTATCACCCTCCGCGGGTGAAGCGCAAAGATTTGTTTGCACAAACCTTTGATAAAGTGCACCAACTTGCAGTTGGATTGCCACCGCTCAAAACGTACACCATTCGCCTTAAGGTTACACCTTCGGCTCAGGCTTCTGTTGAGCTTATATGAATTATTTTTAAGCCCGGTCCAGCAGGATGCTGGTTGGTGGTGGAGCTAACCGGGTTCGAACCGGTGACCTCATGAATGCCATTCATGCGCTCTACCAACTGAGCTATAGC
>CAZJVC010000013.1:185-17176 GCA_964549515.1 uncultured Pseudomonadota bacterium | reverse complement strand
AGTTGTACTTCAATTTGGATAAATGGGCGTGTTGGTGTTGGTACAAATGTATGTGAAACCGTGCCTTTTTTTTCGATGGAGACAAGACAAAAACCTTTTTCTTCTTTACGTTCACCAAAGTCTATTCGCTCAATGGAGCCAGGATATACGATCGCTGGATAACCATTCTCATTTAAATTTTGATAACGATGCAAATGGCCAAGAGCTACATAATCAAATGGTTTAATTGCTAGTTGTGATGGAAGGAAAATTGGGTCGGTGCCATAAATTGCACGTTTTTCTGAACCTGAAAAGATTCCGTTGCTGACTGTTAGGTGACAGGCAAGAATTGACGGAATTGTTTGATCGAGTTGATCTGCATGATGTTGAATAATTGAACTTACTGTTTTTGATAAATTCGTGGTGATTTCTGAGAGCATTTCATTAGAGTTGAGTGTGATTGTGTTGCGCGTTGGCCATGGAATGCCAAGGATTTGTATGGGGCCATGTTGCGTTTCAAGAGTAATTGTTTTTGGTTTATTAATAACATGGAAACCATCAATTGGTAGATCGCTGAATATATCAAGCGAATGAGCTTTGCCAAAGCTTAATGGGTGATCGTGATTTCCAATGATGATAATGGTTGGAATGCCAGCCAGATAAAGTTTTAGAAAATGGCTCATTAAAAGTTTTTGTTGCGTCGGACTTGGGCTTGTTGTTTTGTATGCATCGCCACAAAACAGAAAGAAGTCGACTTTTTGTTCAATTGCATAATCGATGCAATATTCCAGTGCATGTGAGAAGTCCAAAAGACGAGTATGGATACCCGTCTTTTGGTCTATTTTGCCATAATTCTCAACGCCTAAATGTATGTCAGCTGTATGTATAAATCTTATCATAAGCTATCAGTAAAGCCTTGATCTACGGATGTTTTAAATGCTGCCATGAATGTTTTGTCTTTTTTTTTGGATTCAGGTACTGCTTTTTGTGTTACTGTTTGGTTTCGTATTTCGGTAAAGCTATCAATTGTGCAATGAGATTGTATGGTGCTGAACTCATGAATGTGTACAAAAGAGTTGATTTTGCAGTGGTCGCCGATAGTACTTTTTTTGATAACTGACATTGGTCTAATTGAACAATGTTTTCCAATTTTTGCGCTTTTTATGACTGAGAATGGTGAAATGGAGGTTCCGTCGCCTATTTCTGTTTTTCCGAATAATTGAACTCCGTTGCCGATATAGACATCGCGTCCAATTTTAACTGCCTCATCTATATGTATATTTTGCGCAACAGAGAAACGAACGCCGTGACTCATCCAGTGATCAATTAAATGTGACCTTTTTATTTGTTCTGCAACCCAGAGTTCGCGTAAGGTGTTAACACCGCGTACGCTGTCAAATGGTGCATCTGTAACGCTTACTTGTAGTCCATCATTGCTTGCCATTTCTGCGAGTGTTGTTAAGTAAAATTCACCACTTTTTTTGTTTTGCGGAAGTTTTTCAAGATATTCTTCAATAAAGTTGCGTTTTAAAATATAGATACCGGCGTTGAGACAAATATCATCTCGTTGTTTTCCTTCTAAATGTTTTTCTTCTATAATTTTTATCTTATTATCTTTATAAAAAACGAGCCCATAACCTTTAACTGAAGGATCAACGTTATGTGCAACAATAAATGACATTGCAGAATCAGTTTCTATATGTGTGTCGATTAATTTTTGAAGCAATTCTTCCGTTAATAATGGGGTATCGCCATTCATGACAAGAATATGATCTTTTTTCCATGTTTTTTTTGTGCATAGCAATGCATGGCCGGTTCCAAGTTGTTCTTTTTGATGAACAAAACTGAATAGGGTGCTTTTTTTATGATATTTTCTTACTGCTTCTTCAACTAGTTCTTTTTTATGTCCCACAACTATTGCTGTTGGAATGTTCATTATTTCTAGTAAGGATGTAGTGTGAACGACCATTTCCTTTCCGCAAATACGTTCAACAAGCTTTGATTTGCCTGTATTGAAGCGAGTTGATTTGCCTGCAGCGAGAATAATTGCTTGAACATTTTTGTTAACCATCTAAATTCCCTTTATGTTTTAGAACTTTTGTGAAGTTTGGTTCCAAGCATACCAGAAAAAAAAAGTTGATAAAAAGGGTCTTGGAAATGTTTTTTAATATAGCGTTTATTGATGTTTGTCTTTTTTGTATTTTTCGTAATAAAAAGTGTTTTTTCTTTTTGTTGTTTTAAAAATAGGATAATAGGTTATAAAAAATCATATTTGTTTAAGCAATTGTACTTTAAAAAAATAGTGAATGCGGTATGCTAAAGAAAGGTGTTGGAGTATTTCGGAGAGATGGCTGAGTGGTCGAAAGCGGCCGCCTCGAAAGCGGCTGTCTCGTTGAATGACGGGACCGTGGGTTCGAATCCCACTCTCTCCACCAGTCTCCGCTCCTACGGAGCTTCGCCTGGCTTACGCCATTAACCAGCGGAGACTGTTTCGGCGAAGCTGTAAGTGGGGATGGACTGTATAAGAGTGGACCTGTGCTTCGTAGCTGCAAAGCCGCGTAGTAGTATGGCAGACCAGTTTGTTATAGGAATTGATATTTTATAGTAAAGATATATTGTTTTTTATAAAGCGAAGCCGGACCTCCTGCTGAGCTATCGAGTAGAGGCTTGTTAATGATTAAGCAAAATGTTTTCGTTATTTTTCTCAGTGCATTAGTTTCTGTTTCATGTATCAATGGTTATTTTGATAACAGATATCTTTTTCCATTGAATGAGCGCCTTACGTGGCGAACGCCAAATAAATTGTCCCGTCTTAGTGCGGGGGTTTTCTTTATGACTGGCGATGGAGGTCGAGATGAAAATGGTGATGATATCCGTTTGCCGCAACTTGGTGGTTGTTTTGATATGTATCAGTTAAATTGTGCGATGGATTCGGCTGGTATTGAAAATCCAAAATATTTAACCGAATGGGACGCTGTTGAGTTACCATATGTTGTTTATGGAAAGCTTGGTTCAACCGGTTTTGATTTTGCGTTAGAATATGGCTTTAATAAACATTTAGCATTAGGTGCTGCACTTTCACTTATGCATGTTAATACAAGATATAATTTTTACATAAGTAAGGATGCTATAAAAAATCTTTCTACGGTTGCATCTACTGAAGTATACTCTGGTCGTCAGTTGGCGCTTGAGCAAGCACGATTAAATGCAAATAAACTTCTTGGATTAAATGCTGGCCAATGGAGTAAGACTGGTTTAAGTGACACAGAGTTATATGTTCGTGCTGGTACAATTGAAGATTATGTCTGGAAATTTCAGCAGGTAGACGCCAGCATCTGGCTGGGTGCTATTTTGCCAACTGGCACCAAAAGAAGTATTTATGCTCCATCGTCTATTCCTTTCGGTGGAAATGGCCATTATGGCATGTTTGTGCGTGGTGAAATTGCCGTTGAATTAACCGATGATGCTTTTGTAGGTTTATGGCTTTACAGTAGTAAACGTTTTTCTAAGAGACAACTTCATCGTATGCCACTTAGTAACGAGGCGTTACAGTATGGTGTGATAGTTGATAATGCGACGGTAGATCCAGGTTTTACCTTTGGCATTTCGCCATATGGTGTTTGGGATGATATAGAGAATGGCTTTGGTGCTTATGCTGCATATACGGTGATTCATCACATGAATGATGATTGGCGTTATACTGGTGATTGTTCACCAAATATCCGACGCTTGTATTCATGTTCTTCATGGACAAATGAATTTTTTACACTTGGTATTGACTATGATTTTACAAAGACTAATGAGGTTCGAGAATATGGGCCTCGTATATACCTTGATATGGCGTGGCCTTCAAATGTTTTTGATGCAAGAAATGTTGCGAAGACACATAAAGTTTCTTTAGGAATAGAATTTCATTTTTGATAAGTACAGGGATACCCTGGAAAGAGTAGTGTTTATGAAAACCAAAAATTTATTAGAGAAAATAATTCCAGCTCGCCGTCTTTTCAGTTTTTTTTCAAATGACATGGCAATAGATTTCGGAACAGCGAACACCTTGGTTTTTGCAAAAAACAAGGGGATTGTTCTTGATGAACCGTCTGTTGTAGCGGTTAGGGCTGGTACAAATCACGTACTTGCTGCTGGAAGGGTTGCAAAGGAGATGCTTGGCAAAACTCCTGGAAATATTATTGCATGTCGTCCTTTGCGTGATGGTGTTATTGCGGATTTTGAAAAAGCTGAAATAATGTTACGTTATTTTATTCGTAAAGTTCACGATAATCGTCGCACATTAGTTTCGCCACGTATAATTATTGGTGTGCCTTCTGGTATTACGCAAGTTGAGTTGCGTGCGGTAGAAGAGTCAGCAAAACAGGTTGGTGTTCGTGATGATCGTGTTTTTGTTATTAAAGAGCCGATTGCTGCTGCGATTGGTGCTGGTTTGCCGATTCACGAGCCCTGTGCAAATATGATCGTTGATATTGGTGGTGGAACTACTGAAGTTGCGGTTATTACTTTGATGGGTGAAGTTTTTTGTCAATCAATTCGTGTTGGCGGCGACGAAATGGATAATGCCATTGTTCAGTATATAAAAAGAAAATACAATTTACTTGTTGGTGAACGAACGGCAGAAAAAATTAAGATTGAAATTGGTACCGTGATGTCTGCAACACAAAGTAAGTCTTTCTCTGTTAAAGGTCGTGATTTAGTTAGTGGCGTACCAAAGACGATTAGCTTAACAAGTGAAGAGGTAAATGAGGCGCTATTAGAAACGATAAGTCACATTGTCGATATAATTAAGGTTGCATTGGAAAATACACCACCTGAGCTATCATCAGACCTTGTTGATAATGGAATTGTTCTTGCTGGAGGTGGTTCAATGTTGCATGGTCTTGATAAATTGATTTCAAAAGAAACCATGTTGCCGGTACGTGTAGCGGAGGATCCGCTTTTATGTGTAGTAAAGGGAGCTGGTAAGGTACTTGATCAACTTGATTTCTTTAAAGATGTTTTAATACCAGGGAAATGATGGAAAAGAATTTTTTAAGATGGTGCCTGCTCAGGCGTGGCCTGTTCAGGCATGGCCTGTTTTTGTTATTGGTAGCTTTTTCAATGAGTGCTATGGATAGTTCCGGTGCGCTTGTTGTGGAATGTACTCGCAGTCAATTAATGGCAGCACAGGAAGATATAAACGCTATCAGAGTAGTTCAGTCGTTAGCAAAGAGTTATAGCGATAAGAGTAATGCTGTGCAAAGAAGTGGCTGGGTGTGTGTTGATGCCGATCAAGAGAGAACGTTGCAGGATGATAGAGTATCTCTGACAAGTGCAATTGAAACGAGTTGTAATCCTGCATATAACAGATTGAGGCGCATGTTCAGTTTGAGTGTTGTTATAGATATAGAGGGACATCGAGATCTTTTATGGGTTGAGCGAAAAAGAGCACAAATAGATGAAAGTTTAAAAACTGAGGATACCGATTTTAAACTTTCCGCTGAAGAGACTACGGTATTTAAAGTGCTTTATGAATGATTTTTGTGTTTTCTGTTACGGCTCAACAGAAGGTTTATATTGAAGAAAAAAACAATTGCGTTAAAAAAGAAATACAGCCAAAACTTTCTTAAAGATACACGTTATTTAGACGAGATTGTCCAGGAGGTAGAGCTTAATAGTACTACCTCAGTTTTTGAGATTGGTGGTGGTGCGGGTGCGTTAACTAATGTGATATTGAAGCAGTCAATTGCGCGTTTGTGGGTTTTTGAGATTGATCCTGAATGGGCAGCGGAGTTACGTACAAACTCGGATGAACGTTTAACTATTTTTGAAGAAAATTTTTTAGATACTGATTTTCAAAAGTTTGAGCCATATAAACCGTGGACGTTGCTGGCAAATTTACCGTATCAGATTACATTTCCTATTTTGTATCTTTTGCAGAGACATCGCGAGATGTTGCGTGAGGGTGTGATTATGGTACAAGAAGAGGTTGCGCAGAAGCTTTTGAAGACATCTGGTCGTGGTTATGGCTATGTTTCGTTATTTTTTCAATGGTACTTTGACTGGAAAAAGTTATCTAAGGTTCCGCCAGAAGCGTTTTATCCTGCTCCTAAGGTTTTTTCCCGGTTGCTATATTTTAAACCGAAGGAAAATATACCGATGATTGAAGATGAGGAAAAGTTTTGGCAGTTTATTAAAGTTTGTTTTAAGCAACCACGTCGCACGTTGTGCAATAATTTAAAACAGGCACATTATGGTATTGATACTATTTCTTCTGGGGTGTTGGCATTACGTGCACAGCAGTTGAAGATGGAAGATTTTTTGGCGCTATGGCAATTGGTGAAAAAATTTGTTTAGGTGGGTTTTGTCTAGGCATGGTTGAGTGTTGCGTCTTGGTTTTTATGTTATGTACTTTTAATTTACGTTTAACTTTGCGTTGCTTCATTTTTTCTTTATGAATCTTCTTAGCTTCTTCTTTTATTTCTTTTACACGGTTGTGGTACTGTTTTTTATAGTTTTTTGGTTGATATTTGAGCAAATCTTTTTTGATTTTGTTCATTTCTTTTTTTGTGAAGAATTGCGTTGTGATATCTTTTTCATCTGAGACAGAAAATATCATTTTTTCATCTTCTGGGATGATGGTTACTTTAATTGATTTTCCTTCAAGATTGTGTTTTTTGATTTTTTCTTGAATAAGAGGAATTAGCAGTGCAACGGATAACGGTTTGATTGGAAAATGTCGTCGATACCATTCTGCAGCCCACCCGAAAAAAAACATTTCTGTATGAGTTGGATTAATATAATCCGTGCGATACAGAGTTTTAATTTTACCATCTTTTTGTGGAATGAGTATTTTTTTGCGTATAAAGCGAACTTGTATATCAGTAATCTTGCTTGGACGTTTAAATGATCCCTCTGAAAGGAATGTGTGATGCCCAAATGAATGTGTTAATGATGATAAAAAATCGCCCGTTTGGACATGGTCCCCGGCGGAATAGAAGTTGAACACTTTCTTGAAAAGTGGGTTATTAACGTAATTTCTTGTTTCCATTTGTATAGGCGCTGATATTAAAATAAGCTCTTGAACTGTGAAAGGATAATGTCGAACATCTCTGGCTTCTTCCGCCAGATGGAGAGCCACATTTCCTCCATGGCTATATCCAATAATGCGTATGATTGGTTCAAAACCTTCTTTTCGTAAGTTTTTAACTTTTCGAGTTAATTCTTCATAGAGCTTTTTTGCCGATCGCCTGCGTGATCTGCGCGTGAGAAGTCCTGACCAGCCAAAAGTATAGTGCTTAGTTTGCGGAGCTTTGGGGTTCGCAATTTTGCTCATTTCTTCATACGCCTTTGCAAAAATATAGGCTCCGGATTCTTTTTTTTCCTTCGTTGGAAATGCTTTTTTAAGTCCCAAATCCTGCATAGGTTGCGTTTGATGAAAGAATTTATCAATTCGTACTAGTCGGGTTATTTCAGCATACATCGAGTTATGGGCCGTATCATTGAGTGTTTTAAAGAAATCACAGAGTGATAGTCGTGGTTTTATCGTTCCATGGATATATATATTCACATTGATGGGCGTGCGCTTCGTAGGGAGTATCGTTTTAATGGACGTCTTTGCACATATGATCGAAAAAATACCGATAATCAGTGATAATCGCCTAATCATTTTATAACTCCCCCTAAGATAGTTATTGCAAATATTAAAGATTTTTTCAAGTAAAATGGCTAGTTATTTTCAGGAAGGCCCTTCGACTCCCGCTCAGGGTGAGCGGTGGATGGGTAACGCGGTGTTGCTTTTTTCGTTCATGGTGAGCGGGAGTCGAACCATTCGAGTACTATACCTCTTTGCTGCGAGGTTCTTAATTTTAGAGGCCACTTTTTGGGTGGGATCCTTGTGTGCGACAGTCACAAATAAAGGAAGATTGTTATAAAATTGAATGCTTTTCGGATAAGATCTAATAAGTGAATAGCTTTATAAAAAGGAGTGAGTATGCTTTATATTTTTAAACGGTTAGGTCTAACCTTTTGGCACACCTTTATCTGGATGATTGAAAGTTTGACTATTGTTCCTGGGCTGTGGAAAGTTTTTGAACTTAAAGCGCCACGGGTTACCTTTTTTGGTGGTGCGAAACTAAAGCTATCAGGTAGATATGCGCAGGCAGCTAAAGAGCTTGCAAGTTTATTGATACACGACGATGTGAGTATTATTACTGGTGGTGGCAGTGGTATTATGGAAGCAGCAGAGATGGGTGCTAAAGAAGCAAAAGAGAAACATAAGCGGTCTATGATAAGTAGCCTCGGGTTAAGTGTTAGTGGCCTTGGCGAGGGCCATCGTTCCGAAGTGTATGATTCATTTGTATGTGTAAAAAGTTTTGCCATGCGTAAGTGGCTTATGATTAACTTTTCTGTTGCATACGTTGTCTTTCCTGGTGGTGTTGGGACCTATGATGAGCTTGCTCAGGTGTTAACACTTATGGCTACCGGTAAATTGAGAAAGAGTCCTATAATTTTATTTGGTGAGGAATATTGGAGCAATTTAGAAGCTTGGGTTAATGAAGGTGTTGAGCGTGGTTTTATCGATGAGCATGTAAAAGATTTTTTTGTGATTGTTAATGATGTTCAAACCGCTTTTAATTTCATTTGTAAGTCATGCACAAGTCATGGTTTTTTAGTGTAGTAAGCGGTTGCGTTTACGAAAAACTTCTATACAATAACACTATCTGATAGATTGTAATGAGGCGGGAGCTGCATCAAGCAGCTCTTTTTTGTTTTGAGATTTTTTGAGAAGGTTTCCCAATAGTATTGTCCAGACTGACTACGAATTATTTTCCGTTGAAATTCTTCTAAATCATCGCGTTCTAGCGTTGAGGAGGATTCTTCGTCCATTCTTTGTGCTTCTTTATATAATACGTAAAGACTTAATCTGTTTTTCATTTTAGAGTCTATTCCGGCAGGATTTTGTCTGTTAAGTCGCCAAACGCGTCGAAGTGGTTCCATTGCATGATTAAGCGTAAAACAACATAGAATTAAGAGAGTTATTTTTTTCATGGTAGTGCAACTTTTTTATTTATTTTCGTGCCAATAAGATAACCAATTGTAGATAAGCTGAGTGTGATAAAGCTTGAACCGAGCAGTGGATAAAATTTAAAGAATATAAATGAGCTGAATCCAAGAATGACAGAGCCGTACGCTGCTGCAGGGTTAAGATCTTTTTTGAAATAGGCAACAACAAGCGGAACGAATAATGCGCTGACGGAGATTTCATAACTTTTAGCAATAATGCTGATAATATTCTTTGAGAAAAGGTATGAAATAATAAATGTTCCAACACCGGTCAAGCAAGTAACGATTTGTGCGAAACGAAGCTGACTTTTTATGTTGATCCATTTAAAATCAAAGTCTTGCGCAATATTTGAGCTAATTGCACAGAGCAACGAATCTGCCGTCGATGTGATAGCTGCAATAAGTGCGCAAAAAATAAGAGCTAAAATGCTACTGTTGGAGATGGATGCAATGGATGGCAAGAGTGGGCTGGCGCCAGGTAGTACTGTTAATCCTTTAATGCGTGTTAGCATGCCAAAATAAACAGGAATTAATGAACAGCCTATTAAGACAATGCTTGCAAAAATGGCAGAAATTGTAGCAACATGTTTTGATCGAGCGGCAAGAAAGCGTTGAGCAAGATCTTGTTCTATCAGTGAAAAGAGTGCTGGCATAACCAATGCGGCGAGAAGTGGCTTTATATCGGCTGCACTGATAGGGAAGAGTTCTTTTTGTGTTGTGATAGCGTTTTTAAAAAACCATGCGCTGGGGGTGTTTATGAGTGCGTAGATAAATACGCCAACAAACAAAATTAAGATGACAGCAACTTGAAAAACGTCTGTCATGACAACAGCTTTGAGTCCGCCGACAATTGTGTAAGCGATAACAAAAACCCAGAAGAAAATAAAGAAAAATTGTGTCATTGAGTTATTACCAAGAAGGCCTATGAGTATTTCTCTTGTTCCAATAATTTGGGCGATTAAAATTCCGCACATTGTTGCAATGGAAAGTAGTGATGCGAATTTTTTTAATAAAGGACTTTTGTAGTGTGTATCAAAAATCTCAGCTGTTGTTGAAACGTTCATTGAGTGGATACGTGATGCGAAGCCTAAGCTGAGCAAGATGAATCCGATTCCCATGCCTAATGCATAAAAAATGCCGTAATAACCGAGGTGATACGATTGCTCTGCCATACCGGTGAAGAACCCTCCACCAAGTTGTGTAGCAATAAGGGTGAATGCTACGGCAAAGAAACCTAGTTTTCGGCCAGCAAGAAAATAGTCGGTGGTGTTATGAACTTTTTGTGATGCAGCTAAACCGATAATGAAATAAATAATAGTAAGAATGGTAAATGCTGTGACAAAAACACATGTATTCATAGTTTTCTCGTACTTTTCTATAATATCGAGCTTTTTCTTCAGTTTAACGGAATGAGTGGTTCTTGTACAGGTTGGAGAACCCTAGGTTGGAAAGCCTTATAAAATCTTGCTTTCCCGTAACATTGTTTCAAATGATGGAATGTTCAAGAATGGAATTGTATAAATTCCGTGTGCATTAGCATGAATAATATTGTTAAATGTGTCGTCAACAAAGAGAACTTTTTTGTTTTTGGGAACAATATCAAGAAGCTTTTTAAATGCTTTGGGTGATGGTTTTGCAATGTAGCCATCTGTGACAGAGGTATTGATAGTATGATCAAATAATGAAAAAACTGCTGGAAATTTTGTACTCAGCAGTTCGATTGATTTATCGCCGATATTTGAAAAAGCGATAAGTGTATAACCTTGTTGTTTAAGTGCTTGAAGAATCGCGATCATTTTATGGGCAGGTTTTTGTGCGTTAACAAGTTCGAGAACTAATGGTTTTATTGGCTTAAATACGGCATATTTATCTGCTGTACTATTAATAAATTGTTCAATTACTTTTTTTGTTATGATTGCGGCTAGAGCATTGTAAACAATGCGCACATTAAAAATGACGTTTAGCAGGTGCCATTTGTGTGGAGTTTTCCAAAGAATTTTGATGATTTGTGTGATTGAAGGATGAAAAATAACGCCATGTAAGTCGAAAGCAAAGACGCTATCCTGTGGAGTGAAATGTGTTTTATACGAAATATTGACAAGTGGCATGTCTAATTCGCTTTGTGTGACAATTGTATGTAACGTTGATTCGTTAAGTATAAATTCTTTTGTGTGTGGACTCATAATTTTACCCCCTTTATAAAACCACTTTCGGTTTGAAGGATAACACTTTTTATATAGAAAACCTAGAGTTTTATACTAAAAAATAAAACAGGCCTAGCCTGAACAGGACCCACCTGAACAGGCCCCGCCTGAACAGACTACAATGTGTTGATAATAAAGAAAGGCGCGCCATTAAGCACGCCTTTTGCGTTGTGCGTTATCTATGTGAATAAATGGAGTTTAGCTTGAACAAGAAGTTAAATTTTCAGATGATGGTGTCAAGTTGGTGGAAGTTGAAGGTTCTTTTGAACTTTCACTTGTAGGTTGAGTAAAGACATTTTTTATGTTATTCAGAAATTCGTGAGCATTTTGGAAAATGTAGCCAATAACAGTGATTTCTTTGTTGGTCATAGCTTCTTTGAATTTTTTAATATTTTTTTCTTGATCATCAATCATGATAACAATGTCCGGTTTATATCCGAGTTTGTTTTCAATGATTGTCACGAGATGTTGAAACGTTTCGACTTTGTCTTTTTGCATGTGGCCATTTGCTTTTGTTGCAATTTGAGCTCCTTGGATAATCTGATTAAATGGTGCATGTTCTGGACAATTTTTTCGTTTCTTTTCGTATTGCTTTTTCATGTAACCATATGAATGTTCGCCAATATTTGAACAGACGAACACTGGGTACGTAGCATGTTGATAAAAATTCATCATTGCAAGATTTGGTTTGAATGGACTGATCAGTTCGAGTGCAGCAACATCTTTAGGATCTGGTAATAGATATGCTTCTTCAGCTGGATGTTTTGGCCAGCCAAAAAGTTTGTGTGGAATATATTGTGTGCCAAAACGTAAACCGTTCCAGGCAAAAAAAGCTTTGTCCTTTAAGCTTAGTTGATTAAAACGTGCATAATCACCAGGCAATCGATCGAAGACGACTTCATGCAAATCTGTGACGAAAACAACTTTAGCAGTTGGATTGGCGACTAATAATTTTTGTAAATTTGCTAACTCAGACTGATTCAGGCTTATCCTGTTTAGGATAATTCCGTTTTTTTCTTTGCTGGTAGACATAGGTGTTGAACTCGCATTTATGTGATGAAAAAGTAAAGAACCTAACAATAGCGTTAACATAGACATCGTCCGAACAGGATTATCCTGACAGGATTATCCTGAAAGGAAAAAAGTGATATTACCATGATAAACCCCCACAGCTTAAGAAATCCCTAACTATTATTAACTATAGCATAACAGAGCGAGAGTGTACATTTGTTTGATCTAAAGCCGCTTTTGTTATATTCAAATAGGACATTGAGTTGTAGCGAAAACAGGTCCCACCTGAACAGGTCTCACCTGAGCAGGTCTCACCTGTTCAGGGATGTGCGAAAGGCTCGTCAACCACTTTTATTAAGCCACAGCATTGTATCCATTCGAGAATACTCAGGATAAACTTCGGATGGCTGAGAGTTTGTCGAAGGGTGCGAGAAAGAAAGAATTTTGTAATGAGGTAACGGCCTTTTGTTTAAGATGTGAGCATGTTTTACTTGTTTACCTTGTCTCTTTTTTCTATTATCCTAATCGAATGTGGAGGTATCGTACTAAAAACACTTTCAGACGAGGCCTGTTTGGGCGGTGCCTGTTCAGGATAATCCTGTTCAGGCGGGGTCTGGTTAGGTAAATCCTGTTCAGGCGGGGCCTGGTTAGGTAAAAAAATGAGGCAGCGATGATTTCTCATATTGCTATTACTCTGGATGGTAATCGTAGGTGGGCTAGAAAAAGAGGATGGCCAAAAATTTTGGGCCATCGAGAGGGCGCAAAGCGTATTGACGATATTGCCAAATATTGTTTAGATCATGGCGTCAAGTATTTATCGCTTTATGTTTTTTCAATCGAAAATTTTAAGCGTTCTCTTGAAGAAAAATCCTATTTATTTGATTTATTAAATGAGTTTGCAAAGCAAAAATTACCATTATTTTTGAAGCATGGCATCAAAATTCAATTTTCCGGTGACCGGACACTTTTTCCTGATAAGGTTAAGGCAGCCTGTGAGATGTTAGAGCGCGAAACTGCGTCACAAACTAAGTTAATTATTAATCTTTTATTTTGTTACGGTGGGCAGCAAGAAATTGTAGCAGCTGCGAAGTCGTGCTTTGATAGTATTCAGCGTGGCGAACTTGATCCTGATGCTTTAAATGTTGAAACATTTTCTCAACATTTGTGGTCAGGACAAATGCCTCCTCCAGAAATTATTGTGCGTACGGGTGGTGTTAAGCGTTTGAGCAATTGCTTGCTGTTTCATGCAGCGTATAGTGAGCTCTTTTTTACTGATACATTATGGCCCGATTTTACAGAAAAAGACCTAGATGAGATTATTGAGCAATATGAATCAATAAAAAGGAATTTTGGAAAATGAGTTTAATTTCAGTTATTGGCGAAGGTGCTTGGGGGATGGCTATCGCGGGAACTGTAGCGAACAATGGGTATCAGGTTAATCTTTGGTGCTATGATAAGAAAGTTGTGCATAGTATTAACCAAGAGCATCATAACGAACTGTATATGCCAGGTAAAATGGTTCCGCCGAATATTATTGCCTATGCATCACTTGAAAAGGTTGTAAAAGGTTCAGAGTGGATTTTTGTTTCGACGCCCATAAAATATCTGCGCGATGTTTTACAACAGTGTAAACCGTTTTATTCACGCAGACAACGGTGGGTTATTCTTTCAAAAGGAATAGAAAATGAATCCTTGATGTTGCCTTCACAGATGTTGGCCCACATTTTCGGGTCATCGATACAGTACGCAGTTCTTGGCGGTCCAAGTTTTGCCAAAGACGTTATAAATAAAGATATTGTTGGAGTTGTTGTTGCTGCTTCGAATAGATCTCTTGCACGGGATGTGGCAACGATTGTAAAAAATGACTATTTTAAGCCGTTTATTATTGATGACACGTTAGGAATTCAGCTTGGCGGTGCGCTTAAAAATGTTGTAGCAATTATTATGGGATGTACAGAAAAGTATGCCGAAAGTACGCGTGCTTTTATTTTCACGCGTGCATGGCAGGAAATGTGCGCCCTTGCCAAATCGTTAGGGGCAAAGCAAGATACGTTGTTGGGATTGGCTGGAATTGGCGATCTTTTTTTAACTGTATCTGGATCAGTAAGCCGAAATTTGCGTACCGGTAGATTGTTGTCTCATGGTACAAGGATAGAAGATATAGAAAAAAAGCTTGGAGCTGTTTCTGAAGGACTTAATACGATTAAGTCAGTTAAAGAATTAATTGATAAATATAAGCTCACATTGCCGTTATTTCAAACATTATATCGTATTGTATTTGAAGGGGCTTCTACTGATTTGCTTATAGAAGCAGTTGTACATGGGGAGGTTCCTCAAGCGAAATAATTGAACCGGGCAATGGCCGTTGTTCTTTTATCAAGGTTGCATCTGTGTATGAATTTCGCGCTGCATTTATGGTTAATGGTATCTCGTGATTATTGAGAAATTCTTGAACGATTTCCAAGGGTTTTCCAACAAGGCGTGGAAAGATGTAGTGTTGTTTAGTGTGGCCTGAGCTGTACAATTTTAGTGGTCCTTTGAGTTCATTTCCAGGTTGTGGATATTGGCCTATAATGATGCCTTTTGGTTGAGTTGAGGGAACCGTAAAAACTTTATGTGCAACAGATTCTTTTTCTAAATTTTTTGCTGCAGTGCTCATTTTTTTTCCAAGAAGATTTGGTGTTTTTTTTCGTTCAGGCTTTTTAGAGATAATGACGTATATCGCGTGATATGGTTTTACTTTTCTGTGCGCAGACGGTTTTTGATTTATAATAGTGCCTGGTAGCAGATCGTCATCTTCTTTTTCTGTGAGTATGCGAATGTTTAGATGTCTGTCAGAAATTTGTCTAGCTGCATCGGCAATTGATACCCCGACCAAATTTGGCACTGAGATGCTTGGCGATGAAAAAAAGATATGCGCTACCATATATCCAATGATAAAACTTAAAAATGGGACTATCCATAAATATGGGGTGAGATAACATTTGCGCTTCATATTGAAGAGTTCTCTCGCTAATAAAAGGAGTTCGTATGGTACGAGACGCTTCGCTCCTCACCACGAACGGTATTTGAATTTTTTCTTTTTCCGTTCGCCCTGCCGTGCCGGCCATAACCTACGTCTTCGCTAAAGCTACGCCGTACAGGTTGGCGACGGCTGGAGGAGGTATCGTTAGATACCGTTTCCCTTCGAAAATACTCAGGATAAACTCCGGGTGCGATCGGATTTGAACATCCTTAACAGAATTTTCAAAAAATGATGTCTACAATAAATATTGTATATCATACGAAAGAAGGGAAATAATGGCAAACAATAAGCCGGATTCTGTATTTATAAACTACGTATAAATTGGTAATCATGTATCTTTGCAGCATACCCGTGTATCAAACCGGAACGAAGTACCGTAGACACCTATTTTGCCTTGCTCCAGGTAGGGTTTACCCGCTATAAGCATCGCTGAATATAGCCGTGCGCTCTTACCGCACGTTTTCACCCTTACCATACCGTTAAACGATATGGCGGTAATTTTCTGTGGCACTATCCATAAGCTTGTTCAGCTTCCCACACTTCGTGCCTGAAAAGGCTTCGTATGGTACCTTCTTCGTTTGGAGTCCGGACTTTCCTCTCACAACAGGATAATCCTAAATTGGAGTGATTCCTACTGCGAGCGATTACCTTGTTTACCATTATTTTCAAAGAACCAATATATGCTTAAGAATAACGTATTGATCAAAAAATGTCCAATTGTATACAAAAAATTATTATATGAGTGATACAAATAAATTATTGAAAACGTTTTTTGTATCGTTAGACCTATAATGAGCGCTGGTAGGGCTATGCAGAGCTTGATCTTTGTCCATAGCCGTAGTAGGTATACAACGAAAGAGAGAATAATGGCAAGAATTGGCAGGTATAGAATGCTGTTGAAGAAGATGAATGATTCAAGTCCCAGTAGCAAAAAAAGTGTGATGATGAGAGGCTTTTTTGATTGAATGAGTGCGATGAGGTATATGCACAGGATTAATTGTAAAAATGGGGCACCAAAAAGATTGAAGCTTGTTATATCAATAAAAAGGGCTGTAATGATGATAAGGCCATTAAGAATGTTTTCTATGAATGATTGTACTTTGTGGTGTAGTGGTTGTGTGTTCATATTAAGAAGTTTATAAAGAAGGTGGAGATTTGTAAAAAAAGGTTTGTGAAGTAAAAGGTTTGTGGACAAATTTTTTTAGTGAAAGTAGTGTAGTACAAGTTTTGTTAATTGATAACAAGGGAGTTTTGATTATGAAGAAGTTAATATTAATTGTTTTATCGTCGGTGATGATTGGTTCTCAGGCAACTCCAGGTGTAGATTTTTTTGCAAAGGTGTCAGGCAATGTTTGGGGAGGCATAGTAAAAGGCAAAGATGTTTCACGGGGTTTTGTTGCTGATAATCCATGGCGCTTAGCATGTATTGCAGGTTTAGTATATTTTACTTGGAGCAAACGTAATCTGCTTAAAAAATCTACACGAACGACTTTGCGTTCCTTTGGTTTTGTTAAGGCTGAAATTAAAAAATAACATACACTATCCTTCGACTCCCGCTCAGGATGAATGAGCAAGGTGGCTCAGGATGAATGAGAACAAAGTTTAGGATGAGTGAGTAAAGGTGGCTCAGGATGAATGAGAACAAAGTTTAGGATGAATGAGCAAGGTGGCTCAGGATGAATGAGAACAAAGTTTAGGATGAATGAGCAAGGTGGCTC
>CAZJVC010000013.1:0-85 GCA_964549515.1 uncultured Pseudomonadota bacterium | reverse complement strand
AGGATGAATGAGAACAAAGTTTAGGATGAATGAGTAAAGGTGGCTCAGGATGAATGAGAACAAAGTTTAGGATGAATGAGCAAGG
>CAZJVC010000012.1:0-20316 GCA_964549515.1 uncultured Pseudomonadota bacterium | reverse complement strand
AGGCTGCTGGTAGCTTCGTATCTTTGTTACAAGACGCGCCTTTAAGATTTGCCCCTGTAAGATCTGCTTTTGTAAGAATTGCGCCTTCAAAACGTGCCCCATCAAGATGTGCCCCTTGAAGATTTGCATTTCTAAGATCTGCATTTCTAAGATCTGCACCTGAAAGAGTTGCCATGACAAGATCTGCATTTCTAAGATCTGCATTTCTAAGATTTGCCTCTTTAAGATTTGCCCCTGTAAGATTTGCCCATTTAAGATCTGCAGTATATCCTCTCCATGTGCGGTGACCCCACTTCTTATCGCCAACTTTATACGCTTTAACAATGTTTAAATCATGCGCATTATATGCTAAGAGATTTAAACTAGGTAGTAACAATGTTAATAGTAAAAATGTTTTTTTCATTTTATTCTCCATTTAAATTTTTATTTTCTATCTCCTATTCCACGTGATATCCAAGTTGATGACTATTGACCGCTAGAAATTAATATACTCAATGCCTCCTTTCTTATTTTATAATAGCATTTATAGAGAGCGAAAAGAAAGGGTTTGCGTTGATTTTATGCTTGACTCTCTGATATACTGCTCTCAAAGAGGACAAAGAATGATTTTTTCAGAATATTATGAAGCGTTTCACATTTATCTTACCGCACATCGACGCATGTCCCCTAATACAGTTGATGCATATTTACGTGATATAAGGCACTTTTTTTTATTTATCGAAAAAGTAGGTATTGGCGCGCTCAATAAAATAGGCATGCCAATACTTCAAAAGTTTCTTGCACATCTTAAAAGAGAAAGGCAATTATCTTATCGCTCAATAGCGCGAAAGATAGCTTCGATTCGAAGTTTTTGTGTTTTTCTTGAAGAGCAGCATGGTATTTTAATTGACTTGAGTCAATTTATTACACCGAAGCAGCGACAAACAATCCCACATATTGTTAATCAAAAAGTAATGAGAACATTTCTTGCAAGTGGAAAGTCTAATGAAAATAAGGGGTTGCGAGATCAATGTATTTTATATTTATTATATGCAACAGGAATGAGGGTAAGTGAAGTTGTAAATCTTACCTTATCAGACGTTCACTTAGATGAAAAATTGATTAAAGTATTTGGAAAAGGGGCTAAAGAGCGTCTTGTTCCTATAACTTTGGAAGTAACTAAATTATTAGAAAACTTCATCACTGTTGTACGGCCACAACTGATAAAAACGACGTCGTTTTCGGCTGAATACCTATTTCCTGTTGTGCATAAGAAAGCTATAAAACACCTGACAAGGCAACATGTTTGGCAAGTTGTAAAAAAACTAAGTAAGCAATGTGGTATTAATCTTTCTCCGCATAAATTACGCCATTCAATGGCAACTCATCTTCTTCAGGAAGGTGCCGATTTGCGCTCCATCCAAGTCATTCTTGGACATGAGCATCTGACAACCACACAAATTTATACACACGTTGATAAGCACCAGCTTCGCGAAATTTATGATAAAAAACATACACGAAGATGAATCATTTGTTGGACAAGGCTAACTCATATATTTAGGCTGGGCGCGCCATTTTATTTATGGTATTCTTAAAGTACAATTTAAAACTAAAAAGATTTGTGAAAAATATGGAAAAAAACAAGTTCATTGTTGATCAAAAAAAACTTTCTACTATTTTAGCTTCAATGCAAGCAATTTGTGCAAAACGTACAACGTTAGATGCAACAACCTCAATTCTTTTTCAGGCGGGGCATAATGAACTTGTGTTAAAAAGCACCGATCTTGAGCTGAGCTTGCAGTACAGTTGTCCTTTAAATGAATCCTCTGAATTGGAAAACAGTGTTTTTCTGGTTCCTGGTAAACGACTTTTTGAGTTGACCAAAGAGTTTGAAGGTGACATAAAATTTGATATAAAAGAAAAATTAATTTCTTTAAAATCTGGTAATGCAAGTTTATCTTTACATATTAAGTCGGCTGACGAATTTCCACCATTTCCTGAGCGTATTGAAAATTTAATGGAGCTTGAAACAAGTGACATGCTCAACATGGTTGAAAAGGTGGCATTTGTTATTCCACAAAACAATGCGAATCCAGCTCTAAACGGTTTATTAGTTGAGATTGATCAAAATGGTTTGCGTATGACTGCAACGGATGGGCACTGCTTTTCACAGGTAAGCACGCAAAAATATAAACAGAACGAGCATAAACAGTGGCTTTTACCTCGCCGCGCAATTCTTGAGCTAAAAAAGATTCTTGATTTCACCGACGATGCAAAAATCTTTATCGGTATGTGTGGTAATCAACTCGTTTTTTCTGGTGAATCATTTAATTTATTCACCAAACTTTTAGTTGATTCTTTTCCCGAATATCAACAAATAATAAATAAAGAAGGTTTCACTAAGCGTACTGCTACAAAAGCAGCCTTCGTTAAGGCATTGCGTCGTGCATCCTGCTTGTTATCAGGACAATTTATTGCAACAGAGTTCAATTTCAATGGAGCTATCCTTGAAGTTGCAATGCATAATAAAGATATTGGTAAGTTGCAAGAAAAATTACAACTGAAGGAATCAGTGGAAGAGGGTGTAAATATTCGCTTCTATGCACCTTATTTATTAACAGGACTGCAAGCATTGCCAGGAGATGAAGTTACATTTTGGTTGCAAAGCAAATCACGGCCAATTATTTTTGAAGCGCAAGACAATGATGCACACATGATTTATCTTGTAATGCCTGTGTCACCTGTTAATAATGGATGAAGGCACTTGTAGAAAAAATAACGTTATGTAATTTTCGCTGTTTTTCCTCACAAACATTTACCTTTAATAAATCTCTTGTATTAATTGAGGGTAAAAATGGTGTTGGTAAAACTGCGTTGTTAGAAGCGATACATTACCTTTGTTATCTTAAATCATTCAAAACACATACACCACGAGAGTTGATTCGTTTTGATCAGGATGGTTTTTTTATTCAGGCAAATGTCTTATGTAATCAAGCCCCACCAGAAGAAACAATCTCTGATCACACAACGTTTGAAAATGAATGTGATGAAATTCAGATAGGCTCTACTTCTAAAAAACGTATTGTTAAAATTAATGGTAAACAGATTTCTTCGTTTAGCGAATTTTCTACTAATTTGAAAGTTGTATCGCTTGCAGAGTGCGATATGCAACTAGTTCAGGGTTCTCCAGAATGTCGTCGATCATTTATAGATCAATATGTTTTTCTTCACAACCCGTCTTTTGCAGATGAATTACAAAAGTATCGTGCCACGCTCAAGCAACGTAATGCACTTTTTCAATACTCCTTCGATCAAACAGGGTACGATATCTGGACAAGAAAGCTATGGCAATTGGCCCTATCTATACAAAAACAACGAACAAAGTATTTGAGCCAATTGACAAAAACAATCAATTTGTTACAAAAAGCATGTGACTTCTCGATTCCTATCAGCATGCCATATCGATCAAAACGGAAGCTGCAAGCAACCGTAGAAGAATTTATGGCACAAAATCCAACCTTGCAAGAGGATGAAATAGGATATCAGCGAACTCTTTTTGGAACACACCTAGATGACTTTATAATCATGTTTAATGGTAGAAACTCTCGCCTTTTTGCGTCAAGAGGCCAACAAAAACTCATCCTTATTCTGTCAAAAATTGCTCAAATAAGAGACTTGCATAATAAAGGGCATCAATCTGTTTTTTTGCTTGATGACTTTATGACAGATTTTGATGAGGAAAAGCTAGATATTTTAATTCCCTTGCTAACCTCTTTGAAGTCTATGGTTTTTTTCACATCTGCCCAGCAGAAGGGGGTTTTGTACCAAAAGCTTAAAACGCTTGAGGCTCAGTACATATTGCTTTGAAATACGAGGAACACTGTTAAACAGTGTGAAAGAGTAGTTTAAAATTTTAAAATCGTTACTGCTTGACATTTTTACAATAAAGTTCATACTGAATGATGAGTCTATTAGACTCATTAATTTAGGCTTCATTACTACTCTCCTTTTTTCCATCGCATTGACCTTCTTGGTCAATGCGATGGTTTTACTTCATATCGATAAAATACTATTTGAAACGTTGCTTTTTGCTCACGCCGATTGCTATACTTATAAAAACAATGAGAAGATGTTTTAAAAAGGAAAGTTTATGAAAAATATTATATCAGTTGTTGCCGAAAAAGTAGATAAATTAATAGAAAAAATTAAACTTGATGGCCTAGAAACAGTTGTAGAGCAAATCAATTTAAGCAAAGGTGATGATTCACAGGATTATTTCTTCATTTATGAATATGAGCCTAAATTTTATTGCGTTGCCCATGGAAGCAAAAAAACTATGATTGGGAAGACGCCTGAAAAAATACAAAAACTTTTTTCTAAAATTGATATTATTAATTTATTAAATGGCATGAAGGATTTGGCAGAAAAGGGTAAAGGGGCTCTTTACGAGTACAAATGGCATCTTAAACAAAATGAGCCGGTAAAAGAAAAGGTTTCGTGGGTTCAACCACTAGAATATGAGGGCAGAAAATATTTTATTGGGTCAGGGCGTTATGAGACGTAATTAAAAAAAAGGAAATAGGTTGAATAAAATGAAAAAGTTTTTCCTAACGTTCTTATTTATGCCCAGTCTTTTTTGCCTTTCAATTTCAACTGAAAGCATTGATAATTTAGTCAGTGAAATGAAAGAGACACAAAATCCTATCACTCAACATTCAGCACAATTTAAAAATCTAATTATGAATCCCAATACGCCATCTGCGGAATTACTAAAAGTTAAGGCCGGCCTTGACGCCAAAATAACAACACTTAAAAAAATGAATACAATGCTAGAGGAGCTAATAAAAAAACAGACCCCGCCTGAACAGGCCCTGCCCGAACAGGCCCCGCCCGAAAAAGGTGGCAAGAACATATCGAGGACAACTTTGCAGAAACCCGGAGCAAAAAAAGCTCCCGCCCAACAAAAAGGCACACTACCAACGCCTGTCGCAAAAGAAAAAAAGAAAAACAACCCAAGGGTTGTAGGAATATTTCGGATCACGGGATAACGCAATTACGAAGCAAACTTGCTAATTACAAGGTTATTTTTATACTTTTTACATAATATACATTATGCGCCCCAAATTTATCTAATTAGCACCTTTGAGAAGCGAAAAAATTATTGGTCCTAATAAAAATATTAAAAGTAAAACTAACATGCCACTAGTTATATAATTTTTTATAGTTTTGTATTTTTTACATATTATTATTATTATTGATCCTAGTTCAACAGTCCAGAAGGTTAGTACGCCGATATTAAGCGGTGGCAACACTGTAACTACAAAGTAAAAAACATAATCATACCAAGAATAAAGGAGGGAACCAAAAGAATAAACAAAGGAGAAAGCCAAAAGATTACGGCTAATTTGTTGTACCTTCTATTAAAAAGACAAATTGAAGCAATTAAGCATAACGCTTCAATTGCATAAAAAAGCACCGTAAAAAAAACATACCTACCTATGCATGAGAAAAAAAGAATCATATAAATTGAATAAAGAGGATAAAACAAAATCGAAGAAAATGGTAATGTTGAAGGAAATGGAAATGGTAATCCCACCATTTCACCACCGAACAGTAAACTTAATAAAAATATAGGTGAAATAATAAACAAAGCATTAAGAAAAAAATGAGCACCCTGTTTATGATTACGGTAAATTAAATAAATTGCAGTACTTAAAAAACGAATAATGAGATATAAACTAAAGAAGAGAGGCGGAGCAGCAATAATACTCCAATTTCCCATTCCCGGGACATCGCCTATTGTAAAAATGGTATAAATTTCATATAATGCGCTTACAATAATAAGTGCAACAAAAATACTGCAAATAATTGTGATTATTTTTGACAACGAAAACTTCATACGCAAACTTCCTTTAAAATAATTAATTTATATCTCGAAGTACCTTTCCATTTTTATAATATCAATTAAGTACTAATGAATATTACCGGAATCTTTTGATCAATATTGTATTCAATCAACTGGTCTAAAAAAATATGTATAAACGTCCGTGCAACTTGATACTTTGGATACACAATCCAAATGAAATCATAAGAAAACTCTTCAATGAAAAAGGTGTCCAACGTATCTCGAAGTACCTTCCCATTTTTATAATGTGCAAAAAATTCATAGAGATTCATACCTTGACTATATTTACTTCCACGGTCAATATAGCCGATTGTATGGTAACATTTCAGCAAATCAACAAACAAATTAATTGTTCGTCTACCTTCGTTAATTGTAGAAAAAGAAATGTAATGCAACCCTGGTTTTAGAAAAATATCGCACAACGAGAGAATATCGTCTTCACCCAACCCTTTTGTGTATACTTTTTTCTGGGCAAGCGCAATGGATGGATGAATTCGCTCCAATTCACTTTGAGCACGCACCACTGCCATAATTTTATCCTAATTTCAAAATTTCAAACTAAATTTCGAACTCAGACTAAGCCTGAATTTTAATCTTACACAAATGATAACATAAATCTCTTTGTAATATTATAAATTTAATGAAAAAATGCAATAAGGGCTAAAAATAAACGCATTTTCAGCACCTATTGGTGTAAAAAACGTTGCATGCGATTCGCCCACACACCACAAAGGGAAACTGCAAGCGCATCCGTTGCATCATCCCGCAACCCCGGTTGCAACCGGGGAAACAATTTGTATAGAATGTACGAAACTTGATCCTTGCTCGCCCCTCCCGATCCAGTGATTGACAACTTAACTTCTCTAGGTGAAAATTCGTGTATATTTATTTTATATTTTTGTGCTAAAAAATATAAAATACCACACACATAACCAAGCTTCAGAAAATTTTGCGCATTTTTGCCAAGAAAAGGTGTCTCGAGTGAAACGTCAGTTACCTCCCATTTCTTCACTAAAAACTCAAATCTGTTGGCGAAAATGTAAAGTCGCTCTGGCATGGGCTTTTGGGCCCCCAGTTTTAAACAATCACATTCCAAGAGAAAGATTGAACCATTTTCCTTTTTTATAATGGCATAACCACAAAACCGTGTTCCTGGATCAATACCCAAGATTATCATTGCGCTCCAATTACAACTCAAATTAGATATTAACTAAAAACGTAAATGGTGAACATACAATGGTGGTGTATTACGAAATACTTTTACTGTCTCAATAAAATATTTCTTTTTAAATTCTTCAACAGCAGATTTTCGCTCATCAAGCATTTTCGCTGTATTCGTACTTTGTGTAAAAAGGTTTCTACGAATGGATGGTAATACCATATATTCAACATATGAAAAATAGCATCCCTTCTTTGCAAATGACATAATCTTCTTTTGAACATTTACAATAAATGTTTTATCAAAATTATTAAATGGCAGCGTACAAATAATAAAATCGTATTTACGGCCCGGATTAAACTCCATAATATCAGCACAGTGAATATTCAGATTTTTATTATTTCCTTTCGGAAATGCAGCCCGCAGCTCTGTACAAAATTGTGGATTTACTTCAACGACATCTACATAATCATTGTACTGGGCAAAAAAGCTTATTACAGATGTAATACTACCACTACCAGCGCCAATTTCCAAAATATTCTTTTTTTCACTGTGTTTTTTTGCATAACGCATCAACTCGTGACCAGTTTGTCTTGAGCACGAAAACATAGCACCAACTTGCGACGGGTTTTTCCATGCTTCCCATGCAAACCTCCATGCACAAATATTAATAGTACTGCTTAACAACAAGAGAAGTTGAACGATACAAATTTTTTTGATCATTTCGAAGTTACTTTCTTTATAAGGAAAAACACATTATTTGTAATAAAGAATAACAAATAACGATTACTTTATCACCACCTAAAAAAACTCAATAATCAAAATCGCCATCTTCAAACTTGGTAAGTTCACGATCAAAATTAAGAAAAACAACCCCAGTAGGACCGTTTCGCTGCTTACCAACAATAAGTTCTGTTAAATTCGGATTTTCTGTTTCTGGATTGTAAATAATGTCGCGGTACAAAAACATAATGAGATCAGCGTCCTGCTCCAATGCGCCCGATTCTCGCAAATCAGATAGCATTGGCCGCTTATCAATGCGATTTTCAACTGCACGTGACAACTGAGAAAGAGCTACAATAGGAATATTGAGCTCTTTTGCTAGTGCTTTAAGTGAACGTGAAATTTCAGAAACCTCTTGATGCCGATTTTCATGACGTTTTGTTGAATGCAAGAGCTGCAAATAATCAATAATGATAAGATCTACGTTGTGTTCTGCCTTTATTTTCCGTGCTTTAGTACGCAAATCCATAGCACTTAAACCAGCAGAATCATCAATAAACAATTTTAAATCTGCGAGTCGCGCTGCAACATTGGTAAGCTCTACCCATTCTTCTGAACTAATCGTCGCATTTCGAATTTTTTGATGAGGAATACCGGATTCAGTTGAAAGCACTCTTAAAATCAACTGCTCTGCAGGCATCTCTAGAGAAAAAATAGCTACAGAAAAACCTTCCAAGGCTCCATTTACAGCCATATTTATAGCTAATGATGTTTTTCCCATTGACGGACGTGCGGCTAATATAATTAAATCGCCGGACTGCAACCCTGATGACAACTTATCAAACTGTTTAAAGCCTGAAGGCAGACCAGTTATCCCTTTGCTATGGCTTTTTATTTCAGATAAATGTTTAAATGTACGCTTAAGCCAAATATCAAGCTGAACAAAACTTTTCGCTGTACGCTTATTTGAAACTTCAAAAATAACTTTCTCAGCATGATCTATAACAGCATCTATCTCTTCTTCTTGCTGAGCGTAACAGTTATTAATAATATCAGTAGCCGAATTAATGAGCTCACGCAAAACCGCTTTTTCTTTGATGATCTTTGCATGCTGTTCAACTAAACCAACATTTGGCATTTCTTCTTGTAATGAAACCAAATACAAAGGTCCACCTATTTGATCAAGTATATTGCGCTTTGCTAACTCGTCTTGCAATGTCACAAGATCGATGCGCTTCATTGAACCAACCAGGTCCACCATCACACCAAAAATAACACTATTGGCGGGATAATAGAAATCCTCTGCCGCCAAAATTTCGGCGACTGGACCAAAAACGTGATCGTTAAGCAAGACTGCTCCCAATACCGCGCGCTCAGCATCGGTATTAGCAGGCAAACTCTTACTCATTAACGCCCGTGGCTTAGTACTTTGAACCTTTATATTTTGCATTAGTTTATGTTATTCCGCAACAATTTTAACAGCACAAATCGGCTTCAAAGTATTTGAAAGTTTAATTTTAACGCCATAAGCACCGCGCTCTTTGATAGACTTATCAAACAAAACCTGGCTTTTTGAAATCTTTATACCTTCTGTCGCAACCAAATCAACAATTTCGCTCGCACTAACTGAACCGTACAACTTTCCATTATCATGAAGTTTACGCTTCAACGTTAACTTAAGATTGTTTATTTTTTCAGCAAGCATCGACGTCTTGCTTTCAAGAGCTTTTTTGCGATTCTCAACCTCATGCAACTTTTTCGCAAACATATGTTCATTAGCAACTGTAACTTGCATTGCAAGTTTATGTGGAATTAAATAATTCTTTGCATGACCATCCTTGACTTTGATAATCTCTCCTGCAAAGCCAAACTGTTCTATATCTTTAAGAAGATAAACTCTCATCTCGCTACCTTTCTAAGCAACTGTTTTACTGTAAAGTATAGAGCAATTTTGCGGTATTGAAAAATCAAATTGTGATAACTGTGATAACTGTGGTAAATTTTCTTATTTCAAAAACTACGTTATGGTGAAATTTATTATTTCATATGAATTACCATTGCAAACAACCAAGCAACTTGCCTTGTTACTCGGTTCTGAACAGTTCAAATCTAATGATCGAAGTTCAGCAGCGACTGTGTACTTTTCTTTTTCTACCGACGCAGTCTGTATAAATCCAGCATAAACTGTAGCGCCAATAGTGCACCACTCAGGCAACTTCTTTGAAGTTTCGAACTCTGTCTTTTTAGAAGATGCCTGTTCACGTGCGGCCTGTTTTTCGCGCTTCTTTTTATTGTGTACCACCTGCCGCACTCCATAATACAAAAGCCCTTCAAGCTCGTACTTTACTTGATAAAACTGACAACGTTTACATGCAACCAGATATGCTTGCTGGGCATTATAAAACATAAGCCCAAAAATACTAAAGAGGCCCATAAACAAAATAAAAATAATTATAGAAGAAAAACCAGTTTGATTAATTTTACTCATATCATCCTACGAGGCCTGCTCCAGGCGAGGCCTGCTCCAGGCGGGGCCTGCTCAGAATAAGTCTGTTTTTTGTTACAATTTTTTCATTAAAAACTCTTCCCCTATGCGCCACATGTAAGACAAAGATTAAATTTTCATCCATATCTTGTTGTGGCACAAGAGAAAAATCCTCAACATTATCCAAGATAGTTACCGAATCATACGTTTGCTTGGCAAGATAATTTACACGCCGAATCAACCTTTTCTTATCCTTATTCCAACGCCACGTAACAATCGTATCTTTATACGAATATGAAAGCACATTATTTTCAGCTACAGCCCCCTTTGATGTATATTGTTGAATGTCCCTTGGGGCACTGGCCAAATCTCGACGCAAAACCTGTAACGCGCCATAAAATTGCCCGTCCTTTTGAATAAATGCAACCGCAATAACTCTTGTATACAACTGGGAAAGCACGCCACAGGCAAGCGATATGAGCATTGTACTCAAGGCAAGATAAATAAGGATTTCAATTAATAAAAATCCGCTTCTACTCTTCAAGCTGGACACTCCAAAAAATTATAGCTTTTTCTTTAGAATTATCCTGTTCTTTTCTAGACTCCGTCCATCGCACCGTGCTCTTTATGCGACTAATAGTATCAGAATGTTTGATCGTTAAACTTTCCACAGAAAATGGTCCATCCAAGAACAAGCCACGCTTTTTATCATGAATTGCCCTGTCCATAGAGTAAGCGCCTGCCAAAATCGCCTGTTCAAGCAGATATGTCGATCGCCGATAATATAAAAGGCGTTCAACATAGGTTAATAAGGCAAAAATAAGCGCAATTGAAACAACAAAACTAACCATTACTTCAATAAACAAGAATCCTTTATTTCTTTTCATATGCATGCTATCATTACAATAAGAAATTATTTCTTCAGGCGAGGCCTGTTATATATATGTCTTAGATATAACACAATGAGGTAAAAATGAATATAAAAAAAATAGTTCTATCTTGGCTGGTCACTCCACTTATTTGCATGACTAGTATTCAAGCTGATCAAGTAGAGCAAATGCCACTTCCTTCGGCATATGATGCAGTAAATAATCAACAAGTCTCTCAACTGGATATAGAGGCCATGATTAGTTCTGACGAATTCAATAAGTTGGCCGCTGATTTAGGAATTAAAGATCTAACTAATGAAGAGCGAGAGGCTCTCGTTCAAGAAACAATGGAATTTGCGCAAAAACCATACAAAGAACAACAAGAAGAACTTCAAAAAATGTTCGGTGATATTCAAGATCAAATGCCTCAACCACAAGTTCCAGCCAAGCCTGAACAGGTCCCACCTGAGCAGGTCCCACCTGAGCAGGTCCCACCGGTCAAAAAAGAGCAAGCAAAATCGGAAAAAGATAAAAAACCCGTTACTGTAAGCAAAAAAGCGGTTGAAAGCTTAAAGACACTCTCCAAAAAACTTGCCCAAGATTTAGAAAATATACAAATTTCATTTGCAAGTTTACCAACAGTAACGGCAGATATTCTTCTCAGACAAAAGTGGGAAAATGTAGAAACAGACTTGCCATTTGCTGTATCACTACTTCGTCGGTTGTCAAACAATGCTGCACTTCTTGAAGAAGCTGCTTCAAGTGAATTTAAGTTGTTACAAACACAAATGAAAGAAATACACCAAGATCTTAAAGAGCCACGTAAAAAACTAGCCATTTCCGATACAGCTCAACTCAGCAAGCTGAGTGCCATTGAACTTTCACGAGCAATTTCACCATCTAATTTTGAAAAAGAAGGATCAAAAAAAGCGGTAAAAAAAATCATTACCCTTTTAAGTAGCTCAATGCAAAATGTTACCTACGGCCTCAGAAAACTCTATGAAAAATATGCTCCCAAAGACCTAAAGGAAATAGAAAAAAATACTGGGACAACAGATAAAGAAATCGATGGCACGTTACCTAGAACAACAAGGTCGTCTGCATATAAAGATTATGACGACTCTTCATCATACAGAAGCTCATCTGGACGCGGCACGCCTTCGTATAGTGACTACGATTATGACGACGATGACGACTATGACGATTGGGATACGTCATCGGGTCGCTCTAGCCGTGAAACAGGATCATCTTTTAATAGACCATCAAAAACTGCCGCAACTGGCGATGGAAAAAATAAAACAACCGCCGATAAAAGTCCAACGACAAAAACAGAAAATGACCTTGCCGATGAAAATAAAGATAAAAAAACTACATCTGCTTCTCCCGAACAAAATGAAATTACAAAATCAATAGATGCATTGGAAGTAAAAATAAAAGATAATATTGAGCAGATAGCAAGCACAGCCAAAGGACTTGCCAATTTAAATCTTAGTAAAATTGAGGATCGGGAAGCTTTCGATAAAACACGCAGAGCTCTTCAAGAAATTAATCCGTTAGCGACAGAGTTAGTGGCCTTAACAAACAAATGGATTAGCACCACTCAACGGGATACTCCTGAAAAAAACACCGGCAAAGAAAACCAAGAAAAAGCAAAGAAAAATATTTTTGAATCTCTTGATAAAAAAGAATCTATTAAAAAACTCGCAACAGTCGCGTCTGAGGTTATGGCAACCGAAACTTCACCGGACATTGCGGAAGACAAAGTTAGCCTCATAAGTTACTTTAAAGATTTTTTAGATGAGTATACAAAAACGATTACCCTTCTACGACCAAGCGAAGTTCTAACCAACAAAATAAAAGAGCAAACAAATAACTTAAATACTCTCATTAAAGAAAAAAATCTCCTCGCCCCTCTCAAAGACGCTCAACATAAGGATCGGGACACTGATGAGTTTAAAAAATCGTTAACTGCCGCTCTGGGGCAGTTAGATGCTAACATAAAAATGTCATTAGAATTGAACAAAATTGATCCTAAAGCTAAAACGAAATCACTCATTACATCAGGTGAAACAGAAGAAATGATCAAATTGTTAGAGAACGAAAAACTTATTCCCGAGTGGGCAAAAGAAGAAATCAAAAAATTAGCCAAGCAAATCCAAAGTCTGATATAAACTATCCTTTAAAAAACAGGATTATCCTGAACAGGATTATCCTGAACAGGACAATCCTGAACAGAATTGTCCTGGATGGAGAAAGTTAATTGATAAATGTGCTTCGCGCATTATCAATTAACTTTCGGAATAATAACCGGCATCCTACCTTGCCATACCCCTTCAAACTTGCTACGCGTTGAAACTTTAGCAAAGACGTGCACACCAAGGAATCATGGTAAACCACCAGTCCTAACGTACGCGAAAGGTTTTCACAATACGCACAAAGCGGACCTCGAGAAATTTAACCAGTCATGATTAAAAATCTTTATGCAGTTATTACCCGAAAGTTGACCGATATACGCAAACCTTAGCGAAGAACGCTATAAGAAAAAAACAAAATGACAAAGAAAAACCGCCTTATTACTCTTTAATCACCGAGTAACACCTGTCACACAGATCATGCTTATGCCCAGCATCATGCTGGACCGGGTTAAATTGCCAACAACGCGGGCATTTTTTACCCTGCGCACGTTCTACTGCAACGCAAGCTCCATCAAGTAGTGACGGCTCAAGACTTTCCTTGCTATCCAGAATATCTACTTGCGATACAATAAAAAGCTCTCGCAAGAAATCCGGCAACCGTTGCCCTTTGGCCTCAATTCTTTTAAATAATGGCTGCAATATTTTTAATAAATCGCCGTCAAAAAATATGAGCACGCGAGACTCAAGCGAATGCTTAATTATCCCTTTCTCACGCTGTAACTCGATTGCTTTCAATACTGCGTTACGCACATCAAAAAGCTTATCCCACTGAGCATCCCACTGCACCTCAATCTGCTGGACATCAAATTCTTTTCTCGCACCAAGGGGCAAGCCTGACGCATGATCAAAAATAAATAAATCTTCTTGCTTAGAACGGTCTATTGTTACGCGCCAAACATTAAGAAGATCCGTAAACTTCTGCAAATGAATTGATTCTTCTTTTCCACTCTTCTGATAATAGTCAGAAATTTGTTCCGCGGTAAAAGACAAAATAGGAGCCGTCAACTTTGTTAACGTATCAAGAATATACCAGCACACTGTCTGCGCTGAACGACGCTTGTCACCCGAAGATTTTTCGACATATAAACGGTCTTTTACAACATCAAGATACAACGAGCTCAACTCCTTTGTACAATAGTCAGTCAAACGATGAAAAACTTCTGTAAAATCTGAGCGTTCATAAGCATCACGTATGTCACGACTAAAAAGAAATAATGTTCGTAAAGCATACTGATCAATACTATATAATTTTTCAAACGGCAGAGCATCACGATCAATATCAAAATCATATAAATTAGAAAGTAAGAAACGAGATGTATTGCGCACTTTACGATAAACTACTTGCACATTACGCAATAAAACATCCGACACAACTGCATCATCCGTATAATCAATACTTGAAACCCATAGACGTAAAACATCGGTACCAAATTGATTGATAATATCAATTGGCGCAACAACATTCCCAACAGATTTTGACATCTTTGCACCCGTTTCATCAGCCGTATATCCATGCGTCAAAATAGCCTTCGTACATGGAGTACCTTCAATTGCCATACTCGTTAATAATGAACTCTGAAACCAACCACGAGCCTGGTCGCGACCCTCAGCGTACATATCAGCTGGATATGCCAAGACAGGATTATCTTTCAATACCGCAAAGTGACTCACACCAGAATCAAACCACACATCTAAAATATCTGTTTCTTTTCTAAATTCTGTACTACCACACCCCGCACACCGGACGTTATGCGCCTGGACTAACTCATCTGCCGAGACATCTTGCCAATAAACAATACCCTTCTCCGAAACCCCTTCTGCAATCGCATCAATCAGCTTTTTCTCGAGGTATGCGACGTCACATTTTGTACAAATTAGGGCCGGAATTGGCACTCCACAAACACGTTGCCGAGAGATGCACCATTCAAATCGACTTTCAACCGCCGCGCGTAAATGGTTTGCGCTTTGTTTAGGCAAAAATTCAACACGTTCAATCGCTTTAACTGATTTCTCCTGCAATGATTCCTTGTGCAAATCTAGAAACCACTGTTTCGTTGCACGGAAAATTAGACCATTGCGACAACGCCAACAATGTGGATACGGATGTCGAATCGAACCTTTGTGCAACAATCGACCTTGTTCTGAAACTTTTTTCAAGACAGCCCATTGACCATCTGTAACCGCCATGCCAGCCAAATCTTTGGGTTCAATCTCGTCGGTGTATTTACCATCTGCGGTTAGCGGAGAATACACTTCAATATTATTTCGTATTGCAAGTTCATAATCTTCTGGGCCACACCCTGGAGCACTATGCACACAGGCTGTACCATCCGCAAGAGAAACACCCTTATCAAAAATAATCGGCACCATTTTATCAGTTAACGGCTGCTCTACATGTGCACCTACCAATTGATCAGAATTAAATAGTGAAATAATTGTTAATTCTTTACCAATATCTCTTGCAACTTTTTCAATTAGTGCTTTTGCAACTATAATATAGTTGCTATCAACCTGAGTGATTACATACTCAGAATTGGGCTTGAGAACAACTGCACGATTAAGTGGCAATGTCCAAGGTGTCGTTGTCCAAGCAAGCAAACTTACCATCTTGCCTTGCAATGATGGATTAATTTTTTCAACCGCCGCTTCCTCAAGAGGAAATAAAACATAAATTGAAGGATCTTTACGCTCTTTATGTTCAATTTCAGCTGCAGCTAGAGATGTCTGACACGAAGCGCACCACGGCACCGTTTTAAATTTTCGCTCAATATAGTCTTTACCAACAAAAATACCTAAAGCCTTTAATGTTTTTGCTTCATACCAATGATCCATCGTCAAGTACGGATGCGCCCAATTCATCACCACGCCAAGCTGCTTAAATTGCTCACGTTGCTTATCAACCCATCCTTGAGCATATTCTCGACATTTTAAAATAAGCTCTTTAGGCGAAAGATTTGGATTCTCGTTAGAAACATTCCGTTCAATTGGTAAGCCATGACAATCCCACCCGGGTGTAACCGGAACCTGTTTGCCAGACATGCGCTGTGATTTAGTCACAAAATCTTTTAAAATTTTATTATATGCAGTCCCTAAATGAATTGGACCATTTGCATACGGCGGACCATCATGCAAAATATATTTTTTGTTTCCTTTGTGCGCAACGAATGCTTTCGCGTAGAGATCTTCATCAGCCCAACGCTTAAGCATCTCTAAATCAAGCTCTTTATGACTTGCACGAATAGGAAAATCAGTTTTTGGTAAATTTAAAGTATCTTTAAAACTTATTTTTTTATCATTATCTTGTGCCATGGCCCTGTGCCCTTTTCAGGATAATCCTTTTCTTCATCAATTCTTATTAAAAGTATACAAAAAATGGGCATTTTTACCAGCTCAGCACCTATTTGCATAACGCTTAAGAACGTTGGCAACTGCCAACAGCCCATTTATTAATGTACGTTCGACTCTTTGACAATCCGTGCAATAACTCCCATCATCGCAATTGCACACAAAAGTGATGAGTTACCATAGCTTACAAATGGCAGCCCTATACCTTTCGTTGGAAATAGACCAACAGCAACAGCAATATTAATAATCGACTGAATCGTAACCAAGGAAACAAATCCTTGAATAATGTAACGACCAAATGGAATTGGAACACGCCAACTTAACTGCAGACCTTTATACAAAATGAGAATATAAAGCAATATAACAATGCCTGCCCCCAAAAACCCTGTTTCCTCACCTATAATTGAATAAATAAAATCAGTGTGCTGCATAGGCAAATAAAAAAACTTTTGCTTTGAATGTGAAATACCAAGACCTAAGGCTCCACCAGAACCAATTGCAATAAGTGACTGAATGACCTGAAACCCTGCCCCCTGCGGATCCTGCCATGGATTTAAAAATGTTAAAATACGCTTAACACGATATGGCTCAATATAAATTAATAAACTAAGCACGGGAATAGCCGCAAAACATAAACCAAACACATACCGCCAATCTGGATACGCAATGAAAAATAAACAAACAACTGTTGCACCTAGCGTAGCCGTTAATCCAAAATCTGGCTGTTTTAGTAAAACAATGGCAGCTAACCCTAAAATAATTAATGCTGGAAGATAACGTTTATGTGCCGCGCGTACGGACTCCTTACGTGCGAGCATATTCGCTATATAGATAATGAGCGCCCACTTTAAAAGTTCACTTGGTTGAAAGATAAAACCGCCCAATTGCAGCCAGCGACTTGAGCCATGCATTGTATATGCAAATTGCGGAATTAATGTCAGCGCAGTCAATCCTAGGGCTACAATAAATGTTATAGGCGCAAGATAATATATCAGACGCAATGGCAATCGTGAAAAAATCCAAGCAAAAAAAAGACCGAGCGTTAACCCAATCAACTGTTTTTTTAAAAAAAAGGTAGAACTCTGTGCATACTCAAATGCATAAAATGAACTCGCAGAATAAATAAAAATAAAACCGATAACAATAAGACAAGCAACAGCACCTACAATTATCTTAAAATCACTTCGCACTCGCGCCGATGGCTTATTCATTACGACATCCCTTATATTGCTACATTTCCACTCTAATTGGTTGCTTATACAAAAGTCAAAAAAAACGTTCCTATGGTAAAATCCATGGGAACGTTTTCAATTTAAATAAAGTTAAATTTTAAAGATAAAAATGCAATCCATTGCGTTGTGGCATTTTACGCCATGAGCGAATTTTTGTTGGAGTCAAACCAATGTCTTGCAAAAAATGTTCAACATCACGTTCTGCCTTGCTACCATCACCAGCTGCAACACCTGCCTGTCTATATGTCGGATCAGCAACATCACCTGCCGCAACAACCCCTGGAACCGATGTTTTTTGCGAGCGACCATTAACAACAATGGTACCGTCCTTATATAAAGACAACCGATCCTTGAAAAGCCACGTGCAAGGTCCATGACCAATTGCAAGAAAAACACCATCAATAGCACGGCGAGCGGTTTTATTGGTTTTTACATCAAGAACTCTGACACCTGTTACAAATTCACCATTGCCAAGAACTTCCTTAATAACTTTACCATACTCGATACGCACGTTAGAAATTTCGCTTAACTTATTTTTCATCGCCTGCGAAGCACGCATTGCATCACGCCTCACGAAAAGAGTTACAGTTTTAGCATAGGGCGCTAGTTGAATAACTTCTTCAGCTGCACTATCACCACCGCCAACAACAATTACATCAAGATCTTTGTACATCGGGGCGTCACAAACAGCACATGCACTTTCACCACTTCCCCAATACTGTTTTTCACCCGGCACACCTAATTTACGCGGTGCCGATCCTGTCGCAATGACCAATGACATTGCATGGAGCGTTGTACCTTCTTCTGTTTGCACCTTAAATGGCCACTGTGACAAATCAACTGATGCTACAGTTTCAGATTTAACAACCGTTCCAGCGCTTATTGCTTGCGCGCGTTGATTGGTCATAATATCAACACCTTTAGCTCGTTTAATACCAGGCCAATTTTCAACATAGCCAGTCTCAGTTAACTGTCCCCCAGGCAACGGACCCTCAAACATCACAACGTCAAACCCCGCACGCGCAGCATAGGTAGATGCAGCACAACCTGCAGGACCTGAACCAACAACAGCAACCGTTACAATATTTTGCTTGCCAGCAAGACCTGTTAACGAATAATCCAATAATTTCTCTTTAGAAAAAATAACAATAGGTAACAAAAAAAGACCACCTAAGCACCACATATTTTTCATAGACATTCCCTTTACACAAAACGTGAAACAATACTTTTAAACACGTTACCACGTTCTTGATAACTTTTGAACATATCAAAACTAGAACCACCGGGAGACAACAAAACACAATCTCCAGACCTACTGCAAGCATACCCTTTTTTAACCGCTTCAGCAAAAGAAGGCGCCATCGCACAAGAAATATTATTGCAATTAGACAACCTTAAAATCTCCTCCGATTCTGCACCAAAACAAATGATGTTCTCTACCTTTCCATGAAGTTTTCTTACTAAACATTCTCGAGAGACTCCCTTGCTCAAACCACCTAAAAGCAAACTAATTCTATTGGGGTATAGTAGATCAACAGCCGCTAAAGTTGCTTGAGAAACGGTCGACTTCGAATCGTTAATAAACGTAACACCTTGTATCGTCTTTACATGTTCCATGCGATGTTCAAGCACGCGTTTAACTGGTTCTGCAGCGTAATGTATATCTACACTTAAAAGCTCGAGAGTAGCCAAAATAACGCGCCAATTCTGTTCAAAACCAACCTCTTGACTACTGATGATTGACCTCCACGCTAGCGGTAGTTCGTCGGGAATTTCGGTTATCATGCTATGACAATAAGGCTTAACATCATTAAGTAGCTCTGCTGGTAAAAGCACAGAATCACACGGTTTTTGATAGCGCACAATATTTACTTTAGCTTTAAAATATTCTTCGACTGTCACGTGACGGTCAAGATGATTAGGATAAAAATTAGTCCATACTGCTAACGATGGCGCAAATGTTTTACACTGTTCAAGCTGAAAACTCGACACCTCTATCAAAGCATAATCACATGAAGCTTGCTGTTCAATCAGCGAAAATAATCCAATACCAATATTGCCACCAACCAACACGCGATACCCTGCACGCTCAAGGATTTGCGATAAAACAGTCGTCACTGTTGTTTTACCTAAGGTACCGGTCACCGCAATAATTGGTTTTTTAAAAAACTGTTGAAACAAATCAAGTTCAGCAATAAATTTATGAGCATAATTTTGGTAAGAACACAGATTAATACCAGCACTGGGAATAATAAAATCAGATAACTTCAAAAAACTTTCTAATGATTCTACAACCTGAACAGCCCCTGCCTGAGCAGCCCCTGCCTGAACAGCCCCCGCCTGAGCAGAATTATCATGCTCAGGACGATCCTGAACAGGTCTCACCTGAACAGGTCTCACCTGAACAGGTCTCACCTGAACAGG
>CAZJVC010000011.1:0-21369 GCA_964549515.1 uncultured Pseudomonadota bacterium | reverse complement strand
ACTACTTTTGCCACTCTTATTGATTATCCCTATATCACTAAATGCAAACACAGGTTCCAAAAGCAGCAACGATGGCACATGGTATGTAGCAACATCAGCTCCTAACTCCCAGGAAACTAAAAAACCTACAACAGCGACAGATACTTCTTCGCTAATTACGGAAATAAAAACCCTTATTCAAACAGCTCGTAACAAAGGAGGAGACGCTACCGAATTAGACACAATTCAAAGTACTCTTGATAATGTTCAAAAAAATATTGTCAATAAACTAAACAACTTACTTCGTCAAATTAATAACATGATAAGCAATCTCGAAACAGCAAAAACATAAGATTATAACCTTAAACAGCTGCGCAAAGAATTTTTACTTACACGATAATTTCTGAACAACATTAAGATCACTATGCGGTAGCCGTTGGTTACCGCATAGCTGTACAGTTTCAGCACCTTTTCCCAAAATTGCAATAATGTCACCGTACTGCGCATGATTACATGCATAAGCAATCGCATCAGCACGATCTGGCATTCTTTTTATTTTAATGACATCGGCAATAGATAAATCTGCAATAATGTCGTCCATGATTTCTTCTGGATCTTCAAATTTTGGATTATCATTCGTCAAAATGATCGTATCTGCATAACAAGCCGCTGAAACACCCATCTTCGGTCGCTTTTTAGGATCTTTTCCACCAGCTGCACCAAAAATAACCGTTAAATTTTTTGCATACTTTTTCAAACGCGAAAGAATTGCTTCAAACGCTTGTGGTGTATGAGCATAATCTACGATAGCATATGCTCCACTTAACAACTGAAATTTTTCTAAACGTCCCAAAACACCGGTAAAACCTTCGATCGCTTGAATGCTATCTTCAATAGCCATACCCAACTTATCAGCCAACGCGACCACGCCAATAATATTTGAGGCATTATATTCACCAACAAGTTCTGTCTCAATAAAATGGTGCTTTCCTTCAATGTTAATATCAAGCAACTGCTTCCAGGCTGTTTGCTGCGCAATTTCAACAAAATATGCAAGATCGTAAGACGATCCTGCAACAAAAACATTATCAAAATTTTCTTGTATTTCTCGCAAGCGACAATGATTTGAGGAAACAATAAGTGGTGCGCCCATCTTTTTCAGTTTTAAAATTGAAACTTTCGCAGCAAAGTAGTCATCTATCGTCTGGTAACATTCACCATGTTCAGCAGCAAAATTAGTAAAGATTAGACCATCAAACTCAATACCATCAATGCGATGTAACGTAGTTGCTTGAGCAGAGACTTCCATTACAACATATTCAATGTCTTGTTGTACGCACTGATCTAAAAAATACTGCATATAATCAGGCTTGGGTGTTGTTAACGATGCTTTTTCTTTATAGTCGCCAATAATATTTTCAACACCACTGAGCAAAGCAACTCTTTTTCCTGCCTGCTTTAGTATCAAATACAAAAGATAAACACTGCTAGTTTTACCGTCTGTTCCTGTCACACCTAAAATTTTTAATTTCTTCGCAGGATAATCATACGCTTGAGCGCTCAACTCTGCTAATGCAATGCGAGCATTTGGAACTGATATACATTCCACCTTGCTCAGATTAAGTTTATTTTTTATACAGAGCTCTTTTATTTCACTCGTTAATTGATCCTCTTGCACAACAATTTTCGTTGCTCCATTCTCAATTGCTTGTGAAATAAATTGCGTTCCATTACATGACTCACCAACAATAGCAACGTACGTTGAACCAACTGTTATATAATCTGTATGACTTGAAACATGAAATTTCATATTCAGTTCTTTTTCTTGTACGCAACCATTGAACGATAAATAAGCGGAAGAAACGCGACGATCGCATACATATTGATAATAATCAGCGCACCGTTAACAAGATCATTAACATTCCAGATCATATCAACACGTGCCAACGTACCAAGAAATGCTACTGCACAGAAAATAATATAAAAAAGTTTATCATAACGATTATTGGTTAAAAACAACCAACCAGTACGACCGATAAAGAGAAATGCAATCATCACACCAAGACCAAAGCTTGCGGCAATAAATGTAACAACCCAACCACCATATGCACCAAATACTGTTTCATATGCAGAAACAGCCAGCGCAGTTCCCTGTTCACCATTTGTCCATACACCACTTGCAATAACCATCATTGCAACAGAAAAACAAACAACAAAAGAACTAATAAAAACACCAACCATCGACATAATCGAATCCTTTACTGGGTTTTTGCTTCCTGTTTCACCAAAAAATGCTGCCGCGACACCAAGCCCTGCTTCAGTTGAATTTAATGAACGCGCCAAACCATTTCTCATTGCTGCTTGCAATGTAAAACCAACCGCCCCACCGGCAAAAGCCGTATAAGAAAATGCAGAACTAAAAATCAGTTTTAATGTTGGAATAATCATTTGATAGTGATAACCCAAAACAATAACGGCAGATATAAAAAAGACCAATACTTTAAATGGTGTCAACATATCTGAAATTTTAATAATGCGTTTTGCACCACCAAAAACTGCATATGATAAAAACAGCACAATAGCAACTGCAACAAAGATTGGATTGATACCCCACGTACGAAAGGCACCATCTCCAATTGCATTTGCCTGCATGGCATTACCACTTGTTAATGCATACAAGAAAAAAAGAACCGCAAATACATATGGCATAAACGCACGTCCAGGCAATAAACTTAAATAAACCATCGGCCCACCACGTACACCACGAAATGTTTTTTTATCAAAATAAGTACCGAGAAAAACTTCTGCAAAACGAATTGCCATGCCAATAAAACCGGCAACTAACACCCAAAAAGCAGCCCCAGGACCACCAAGGGCAATTCCGGTTGCAATACCAGCAATATTACCATTACCAACACTCGTACCCAATGCACCGAGAAACGCCTGCAAAGGAGTTAATGTTGAATCTTTTTCAGCGCCAAGTACACTTTTTTTAGGAAAAATGAGTAATCGCCACGCTGTAAAAAAATAACGAATTTGTACAAAATGTGTGGCAACCGTAGTAAGAGTACCAACAACAATCATAGCGATAATGAGAGGCCAACCCCAAAGGTAATCTTTTAACATAATGATGATTTGATTAATATCCATTCATATTCCTTTAGTTTGCAAACTTCATTTTATTTCGTACACTATAATTTTCACAGGCCTATCCTAAACAGGCTTAGCCTGAACAGACCTAGCCTGAAAAGGTAAGAATTATGAAAATTATAGCATTTGATCCAGGAGATGTACACATAGGCATAGCGTATGCGGACGACCTTGGTATTATAGCAACACCATACACATCAATAAAAGCTATCAACTTAAAAACATGGCTTGATTCCTTGCTCCAAAAAGAACCTATTGAAACTATTGTGATTGGTTATCCAAAAACACTAAAAAACACTGAAAGTGCACAAACAAAAAAAGTTTTAGCGCTCAAAGAAGATCTTGCGGCAACGTACCCCAACATAAAGTGGTTACTGTGGGACGAACGTCTAACCAGCAAAGAAGCGCAACGGTTAAAAAGAAAAAAAATAAAGCGTGATAAAAACTTTGAACATGCTGTTGCAGCTGCATTAATATTACAAACATACCTCGAATCACAAAGATGAAATTATTGACAAGATGCACAATATTTTTCTAATGTGAAGGAAAAATAATGAATAAAACATCGAGAGAAGGTGAACACAACGTCACTCACACAGTATGAGCCCTTGCATAAATCTATGATGTGTGAAAAAAAGGTAGGAGTGGTTAATGAAATGTCGCAAGTGCTCGGGACTCATGGTTAAACAAGAATTCTTCGACAATTTTTTAAATTTCGAAGGATGGAGATGTTTAAATTGTGGTAAGATAATAACTAGGAGAGAGAAAACGATAGAATTTGATGCATTTAGCATCTTCTATCAACAACAAAAATGTAAAAAAAACTGATAGGCAAACTCTTTATGTCATACTTTCTTGCAGCACAAGCAACATACTCGCACATCGAACTCGGACTCTACGAAAATTCAACATACAAAGGTGAATGCACAGTACCCAAGCGAGAAGCAAGTTCACAGCTTATGGTCGAAATCAAAAAATTATTATCCAAGCACCAGATTTCTTGCAAAGAACTATCGTTTGTTGGAGCAAACCAAGGCCCAGCACCATTCACAACTTTACGCGTTTTAATTTCTACGTTAAATGGCATAGCCCTCGCAAGCAATGTACCACTCGTTGGTGTTGATGGCCTACAAACATTTTATAATGAAATTAACTCTTCAAAATATCCCCAAACCGTCATCTTACTTAATGCATACAGTCAAGATGCCTATTATGCCTACAAACATAACGACAAAATCATCACCGGCTGGAATAATATTTCAAAACTTCTTGAAACAATCAACTCAATAATACCAACCGACACTATCCGTTTCCTTGGAAACGGTACATCATTTTTCAACCAAGAAATCATTGATACATTTGGCAACCGTGCCTTTTTCCCACAACCAATGATTGAATACACCTCTCTCAACGCTATTGCACAAGCTGCGTTAAAAAATTTCGAAGCTGGAAAAACAACCGATCAACTTTTACCACTTTATCTCAAAAAGAACGCCTTTGTCACCCTCCGCGGGTGAAAAGCGCAAAGCTATTATTTTTCACAATATTTTTCTTCGTCGTCAGCTAAGTCCCCTTCCGGACCAATCACCAACTAAATAGGTTGTATTAACTTTTGCGAGTAAATAAAGCAAACTCATGAGCATGCATGCATGGCACCTTTTATTTCTTGATCCTGTTTTTTGAGATGCATTCTTTGTAACAATAAAATGCATACCTTTTTTAATGAATTCATTTTATGCGCTGTCCAATCCCAAGCGTTACACATAGAAACAAGAATTTGAGCGCCAGGTACGCTAATAATATCGAGATACCACGGCAATTCACGATGCTCCAGCTCTTGCTCCGGTGCTTCATCAAAAAGGCCTACCGCCTCTTCATCGGTCATGCGTGTGTTGCACTCACTTGAAATGGATATAAAACTTAGAAAAAATAAAGCTAATATTATAACTTTCATGCTATCACTCCCTTACTTATTAATTCTTAAGGTATAATTATACATAAAAAGGATTAAATTGAAAAAAACACACATGCTTGTCATTCTTGATGGCGTTGGTTATCGAAAAGAAACAAAATATAACGCTGTTGCTCAAGCAAACACCCCAACTCTCGATTACCTACGCACACACTACCCTCACACCCTTATCGAAGCATCCGGTCAAGCCGTCGGACTCCTTCCAAACATGATGGGAAATTCTGAAGTTGGCCATTTAACTATCGGCTCAGGGCGCGCAACAAATCAACCAATAAAACTCATGAACAATCTCATTGACACACATAAACTAGAAAAACTTCCACTAATTCACGATAGTTTCACATACCTAGCAAAAGAAAACAAAACGCTGCATCTTATTGGTCTTTTATCAGATGCAGGTGTCCATAGCCACATAAAACATCTTTTTGCATTAATTGATATTGCACATCAGTACAATATTAAAAAAATCGCCATTCACCCTTTTCTTGATGGACGGGACACACCACCACAATCCGCAAGCACTTATCTTGAACAACTTGAAACACACATCAAACCAATCAATGGCGCATATATTGCATCACTATGCGGACGCTTTTATGCCATGGATAGAAATCAAGAATGGAACAGAACGAAGCAGGCGTACGACATGCTTACGCAAGAAGAACCAATTAAATTCAATTCATGGAATAATGCACTACAATCATTTTATAAAGAAAATATTACGGATGAATTTATTCCACCAACACAATTAACACATGACGAAATTATCCATAAGCATGATGGGATTATATTTTTCAACTTTAGATCCGATCGCGCACGACAATTAACACAAGCATTTATCGATCCAACATTTAATAAATTTAAAACAAAAAACCTTGAACTCGCCTTTTTCATTACACCAACACAATACGACTCAACATTACCAACACAAGTTTTATTAGAAAGACCAATTATAAATAACACTCTTTCAGATGTTTTACATCAACACAATCTCACAACATTTGCTATCGCTGAAACAGAAAAATATGCACACGTCACCTATTTTTTCAATGCAGGACGCGAAACGTTATATGAAACGGAAACACATACACTCATTCCATCAATTACAGCACAAACCTATAAAGACATTCCTGAAATGCAAGCTGATGAAATCACAAAAATGGTATTACTCTCACTTAAAAACGATCCTAAAGGTTTTTATCTCATCAATTATGCCAATCCCGATATGGTTGGACACTCCGGAGATTTACAAGCAACAATAAAAGCCGTTGAATGTCTTGATCGCCAGGTTAAAAAATTATATGAAACTGTAGTAGAAAAAATGAATGGAACACTATACATTACCGCCGACCATGGAAACGCAGAAGTCATGTGGGATGAAGAACATAACCAGCCACACACAGCGCACACAACAAATCCAGTAGAATTTATACTTATTAATCAAGCTGTAAAAGATAAACCCACCAATTTGCCATTGACCGAACTCAAAAATATTGCACCATTTATTTTAGAAAAAATGAAGATTCCTGTACCAAAAGAAATGGTATAAATAGATTTAAATTATTATTGTATCCAGCTTAAAATTTTTCATATAGTAAGACAAGTACATATATGGAGAAAAATCTAATGAATAAAATTCTTTATCTTTCATTGCTAATTTTTAGCTTACAATGCAACAAATCTACTGACACAAGTCCTAAAGGAAACCAACCATTGTCTACCACGATTTGGGGATCACCAAAAGAACAGAAAAAACCATTTCCCCTTCGAATAAAAAAGTTTATCCAAAGCATAGGTGATTTTTGCCAAAGATTTCCTGCGAGTTGCACCATGATGCCAGCACCAACTAAGTAAGCTGGTAAATGCGGTGCTTTCCTACCCGAATCTGCATACCTTTAGCTGTAATAATTTCAGCCTTAAAGTCTGAAACTTTTTCGTTATCAATTTGCACCGCCCCTGCTTTAATAAGGCGTCGAGCTTCTGAAGAACTTGTAATTGCGCCAAGATGCTTTAACAAATCAACAATCCATATCGGAGATTTATCTGGAATCGGCTTTTCTTGAGCTTGTGTATAATCTTTTTTCTCAAAAACCGCTTCAAACTTTTGTTGTGCTTCATCAGCATCTTTTTTTGACCAAAATTTTGCAATAATGTTATATGCAAGTTGCTTTTTTAGTTCTTTTGGATGCACTCCGCCATTTTTCAACGCAGCAACATCCTTAGTGCTTTTTTCTAGAAGAAGCTCATAATAACGCCACATCAAATCATCTGAAATTGACATCACCTTACCAAAAACCTCTGAAGGCTCTTCTGTCAATCCTATATAATTACCATAGGATTTCGACATTTTTTGAACACCATCTAAACCTTCAAGAAGTGGCATTGTGATAACAACTTGCGGTTCTTTGCCAAATTGCTCCTGTAAAAAACGGCCACACAACATATTAAATGTTTGATCGGTACCTCCAAGCTCAACATCCGCATCTAATTGCACCGAATCATATGCTTGAAACAACGGATACAATAATTCGTGAAAACCAATTGGCGTATTTTCTTCTAAACGTTTCTTAAAGTCATCGCGCTCAAGAATACGTGCAACTGTAATCAAACTGCACAATTTAATAAAATCATCCGCAGTTAAAGGATCTAACCACTTAGAGTTAAATTCAACACGAATCTTATCGCGATCTAAAATACGTCCAACTTGATCAAGATATGTTTCTACATTCTTCTGAATATCTTCTTTTGATAATGTCGGCCGTGTTTTTGAGCGACCTGTCGGATCACCGATACGTGCAGTAAAGTCGCCAATCAAAAAAACAATCTCATGCCCTGCATCCTGAAATTCTTTTAACTTCGATAAAACAACAGCATGACCTAAATGTAAATCGGGCGCCGTTGGATCAACACCCAATTTAATAATAAGCTTTTTTCCCGATTCTAACTTTTTCTTAAATTCATTTTCAGGAATAACCTGAACAGGACCGTGTACCAATTTTTCAAAACTTTTATTCATTACCCACCTGCAAAAAACGTTGCAACAACCATAAATCCCGACTCAACAAAAGACAGAAACTTAAGTAACACTAACTGCGAAAATCTACTCAGAAGAATCGCGCCAACCAATGGAACCAATAATAAAATTAACTGATGATTAATAGCATATGACTCACCACTTTTTTCATGAAGATATAGTTGCGTTAATGAAACAAGAAGCTGATATGGCAAAAACCACACAGAAAAACCAAAAACTGCCAAAAAAATATGTTGATAAACATTTAAAGCGTTCGTCAAAAACAAACTATTCTTTAAAAAAACAAAAATTAATATTTCTATGATCATCAAAATCGTTAGCAAAAGCAACGATGCCAGTGGCTGCGCTAATGCTATGGATGTCAATTTTAATACACGAAATTTTCCTTGAATATTGCGCCAAAGAATCGGAATCGGACGACTAAGACCAATAACAATACGAAATGCCATATAAGTGATCGGCAACAAAATCAAACTAATAGGATCAACATGCATAAACGGGTTTAAGCTCATCATCCCGTATTCTTTTGCCGTATCATCACCCATAATATATGCTACCCACGCTTGAAACGCACCGGTAAATGACGATATCAAAACATAAGCCAAAACTAGCGCAATAACGGATTTTAAAAATTCAGCAGTTTCTAATGTAATCATAATAAACCCAATTCAACCTCTTCTAAAATACGCCACTCAAATGAATTCGATCCTTCTCCAGACTCAGGATAAACTCCGCTTTAAACATTTCCGCTCATCCTGCCGTGCCCGCCCCTTCGTCAAGCTCAGGATAAACTACATCCTGAGTAGCACAAAGTGCGTATCCCTTCGACTCGAGCTAAAGCTCTTGCTCAGGATAAACTTCGGGTCAGGATAAACTCCGCTCATCCTGCCTGCCCGCCATAGCTTTAGCGACGGCTGGGAGTGATTTGCGAAGAGATATAATCTCGTAGCAAATTGTATCGAAGGACAAATACAAACGAAAAATTGTACATAACAAAATAACTATTTAAATAGTTACTATCAACGACTAATTTAAGTTTAGAAAAAAAGAACCATACGGTCAATTCAACAAATTGTGAAGGGTGTAATTAAAAGTGTTATTTCGCAACTAACACTTTTAATTACACCCTTGATTCAGCACCATAAATTATGGAAGTATCAAAATATCAAGTTTTTACCTTAATAGGGTAAGGAGATTTTTTTATGAAGACTTTTATTGTAACTGTTCTTTTTTCTGTGTCGATATGCGCAAACAGATCTACTGATTATCAAAAAATTAGCTCAGGAAACGTTTGTTCTGCTAGTGTAATTAATAGTCTTAATAAAACGGCAAAAAGTTGGTTGTTTCCGATTTATATGGGTGGTGCAAATAGTTTGGAGTCGTATATAGCTCTTGACGTTAACGAGATGATGCAGGTTGGTTCGAATCGCAGAATAAGTGTGTCTACGCAAGAAGCAAAGCTTGCGGGCACTAATCGTTATTATATTGAAAAGGATTCTCATCTTTTGTTAAATAATTTTGGCATAATTAATAGTGCAGACAAAACTAATTTAGAAAATTTTTGTCGAACTATTTTTCAAAATTATCCGTCTGACAGAATATCACTCATTTTGTGGGATCATGGTTTTGGGCCAGAAGAGCCACCATTTACGGATACGAGATCTGTAAGAAAGGGGTCGGTGCGAACATTACTTTTGGATGAGAATTTTCCGGTGTATGATGTTTTTGATCCTAAAGCAGATGTGATGTCAACATTAGAGTTGGTTTCTGCATTATCTACTGTCACCACGGAATTCAATCGAACATTTGATATTATTGCATTTAATGCATGTAAAATGATGTCAATAGAGATTCTTTCTGCCGTTGCTCCTTATTGTAATTATGTAGTTGGTTCGGAGATTCCGATGTATGCTTGTGGTTTTGGTTACGATCTTATTTTGAGTCCGTTTCAGACACAAACATTATTGCCGGCTGATTTGTGTCGCTTGATGACCCAAACATTTGAGCAAGAAAATGTGCGTAAGGGCCTTGATCGATATCAATTGAGTGCGGCTTATGCAAATGATGACGTTTCAAATTTAGAAACAAAATGCGGCGAGATTGGAGATTACTTATCAAGTTGTTTAAATCATCAGACGGAGGAAAATCCTGTTATTGATAAGCTTGATAATTCGGCGTGGGCTGCTGTATTAATAAAAGGGATTTATGAGTATGAGCTTCCTGATGCAAAATTATTCTTTTCTAGTTTATGGGGGGAGAATGAGATTGAGACCGGTGATTTAGATGGTGAACAAGATCCCAAGCTTTTGACTAATTTAAAAGACGCATTAGCAGATGCGAACACTCTTATTGACAACCTTGTTTTTTCGAAGGTTGGTGCGGGGATGGATAACGATGCTCAAGGATTGACAATCTATTTTCCGCTTGAGGGCTATCCATTTTTCAGTTCATATAAAACCTTGAATTTTGCTGAGAATAAGTGGTGGTCATTTATTGAGAAATATGCTTCCTTTTATTAAAAAAAGTTTATTCTGAGACGATACTTTTTGTTGCAGAGACGAGTGTTGCGCTGTTGGTATTGAAATAATAGTTTGAAACTTTATTCAATTTTAATTGAGATCCTGTATTGCCTGTAAATGTGCCAGCCATATTGCAGTCAAAGAATCCAATAGATTCTGTGAAATTTTCATCACTGTAAGCCGTTTGGAATGTTAGGCCAATACTTATGTTGCTCGTTTTTATGTAACCGTATTGGTTGCACGTGCTTGCAGCTGCTCCGCCTAAATCTAAATTTTCAACAAGCGTAAGAATTGCAGATGGCAAACTAAATGCAGATTCAATACGTGAATCTTTAATGGTGGTGTAAAGGGTGCCGACAGTTTCGCTTTGACTAAGTGTTCCTTCAATTCGTGAGTTGAGCAAATTTAATGAATGTGTTTGAAACTGAGTTGAACTGTAATTGAGTGTAAAATTATTGCGCACCCAAATATTTTCTAGTGATAAAGTTACTTCTGGATATGAATTATTAATGTTCCATATCAAGTTTCTTTTTGTGCTTGAAGGTGCACGTCCTGAACCAAGAACGACTAACTGTTCACCCTTTAAATTAATAGAATAGCCTGCTGGAATAGTTACATCTTCATTGTAGCAGCCTTGTTTTACGTAAATGGTCCAACTTGATTGGTCATTCAGGATAATCCTGTTGTTGCTGCTAATATAAGAAATAGCCTTTGCAATGGTTGTAAAAATGATGCGATCTTGAGAAACAATAGTATTGGTGTCGAGATTAAGTCGATTTGCGACAGTGGGATCTACATAAATGGTGTTTTTTCCCTCTTGAAATGATGCGTTATCGAGAAATTTTTTGAGGTAATAAGCAGTAATTTTTTGTACTTTATATTGTGCATAAAGGTTCGCAAAGATATTTTTTAATGTTTTGGGGTTTTGATTATTTTCGTTAAGTCGAAGTAAGGAAGCATATGTTGCGTTAATATTATTTGCAGCAACATTATCGTTTAAGGACCTTTTATATTGTTGTTGATTTTGTATAAGTATGCTTGGGGCAAATAAGTTGTTAATTAAGCATATGATAATCAATAATTTATTTTTCATATGACGTTAATCCTTTTTAAATGAATTATTCGCTTGATTCAACAATGGTTGCAGTTGCATTGCTGAGTGAGTAATTTGAGTTATTTACACTATTTTGGTCTAAATAAATAGTCAAGCTTGAACCAGTATCGAGACCGGTAATTGTTCCGTTGATAATACTGTTAATAAAAACATATGGATAAAAAGAACGTGTTCCGCTTACGATTGGCGTTGCACTTCTAAATCCGTCATCACATTTACAATGTAATATACGTCCGTATTCATCTATGCCTAGGAATTTTTTAAATTGGCAAGCGAATGCTTGCACTAATATTGTTAAATCAAAACCAATAGCGTTTGTGCTATAAAGATTAAACGCTTGTTCAAAGATGCAGTTTGTTAATTGAAAATATGTTCTACCTATTTCTTTCGAGTCTCCATGTTTCGCTTCACCTTTAACAATAAGATTTGTTAAATTAATTTCTTTTGTTGTTGCTGTTGTTAGTGCCGTGCTGTTATTTCCAATGAGTAAATTGCCTGTGATGTTAAAGAAACTTGGGTACATAAAGTTTTGAGTATTTGTGTTAATGCATTCAATTGGCAAAAAATTAATGATTTGTGTTGGTGCGCTCTCGTCTTCAAAAACAAGTGTGACATTTTTATTGTTAGAATATGTTCCAACGGTTACGTTGCCAATAAAAACAATATTTAATGCTCTAATTGAAGGTAATACAATATTTTCTTCGTATGTTCCTTCGGCAATAAAAATTGTTGCAATTTGGGTGGCAGCATTAGCTGCATAACTAATATGATTGAGGGCATCTTGAATTGTTTTAAAAATAGTGGTGTCAATTGAAAGAAACGGGGGAAGATCGTCATTTACATAAGCTTGTTTGTCGACCAAAACAGCGAGAGAGTCTGCAATTGGATATTGCGGATAACCGGTCATTCCATAACTCAAAAAGACGGAGCCTAAGCTCTGTTTTGTGCGTTGTTGAGCATTGTTGACGGCACATCCTAATGGTGTCATTGCTAAATTGTTATTTAAGCCTGAAGACAGAGCCTTAATAAAGTCGTTTGTATTTTGATCAAGCAATGCTTGTCGAATGGCACGTTTTGTTTGTTGTTGTAATAGCTGAGTTGTTGAAACGCCATTTAATGAATAATTCATTGAAAAAGTAATAAAGAGTAATAAAAATATCTTAAAATTCAAAGCCAACGTTTCCCCAAATTGACCATTGTGAGAGGGCACTATTTTTGTGGGTGTGTTCATATGATCCCCAAATTTCCACTTTTATTTTTTTTATTTCATCATTGGCAAAGTTTCGTGTGAAGCCACCAAATATTTTATTGTTTATCGATGTTGGTTGTCTTCCTGAATCAATATTTATATTTCCAATGGAAACGAAACTGCTATCTTGCGTAACTGATCGTGGAGGAACATTTATAGTAGCTGTACTTGCTGTTGTACCGTCTGCACTTGTTTCATTGGTATTGAAAATGCCATAACAGGAAAGATTTTTACATGATGTAATAAATTCGCTTGCACGTATCCACAAATTATAACCTAGAGTAAACGAATATTTTTCTTTTGCTATTCTGATACCCGTGGTAAATTCTCCACGATGACGCGGCGTGATATTTGCTTGTGGCGTCAATATGTTTATACCGTCAAGAGGTGTTGTAGTATCATTTTGATTAACTAATAATAAATAACGAGACCAGTATCCATTGTTGCAGAGATCGAAGGACCGATATTCTTTAGCTCTCAAGCGGTAAATGTAGTCTAAGATAGTAAACCATTCAAGAGTTACATGAGAAAAAACTTTTTGAAGATTGGTGAACATACCTGCGCCAAGGCCAAAATGTCTTGATCCTACAATTGGCTCAAAAAGGTATGTTGCGCAGGGTTCAGGATTATCCTGTTTTTTTCCTGTTGGAATAATACCTTTGGCATAGATGCTCCAAAGAATTGGTTGTTCATTTTTTATTTTATAGCCCAGATTGATTCCAATATCGTCAATGTTTGTTTTTGTAATGCATGTGGTACAAAATTTGCCGTGACACCATGAGGATTGGTTGAGGGCACTCGCAAAAGTTTTAATACATGTATCGATGCCTAATGCTCCTGCTCTACATTCGTGCATATTAAGGAAATGTTTCACGTGTACAATTGGAAGTGCGATTGTTGCAAAAATGTGATTGTTAAAATTGTATCCACCAAATAATAAAAGGCCGACAGTAGATCGTTGAGGGCTCAGTGAGAATGTTGTATCAATTGATTGGCCAACAGGAGCTTCGAGCCCAAACCATTCGGGAGCGACATTGCTATTTTCGTCTCCGATGGTCATACATTGAGATCCAAATAAAAAGTAAGCAGCAGTTTTATCTTTTTGGGTGCTTTTGATGTAGAGAGGGGAAATGTTAATAAAAGAATCGTGGTCAGAATAATTCTGGTCAGAATAATTCTGGTCAGAATAATTCTGTTTATTGGGGAGGTTGAGTGGAAAAAGTGTGTACGTATTATCTTCGAGGATTGTTCTTGGTGCAAGGAAAGATTTACTACGATAAGTACTAATACCAAAACACCCTTGGTATAATAAAAAGAGTAAGGTTAATTTTTTTATCATAATATCACTTTATTTAGTGGTTACCACATATTTCAAATTAGTTTGCGGATTTGTTTTTTGCAAGTTTTTTCTTTTGTTAATTTCTTTACAAGAGCAGATTCATTGAGATTTTTCCTTTCGTGGAAACTTCCGAATTAATTCGGAAGAGGAAAGGGTGAAATTAAAAGTGCACATCGGCACATAGTTCAAGACAGACTCAAAAGATCTGGTGCTTGGTGGAAGAAAAATAATGCCGAATCGATGATTAGTTTAAAGATCAATCGTGCTAATAATGATTGGGAGACCTACTGGAATAAGATGCGCTTTCACAACCAACACTTTTAATTACACACGGTTGTGAAAATAAACACATCAAGTAAAATATACACAATAAGTATAGGAGCTTGTGTGAAAAAAGAAACCGGCATAAACAGCCCTCGCCTGAACAGCCCTCGCCTGAACAAAATTATTATGAACAAAACTTTATGGTCGTGGCTAACACCCATCGGACTTGCAGTCATAACATTCATGACATATTTACCATCACTGCATTACGCATTCCAATTTGATGATGACCCAAGCATTTTATCTTTTTACAATATTCGTCATAAAACGTTTTCAGATTTATTTTTCACATCTGCTCGATGGGTAAGTTGTTGGCTTAATACGATACATTACAAACTTGGCCAATTTGAACCACTGGCGTACAGACGTACAAATGTTGTTTTTCACTGTCTTACCGGTATTCTTGTTTATATTTTTATTATATTACTGCTCAAACTTCGGCCTAAAAAATCCTTTTTACACACATATTCTTCGTGGATAGCAGGAATCACAAGTGCACTTTTCCTTCTCCATCCCGTACAAACACAGACTGTTTCATATGTCATTCAAGGACAACTTGAAGGTCTCTCGGCATTTTTCTGCCTTGCAATTCTCATATGCTTCACCATATTCGCTACAACGAAAAACTTTCTAAATAAATTGTTGTTAACACTAACCATCCCTCTTCTCTGCTTGATCGCTTGTGGCACAAAAGAAATCACGATAGTATTGCCATTCTTAACATTACTTATTGATTGGTTTTTCATCGCTCAAGGTAATTGGCAATCATTAAAAAAACGTTTATGGATGCATGCACTAATTGCTATCACTATCTGGGGCTGTTATTTGTGGCTTCTAGGCAAAAACTTTTTCATCGCTGTTCTTGGGTTACGCATAGAACACAACGCAACACCCGGCAACATTATTACTGAATTCGCGAACCAGAAAATTACTCCGTGGCCATTTTTCATTTCACAGTTCAAGGTTGTATTACATTATCTCTTTATGTTCCTATGGCCATTTAGTATCTGCGTTGATTATGACTGGAAATTATGCACAAACATCGCATGCTCCGACTGCTTATTACCACTTTTCATGCTCATTTCTATTATGGCAACCGTACTTTGGTCACTCATAAAAAACAAAACAAATCTTTATGCCTTCGGAATTCTATGGTTTTTTATATGCATGGCCCCACGCTCAACCATTATGCCTTCAACAGAATTACTTGCAGATTATAAAACATATCTGGCATCAATCGGATGGCTTTTTTTCTTAAGCCTGCTCTTATTTACAGTTTATCGTTGGCTTTCAAACAACTACTCTTGGTGCAAAAACAAAATTACCATCGCCATCTTCTGCGCAAGTGGTATCACACTACTCAGTTTCTTAACCTATCAACGAAATTTAATTTGGAAGTCCGGGATTGCTTTCTGGCACGACATTGTACAAAAATCTCCAAACAAGGCCCGTGGCTACAATAATTACGGTGTTAACCTTCTACGCAAGGATGATGTAAAAAATGCTGTCTGGTGCTTTAAACATGCAATACAACTCGAACCAATGACATACGCGGACGCATACAACAATTTATCTGCAGCCTATGCAGTTCAACAAAAATTAGATATGGCAATTAAGGCATTACGCGCAAGTTTAAAAATCAATCCGTATCAACCAAAATCGTACAATAACCTAGGATTTTATTTATTACAAAAATCAGAATATGTCTGGGCAGAAAAATCATTTAGACAAGCAATATCATTCATTCCACACTACGGAAAGGCATATCATAATCTAGGAAAAACTTACGCAGCTCAAAATAAACTTGAAGAAGCATGGGACTGCTTCAAAAAAGCATGTACACAAGCTGATGGCGACACGGATCCAGAAATGGTAAACACCTATGCCAAAATAAGTATGGAACTGCGACATTATCCTGATGCTATTAACGGCTACAAAATGCTTACCAATCTTAAGCAAAACGATCTTGATATTATCACGCAACTCGCAAATGCTTACTTATTAGCAAAAGATTATGATCAAGCAATTCAAATCTACCAGTCAGTAATCGATAAAGATCCACGCAATGCAAAAGCGCTAGGGAATCTTGTAGAAGCATATGTAATGAATAAACAACCAGAACGCGGACTACAACTAATCGAACAACTCGAGAAACAATTAATAAATCCACCAGGCCTTGCGATACAAAAAGCACGAGCATTACATGCAACAGGAAAAAGTCTAAAAGCTCAACTTATTTTATATGACTACATCAATCGCGTGACAAACGCACAATTACGCGCATTGGCAAATCAAGTGCTGAAGGAAATAGAAAAATAATAACCCTTCGACTCCCGCTCCCAGCCGTCGCCAAGGCTATGGCGGGCGGGGCAGGGTGAACGAAACAAATAAAAATTCCGCTTCTGGAGTTCTTTTTCCCATCATCCTGAACCCCTTTTCCAGTCATCCTGAGCCCCTTTCCCAATCATACTGAGCCCCTTTTTCAATCATACTGAGCCCCTTTTTCAGTCATCCTGAACCCCTTTTCCAATCATACTGAACCCCTTTTCCAGTCATCCTGAGCGGGAGTCGAAGGGTCCAAGTCAGGACGAACAAATAATTTAATGGTATATTGAAAAAAATATAACTCTCTTCACTTATGAAAAATTAGAGTGTCATGGAAAAAAAATATAATTATCAGATAGAAGAAAAAGAAATTAAAAACTTGTGGGAACAAGAAAAAACCTACGCGTTTAATCCTGAAAACAAGAAAGTTTTCAGCATCGACACACCACCTCCCACAATTTCAGGCAAATTGCATGTAGGACATATCTTTTCATATACACACACAGACATCGCAGCACGCTTCAATCGAATGAAAGGCTATGAAGTCTTATATCCATTTGGATTTGATGATAACGGCCTTCCTACTGAGCGTTACGTTGAAAAAAAACGCAAAGTGAGTCCATTTGGTGTGGGTCGTTCTGAATTTATTAAAATTTGTTTAGAAGAAACACAGGAAGCGGAAAAACAATTCCAAGACCTATGGCAAACTGTCGGACTGTCCGTTGACTGGGAACTTTGGTACTCCACCATTTCAAAAAATGTACGCAAAATATCGCAAGAATCATTTATCCGCCTTTATAAAAAAGGTTATGTATACCGAAAAAATGAACCTGCGCTCTATTGTACAAAATGTCGCACGTCTGTTGCACAAGCAGAACTTGATGATCGCGAAGTTGAAACAACCTTTAACGATCTCGCATTCCTTACAAACGATGGAACCGCAATAACAATTGGCACCACACGGCCGGAATTACTACCATCATGCGTCGCACTATTTTATCATCCAAATGACGCACGTTATAAAAATTTAAAAGGTCAAAAAGCTCACGTACCACTATATGACTACGAAGTACCAATCCTAGCTGATGAAAAGGTTGATCCAGAAAAAGGTACCGGCCTAGTCATGTGCTGCACTTTCGGCGATAAAACAGATATTCAATGGTACAAGGAGTATAAGCTTCCATATCGCGAATCAATTGGTCGTGATGGCAAATGGACAAAAATAACAGGCGAACTTGAAGGACTCAAATTTGCCGATGCACGTAAAAAAATTATTGAACTACTCAAAGAAAATGGCACACTTGTAAATCAAAAAAATATTAAGCACCCGGTAAACGTTCATGAACGCTGCAAACATGCGATTGAATATATCATTTTGCCACAATGGTTCTTAAATATTCTTGATCATAAGCAGGATTTTCTTGAAGCAGCAGAAAAGATTGATTGGTTTCCTAAATATATGAAATCACGCTACATCAACTGGGTCGAAAATCTTGGTTGGGATTGGTGTTTATCAAGACAACGTTTCTTTGGTATCCCCTTTCCAGTTTGGTACTGCGCGGACTGCGATGAGGTCTTGTTACCACAAAGTGACTCGCTGCCGGTAGATCCACAAGAAACTGCTTATCCTGAAGAATGTCCAAAATGCAAAAGTAAAAATATTGTACCAGATACTGACGTCATGGATACCTGGAATACCTCATCACTCACACCGTACATCAGTTATTCGTTACTTAATCCAAATAAAAATCCTTTTGATCAAGACAATATTAAAACATTTTTACCAATGTCCATGCGACCACAGGCACACGACATTATTCGTACATGGGCATTTTATACAATCGTAAAAGCATGGATGCATAATAAAACACTTCCATGGAACTCAATTGTTATTTCAGGTCATGTTTTAAGCCCAGGCGCAGACAAAATTTCTAAGTCACAAAAACATTCAATTCCTTCACCAGAAAAATTAATTGAACAATGGTCTTCCGACGCTATTCGTTTCTGGACCGCATCAGCAACGCTTGGTACCGATGTTGCATTTTCGGAAAGTCAGTTAAAAATTGGACACCGACTTGTCACTAAACTCTGGAATGCATTTAGATTCATGCACCCACATCTTGAAAACTACAAACCTACAGAACAACCAACCAATCTTGGAAATGCGAATGAATGGATTCTGCACAAGGCATCAGAAACATTTGCCAACTATGAAAAAGAACTAAACAAAAATGAATTTAGCTTGGCATTAAATCATGTTGAAACATTTTTCTGGAATAATTTCTGCGATAATTATCTTGAACTAATTAAAAAATTACTCTTTAATCCAAGCGAATATACAAACAAAGAAGTTGAAGCTACAAAATGGACTTTGTATAATGTAGGCTTACACATTATTCAGCTATATGCACCGTACCTACCATTTATTACTGAGAAAATTTATCAACTTTTCTATCGCAAAAACATTGGCATTTCATCTATTCATTGCACAAAATTTGCAGATATCCAACAATCCTTATCTTTTGATCAATCAGCTACAGAAATAGATTCACTTCTTACAATCGTTTCACTAGTAAGAAAAACAAAAACAAACAATCAACTATCTCTCGGAACACAGCTACAGGAATTATCTATCTATACAGATAATGAAAAACTCAAAAGTATTCTTGAAGAACATGCTTCGGTTCTCAAGGGTATTACACGAGCAGATGAAATTGTTTTAATTGATCAGGACAATGGAACAAAAATTGAGCAAAATGACGAAAAATACAAAATGTATATACGTGTAACGTGATAACGATAAAAAATACACAGCGAGCTATTCCCATCAATGTTAATCAACTCAAAAAAAATATACAAAAACTACTGAAAATTACAGGATATGAAGATTTTGATATTGGCTTGTGGATAACAACAGACAAAACAATTCGCACATACAATAAAAAATATCGCCACAAGGATAAAGCCACAACGATATTATCATTTCCATTTCACGATAACCTTAAAGCTGGCAACCGCATTCACGCAAAAACAGATGATGATAAAAATCTTGGCGATATGATTATTTCCGCCCAATCAGTCGTAAAGAATGCACCTCTCTGGAGCCAAACATTTAATCAACGACTACAGGGCCTGATCGTTCACGGATTTTGCCACTTACTCGGATATACCCATACATCTGAGGCAGAAGAAACCAAAATGCTCAAAAAAGAGAACGAATTAATTAAAAATGTATTATAACGTTAGCTTTTTTAAAAGATCAACCATGGCTTCATAGTAAGCGGGAATTTTTTCTAATATGCTTAAGGAAATCTCTTCACGATAAACATGCGATGTAAGATTTCTAGAGTTAAGAGCTTGTACTAACGTTTTAAATTCATCAGTTGTAATAATACTATTTGTAACAGCTTCCTTCAGAATACCCTTAGGAGAAGAAAGATGAAGATCTATTTTTTCATGTTCCGTCAGGTATAATTTGATAAATTTCCAAAAATTATCAATGGTATATTCAAATCTTTTGATAACCGAATCTTGTAAAGATTTCTCATACTCAGGAATAGCATTTTCCCTTAAAAGCTCTAAGCTTTCCCTGACCATCTCTAAGCAACGAAATATCGTATTTTTTTTACGTTTTAGTTCTTCCATATAACTCTATCTTTTAATATTTGGTTTCGCATATCTTCTGACACTGAGGTAATATCCACAATGTCAAACTTGTAAAGTATATTTGAAGCATCTAATATATCTTTGATCTCAGCAATTCTATTGTAGTCAATTTCTCCCTTTTCCTCTAAGGCTATATCGATATCAGACCAACTTCGTGGAGTGCCCCTGGCAAATGAGCCGTATAAATAAATTTTAGCTTCTGGCAAAATAGCACTAATCAATCCTATTATTTTTTCTTTATCAGTTGCTTCTATTTGTTTCCTTTCCACAAAACCCCTCCGGATTTATAAATCCTTATTTATTTTGAATCAACTTTTATAATTTTATCAAATACTGTTTATCAAATATAGTTATTATGTTTTTGTTCTGAAAAAAGAACAAGAATTATATTAATCATATAAGCGAGTTATTGGTTTGAGCCGAAGGTGCAACCTTAAGGCGAATAGCCAATATGATGAGCGATAAGGGATCCAAGGGCTTGTCCTTGGTGCACTTTATCAAAGGTTTGTGCAAACAAATCTTTGCGCCTCACCCGCGGAGGGTGGAAAAGTATTTTATTTTGTCGCCTCACCCGCGGAGGGTGGAAGAAACAAGCATCCTGCTTGACCGGGTTTAAAAATGAATCATATAAGCTCAACAGAAATCTGAGCCGAAGGCAGTATTGCCTGAAGGCGAATGATGTACGTTTTGAGCGCTGA
>CAZJVC010000010.1:0-21800 GCA_964549515.1 uncultured Pseudomonadota bacterium | reverse complement strand
ACGTAGGCTATGGCGGGCACAGCAGGGCGAACGGATAAAGATCAAGTTTGCGTTATTTTAAACAATTAAGCATCTAGTTCTATTTCCTGCTTCGACTAATGCTAGGCTAAAAAATATTGTGATACGAAAAAAGAGCTGCAGTTTTTTGCTGCAGCTCTTTTCAGGATAATCCTGTTCAGGATAATCCTGTTCAGGATAATCCTGTTTTTGTTTTTGTTGTTTTATTTATCGTTGATTTCACCTTCGAGAGGTTCGTCATCTTTTTTTTCTGAAGAAGGTTCTGAAGGGGTCTCTTGTTCTGGTTGTTTTTGTTCGGTTTGTGCTTGTTGGTAGAGAATTTCAGCAACTTTATGTGAAGCTTGAAGTAATTCGTCGGTGGCTTTTTGAAGTCCTTCAGAATTATTTTCGTGTTCTTTAAGATCTTCTTTTGCTTTTTTAATAGCTGCTTCTACTTTAGTGATTTCTTCTTCGGGCAGCTTTTCTTTGTTTTCACGAATTGTTTTTTCAACTTCGAAAATCATGCTGTCAAGCTTGTTGCGCTTTTCGATGACCTCTTTTGTTTTCTTGTCTTCAGCTTCGTGTTCCTGTGCCTCTTTAACGGCTCTGTTAATTTCTTCTTCTGACAATCCGCTACCGCTTGTGATTGTAATTTTTTGTTCTTTTTCGGTTCCTTTGTCTTTAGCGGAAACGTGGACGATGCCATTTGCATCAATATCAAAAGTTACTTCAACTTGTGGTACGCCACGTTGTGCAGATGGAATGCCATCAAGTTTAAATTGGCCAAGAAGTTTGTTGTCTTTAACGAATTCACGTTCACCTTGGAATACGCGAATATCAACAGCAGTTTGATTGTCCTCAGCAGTTGAAAAAACCTGTGATTTTTTTGTTGGAATTGTTGTGTTGCGCTCAATCAATTTGGTCATTACACCGCCAAGTGTTTCTAGCCCTAGTGAGAGAGGGGTAACATCGAGCAGTAAAACATCTGTTACGTCACCGGCTAGAATGCCGCCTTGAATTGCCGCACCGATTGATACTACTTCATCAGGGTTTACATTTTTGCTTGGCTCTTTTCCAAAAATCTCTTTTACAATGCGTGGTACTTTTGGAATACGTGTTGAACCACCAACAAGAATAATTTCATCAATTTGATCAGTTGTTAAATCTGAGTCGGAAATTGCGCGTTTGCATGGAGCCACAAGGCGCTTGAAAATGTTTTCGCATAGTGATTCAAATTTTGCGCGTGAAAGTTTCAATGTTAAGTGCTTAGGGCCGGTTGCATCAGCTGTAATGTATGGAAGATTAATTTCTGTTTCTTCGACCGATGAAAGTTCAATTTTGGCTTTTTCTGCAGCTTCCTTTAGACGTTGCAGTGCCATTTTGTCTTGTGATAGATCAACGTTTTGTTCTTTTTTGAACTCTTCAATCATGTAGTCAATAATAATCTTGTCGATATCATCGCCACCAAGCAAGGTATCGCCATTTGTTGAACGTACTTCGATAACGCCATCATTGATTTCTAAGATTGAAACATCAAATGTACCACCACCGAAGTCAAATACGGCGATAATGCCATTCTTTTTCTTTTCTAGACCGTATGCAAGGGCCGCGGCTGTTGGTTCGTTAATAATGCGATCAACCTTGAGGCCAGCGATTTTACCAGCATTTTTAGTTGCTTGGCGTTGTGAATCATTAAAATATGCGGGGACTGTAACAACCGCTTCTGCGACAGGTTCGCCGATATAATCCTCAGCTACTTGTTTGAGATAGCTTAAGGTTGCTGCTGAGATTTCCTCTGGACTATACTCTTTTCCTTGAATGATGACAGCACAGTCGCCATTTGCAGTCTTTACTACTTTATATGGAAGCCGGTCAATTTTATCTTTGATTTCATCGTATTTGTGACCAATAAGTCTTTTTACGGAGAAAATAGTGTTTTCTGGATTGGTGATTGCTTGGCGTTTTGCTATGTTACCAACGAGACGTTTTCCATCTTTTGTGAATGCGACAATAGAAGGAGTTGTATTGCCACCTTCTTTGTTAGGGATAACTTTTGGGGAGCCGCCTTCCATGAATGAAACAACTGAGTTCGTTGTTCCTAAGTCAATACCAATAATTTTTTTTGCCATTATGACCTTTCTTTGAGTGACAATAGATTGCATTGTATACTTTTATATTATAACGCAATATCAAAAAACTTGTCAATTAAACTGAAGGTTTCTTTAGTCAAACACACTAAGATTTTCAAGTATAAAACGCCTATTTCTTTGGAAAAACCCGAATTTCAGACGCATAAGGTACAAGGGGAACCTTTATAGGGAGCGTTTAAGCATCTTCCCAGACGCATAATCCCCAGCGTTCCCGCGTCAAGGCGCTTTTCGTCGTTTCACATTGAAAAGTTTTAAAGGCAAGGGGGCGATAGAGCGCAGCGATAGGGCATCTGGGGTTTTGCCATGTGCTTCGAAGCAAGACGTGAAGTTTTTCGTTGAAGAAATTCTTGATGAAAGCATGAAGCATTTTCGTTGGGGTTTTTCACGATGTTTAAGTGAGAGATAACGAATGGGGCCGTTGAGGCATGGCGCTGTGGAATGCACGAAGTAAAACTACGGGGTTCGTGAAGTGATGGGTAAAAGGGCTGGATGCCCTATCGCTGCGCTCTTTATAAGACTTTAAGGATTTTTTGTTAAACTTCCTATTTTTCTTCGAGGAGTTTTTTTATGACTTCTTGTGCTTGATTCATGAGCTTTTCATTTTTTTTGAGTGCTTCGTCAAACATTTTGTTTATTTTGTCAGTTTGTTTTTTAACATACTTGTTTGCTTTACTTAGAAAGTTGCGCGATTTTTTGATTTCGTGAAGTTCTTCTTTGCAGGTCTTTTCTTTTTTTTTGTCGTTACTTTTTTTTGCGATATTACATTTTTTTTCAAGTTCGGTTTGTAGTTTTTGTAATATATTGACTGCTTCACCAGATGCCGCTAAAAGGGCGCGTTGTTTTAAGGATTGTTCAACGACTATTTTTAATGCCTGATCATCGTCTTTTTTTGAGGACAGTATCTCTTCAGTGACTTTCTGCGTTATTTTTTCAATAAATTCTTTTTCAAGTCTTTTAACGTGATCATTAGTTGTCTTTTTACTTAAGAGTGGCGAATAAATGAGTAGAAACAGATTCAGACTGAAAAAAATCAATGAATATTTCATTTTGTATCCTGACTTTTCGTTATATTTTCAAATATTATTCTATTGCATTCTTGTGTTGCTTTTGAAATATTTTCTTTTGCTATTTTCAAGCGTGCCTTTTCAAAAACGTCATCAGCAACAAAAAGCTTATCTAGTTTTGTGTTCATTTTTTCTATAAGGTTATTGAGTTCTTTGTGTGTTTCCTCTACCTCCTTAAGTGCCACCTTTATGTATTTCTTTGCATTATTCAGTTTATGCGCTTCTTCTTTTTGACCATCTGTAGCAAGTTTTTTTTGCGTTTGCTCTATAAGTTCTTTAGTTGCAAGTGCGGCGTTGTGAATCATTTCGATTTTGCCAAGCTTTTCAGATAACGCATTTATTTTTTGATAATCTTTTTTTATTTTTGCTCTTATTTGATCCACCTCATGTATGAGATCTTTTTGTAACTCATCCAAACAAGCCACGCTTGAACAAGCATTGCCTGAACAGACCCCATCTGAACAGACCCCGCCTGAACAGACCCCGCCTGAACAGGCGGCACCCGAAAAGCTTTCTTTTTCTTTTGTTTCCCGTTTTATGGGAACAGGCTTCGCCTGAACAGACCCCGTCTGAACAGACCCCGCCTGAACAGAAAGTTGTGGGTATTTTATTGCGCATAATGAATAGGTAGCGAAAATTAATACGATATACTTTTTCATTTATTTAACCTTATGTTATCTTTTAAATCTTTATTTTTTTGAGGATCTTGTTCTGTCGGATGAAACTATACTAATTTGATACTATTCAATCAAGGGGAGGATTTATGAAGAAAGTATTTTTGTCTATCGTATGTATATTTTCGCTTAATGGTAGTCAACCGGCACACTATATAGCACACAAATATAACGAGTTGTTGGATCAAAAAATTGACAATTATATAGAGTTGGCCGCGCAAGTTGAGCGATGTAACTTATGTCATCCTACTTTCAATCACGTACGTTTTTTATTTTTCACTCATCCATGCATTATTCGATGTTACAATGACCTGGTAAGGAAGCAAAGTGTGTTGCCACTGTATCATCTTTGGGAAGCATACAAATCTGAAACGATTTCATGTGATAAAAATAAATTTTTATACGAACTTTGTCATTTAATTGGAATGGTATTTGAGCAGTTTTTGATAAAATTACTTGCAGAAGTAAGTGATGAAAGTGGAGAGTCGCTTACCGAACTTTTTGATAAGATTAACGAACAGATGCCAATTGATGAACTTATAGAAGTTTTAGAGACATGTTATCAGAAATTAACAAGTATTGTTCAGCAGGTAAATTCGCAAGAACATGTACCCAAACTTCAAAAACGCTGGGTTGTTGCTGTGCTTACATGCTTGGTAGTTTTGCAAAAGTTGTACAAACTTTTTTATGTACAACGAACAAAAGGTGTAGAGCAGACTAAGTCTGTAATTGCCCCACAGCAAGGCTAAAGAACGGCATTGCTTGTAATGTGTTTTATTAATTAGCTGCGTTGTGTTACAATCGGTAATAGCAGAGCATACACTTTCTAGGTTCCCTGACGATAAGGAGGGTGCCATGTTTGCTCTAAATGAAAAAGTTGTCTACCCCGGTCACGGTGTTGCGCGTGTAAGTAGAATCATGGAACGAATTGTGGGCGGCGGTGTAGTTCATTTTTATGAGCTTAAATTTCTCAATAAAGATATGACTATTCTTGTTCCGGTCGATAATCTGTCTTCTGTTGGCGTTCGTGCGCTAAGTTCACAGGACTATATTCAGAGCGTTTTTAAAACACTGGCTGAGGTGGCCAGAAAAAATCAACTCAGTGATGTTGCTGCAAGTAGTTGGAATAAACGCAACAAAAAGTATCAAGCCGCATTGAGAAGCGGTAACTTAATTGAGCTTTCTAAAATTTATCGAGACTTGCATCATTTATCGTGCGCAAAGGAATTATCTTTTGGCGAGCGCAACTTACTCCTGCAAACAGAAGCGTTGCTTGCGGAGGAAATTTCGATGGTTGAGAGCGTGGTGCGCGAAGATGCTATTGGTCAGTTGCGTTCATTTTTTGAACCACATCTACAACGGCAACAAAAAGCAGCTTCATCATCGGTTTAAAAGAAATCGAATTAAAAGAAAGAGGCGGGGAATTCCCCGCCTCTTTCTTTTAATTCTCAATTTCGCTACTACAACTTTTTTTGCGACTTCAATGTTGAAAGCTCAAATTGATGATGTTCAAATGCTATATCTGATGCAGTTTTTCCAGACATATTTTTTATGTCATCGCGAGCCCCGTGGCTGAATAATAACTGTATGGCTTCTTTATATTTTCCGGTGAAGCAAAAACAATGCGATGTAATGGTGTCCAGCCCCATTTATCTTGTGCATTAGGATTTGCGCCATTCTCTAATAATTGTTGTATAATTTGTGTATATCCATCAATCCAACAAGCAAAGTGTAAGGGTGTTCTAAAAGCGTAATCCCTTGCTTCAATGTCAACTTTTTGTTCTATAAGGAACTTTGCAAATTCTTCGTTGGTTGAAAACACAGCTTCATGTAGTGGCGTTTCACCTTTGCCGGTAGATTCCAAAGCTGATCCATCTATTTGGATATCTTTTTTTACATTTATATCGGCCCCTTGCCTAAGAAGCTCTTTTGCCACCTCAATATTGTTCTCCTGTGCTGCATAATGAAGAAGGTGCCAGCCCCAACGATCGAGGTTGTTGATTTTATCGGTTTTTATAATTATAGGTTTGTGGGTTTCTACAGAGGTCTTAAAATCCATCCTCGTATTTGATGTTGAGCAGATTTGGCTAACAGGAAGTAAGAGAGAAACCCCTATTAATAAGTTTTTTTTCATGAATAACCCCACTTAAGATCTTGGCAAATCTCCTCTTTATTATACCGTTTTTTCACGAAAGGGTTGACCTTGAAATGTAGTGTTTTTTAAAAATTGACAGTTTGAAATTTTGCGGATGGTTGATAAAAGTTTTCTACATTCAGCGATTAAAAAGTTCTTTGATAAGCTCTTTTTTTTTCTTGATAAACTTCTTGTGCTATATCAATAAAATCTTTTCGAACATTTAAGGTGGAAAATATTTGGTAAAGATCGAAAAACTCTTTGGAGTTTTGTAGGTATGCTGTAATCTTAAAATCTTTTTTTAGCGCTTCTTGGGCGCATTTTTTAAGAGCTGCAAGTTCTTCTTGTGTAGCATGGATGGTGAGATCTGAGACTTCGTGGTCTATGCCAAGAGCTTCGCACTCTATATCTGAAAATTCTATTTTTTGATGCGTGAGGAAGGAGCCTGATCGGTTAAACGCCAAGATAATGAGAGCGTCTACAGATATTGTGAAGGTAAATAACGTGCTCAATATTAAATTTTTTATTGCCATAGTAACAACTTTGTTTGAATAAAGTATACTTATATATTATGAGTATTCGTATTGTTATTATTACAGGTCCAACTGGTGTTGGCAAGACTGATTTAGCTTTATCGTTGGCTGCAAAAGTACCTGCCGAGATCATTAATGCGGACATTGGATCACTTTACACGCCATTGACGATTGGTACAGCTAAACCTGACTGGCGTAATCATTCTGTGCCGCACCATCTTTTCGACATTGTCGATGAGCCAAAAAATTTTACAGTTGTTGAATTTCGCAATAAGGTTTGCTCTTTAGTGCGCGATATAACTACTCGTGGACACTTGCCGATCATTGTTGGTGGTTCCGGGTTTTATATTAATGCGCTTTTTTATCCGCCTAAAAGTGACGGGGTTGCACAAAAACGTGATTATCAAGAAGATACGCGAACGCTGTGGAATCGTTTGTATGAGATTGATTCTAAGCGTGCCAGAGAAATTGACAAAAATGATCGGTATCGCATAGAACGCGCCTTAGATATTTGGTATGAGCTTGGCGTATTACCATCAAAATTTAAACCGCAATTTGATCCGATTGTAGATCATCAGACCCAGTCTGGAGCCGATGTTTTTTTTCTTACGCGTGAATTAGCCGATTTGTATGAAGATATTAATAAGCGTACGCATATCATGCTTGATCGTGGTTGGATTGAGGAGGTAAAAAAACTTTCTCCAGCATGGCATGAATTTTTGTTGAAAAAGAAGATCATTGGATATGATGATATCATTCGTTATATTCGTGGTGAAATTGGCTTAAAAAGTGAATTGATCGCTATTATTCAGAAAAAAACACGTAATTATGCAAAAAGGCAGTTGACGTTTAATCGAATGTTGACTAAAAAATTTGAAGAACATTTAGATGGAGTATACACTGAATGGATCAATATGAGTTCTGTTGATATTCATAGGCAAGCGTTGATGCTTGAGAAAAAATTAAGGGAGCAGGAAAATGTTTCGCATTAAAAGCCGTGTGCCGGAGTTTGAGAAAAAGTCTGCTGGGCCAGCTCTCTTATTATATAAGCGTGAAGCAAGTTGGCTTATTGCTGCAATGATTATATTGTGTCTATTTTCATTTTTGGCAGGATATTTTTTAGGGCAACGAAAAGCGGCAAAATCTTTTATGCAACAAGTACATGCAGATGCTTTTGTTGATCAAGCAAGTTCTGCAATTTTTTCAATGCAAACGGATCTAAAAGAATCTGATCAAGAAGTTGCTTCTGAAGGGCAAGAAAAAGATACGCAAAAAGCAATCTCACGAGAAAGTAAACCACGTTCGAACAGCCCCAGCCTGAACCATTCTGTCAGTGCTCTTCGGTATTCATCGCTTCTTACAACGACAGATTTTTTTGCTAATGCTTCTAATGTGCAAGAAAAAGCGCGTAAACGTGGAATTGAATTGCGTATTAAGAAAAATACGCGGAGATTAAAGAGAGCGAAAAATAGAACTAAAACGACGTATCAAATTGTTACCGGATTCTACACAAATAAAGAAGATTTAGAGCGTGATCTAGAAATTCTTAAAGATATTAATGAGTTGAAGGGTATTACACCTCAAATTCGCGAGCAGGTCCTACCTGATCAGACTAAGTTAGAGCAAAAATAATTTCAGTTAAATAAAAAGGATTAGATAAATGATTTCCCTTTTTCGACGACATCTACAAGGACGATTTCTTCGTTATATTATTTATGTAGCGGCTTTACTTCTTCTTTTTCCTACGGCTATTACAGTGTTTTTTCAGTGGTTTGACGCAGGTGACTGGGTTGTTAAGGTTAATGGTCATACAGCTGATATACAAGAATATAATCAGCGAGTTTACGAACTTAATCACCAACTTGTAAGACAGTTTGGACAAAAGGCCGCGTCAAAGTTTCCTGAAAAGGATTTAAAGAAACTAGCCATTGATTCATTGATTGTACAAAAACTTGTTGATAGTGTTTCACAAGATTTGCATCTTGCGCTTTCTCCTGCATATATATCTCAGCAATTGCTTAATATGGTTGATAAAGAATTTATTGGTTCTGATGGAACAATTAATCTTAATCTTATTGCGCAAATGAGAGGCATGACGCTCAAGCAATTTGAAGGACAGCTTAACAGCGAACTTAAAGGCCAAGTGGCTCGAGTTCTGACAATAGGGTCAGTCTATTTGCCAGCGTTTTTTTTGAAAAATAAATTTATCGAAGATTATGCTGAACGCAACTATCGTATTGCTTCATTTTCGCTTGATAAAGTAATTGATAAAGAGAAAATGACTGCAATCTCCGATAAGGATGCAAAGGCATTTTTTGTAAAAGAAAATAAGAAAAACAAGCGTTATTGGTCTCCTGAAGTGCGTGCTGGTTTTGTCGTGACCTTTGATCCACAAACATATGGTGCAAAGGTTGCTGAAAAGCAAGCTCGTCGTTACTACAATGAAAATAAATATAAAGAGTTTGTTGCTGACCCAACAAAAGTTCAAGTGCGCCGTATTCTTTTGAAATTTGATGATAAAACAAAAGGACAAGTTCAAGCAAAAATAAGTCAGCTGCGCGAAGAGCTTGTAAAAAATTCAAACTTATTTGCTCAGAAAGCGCGCGAACTTTCTGAAGATAGTGCGTCAAAGAAAAAGGGTGGACTGCTTGATTTTCTTGCCCGCGGTGAAGGTGATCAGAAGGTTGAACAAGCTGTATTTAGATTGCAAAAAGATGGGGATATTTCACCCGTCATTGGAAGTAAAGATGGCTTTGAGTTACTTCAACGTGTTGCAAAAAAAGGACAGGTATTTAAGCCTTTCGACCAAGTAAGAAGTTCTATCGAACAATCATTGCGTGCAAAACAATTTGCAAGAATTTTTCCTCTTGATGTGCGACGTGCGCTTACGCAAGAGAATAAGGTAGTTGCCCTCGATGAGCTTGCAAAAAGGCGGCATGGTAAAAAAGAGCCAATTCTTTTTTCACCTCGCGGTACACAGCCATATATGGCTAAGCTTTTTTCATTGAAAAAGGGATCAGGCGGCAACTTGTTTGATGGTAAAAAAGGGCTTGTTGTGTTCGTAACAGATATCAAAAAGTCTTCTCAGCCTAAATTTGAAAGTGTTAAAAATGATGTTAAAGGCAATATGTATGAAGAGAGAGCACAAAAGGTAATGAAAGCCCTTTTTGAAGAGGGTGAGAAACTTCCCGATAAGGGTTCATTTGAACAATTTGCTAAAAAGCATGGTGCGTCAATTGAGACGACGGGATGGATCAATAAAAAGTCACTGCAAAACATTGAATCGTTGAGCGCCAAGCTTGGCGGTGAGATGAAACGTATTTTTGTAGCAACGAAAATTGGCAGTATTATACCATTCAGCACAAAAACGGGTGGATCTCTTGTCTATCTCGAAAGCATCAAGCCATTTGATGAAAAGGCCTTTGGCCTTAATAAGGATGAAGTGATGGCACAGGTGTTTATGGATCAGAAAATGGTTGTAGAACAAGGATTTATTGCTTCTTTGTTCAAAAATGCTAAAATTAAAGTGAATGATAAAATCATTAAATAATTCCGAATTACAAAATCAAGGTACAGAGTGAGCACACAATTGACTAAAGACAATATTCAGGCGGAGAAAAAAAAGGCTCTCCAAGTTACTTTTGCGCAAATTGATAAGCAGTATGGCAAAGGTACAGTTATGCTTTTAGGGCAAAATGCAGACAAAGGAATTGAAGTAATTTCATCTGGCTCAATATTGTTAGACCATGCACTTGGCGTAGGTGGATTTCCGCGTGGGCGTGTCGTTGAAATATATGGACCAGAATCATCAGGTAAAACAACACTAGCCTTACATGCCCTTGCTCAGGCTCAACGTAAAGGTGGCATATGTGCATTTATTGACGTTGAACATGCTCTTGATCCCACGCATGCAAAAAACCTGGGTGTAAACATCGACGATTTGATAATTTCGCAACCAGATTTTGGTGAACAGGCACTTGATATTACCGAAATGCTTATTCGCTCTGGAGCGATAGATTTGATAGTTATTGACTCTGTTGCAGCCCTTGTACCTAAGGCAGAGCTTGAAGGGGATATGGGAGATGTGCATGTTGGTTTGCAGGCGCGCCTTATGTCACAGGCCTTGCGTAAGCTTACTCCAATTGTGCACAAGTCTAAGGTTGTGTTAGTTTTTATCAACCAAATTAGGCAGAATATTAGCTCTTTTGCTTTTGCTAAAAAAGAGACTACTCCTGGTGGAAATGCATTAAAATTCTACTCGTCGTTGCGACTTGAGGTACGACGAATAGCTAGTTTAAAACGAGGCGACGTACAATTTGGTAATCGCGTTGTAATAAAGGTTTCAAAAAATAAGGTTGCTCCACCCTTTAAAAAGGTTGAACTTGACTTATTGTTTGGTGAGGGCTTAAGTAAAGAGCTTGACTTGCTTGATGCTGCATTGCATTGCAACATCATTCAAAAATCAGGGGCATGGTTTTCTATTGAGGATAAAAATATCGCTCAGGGTAGAGAACAGGCGCTATGCTTTTTGAAAGGTAATGTTGCGGTAGCTGAAAAAATAGAAAAGCAGGTCATGGAAAAGCTAGCAGATATGTGCGGGAAGCAAGAGGGATAATTTTGAAAGATCGTAGAAATATGGGCCCTCGTATTAATCAATATATTAGGGAGCCACGCTTGCAGGTTATAACGAGTGATGGGACAAATCTAGGAATAATTGATCGTGACGAAGCTCTATCTTGTGCGCATGAAAAGGGCTTAGATTTAGTCCAGATTTCGGACAGTGGTAGAGATGGTTTGCCAATTGCTAAGATTATGGACTTTGGTAAAGAGCTGTATGAGCGCAAGAAAAAACAAGCCGACGCTAAAAAGAAGCAAAAGATTATTAAAGTAAAAGAGGTTAAGTTTCGGCCCAAGATTGATGAGCATGACTTTCAAACCAAGATTAAGCGAGCAATCGACTTTTTGGAAGAGGGTAATCGCGTAAAGTTTACTATCATGTTTAGGGGACGTGAGCTTGCAAATAAGGGTGAACGTGGCAAACGTATGTTTGATAAGATTGATGCCATGTTGACAGAAAAGGGGCTTAGTAGTCTGGAGCGAGAAAGAGACATGTGTGCGGGACCCTTTTGGTCACGTGTATATCATATTAAAGGCGCTAAAAAATAAACTAGGAAAATTATGCCTAAAATGAAGACCCATTCATCTTCAAAAAAACGTTTTAGAAAAACAGCAACTGGCAAACTTAAAAGAGGTCATGCTTACAAACGTCATATGATGGCAAGCAAAACTTCAAAAAGAAAGCGTCGTTTGCGTAAGGCTACCTACCTTGAAGGTGGCGATGCTGTTAAAATTCATTCATTATTACCATACTCCAAATAGTTTGGAGTTTAATTTTTTAATTGAGATTTTAGGGGATACAAGAGAATGTCAAGAGTAAAACGTGGCACGGTAACTAAGAAAAGACATAAACGTCTTCTCAAGCAAACTAAGGGGTTTTGGGGACAACGAAAAAACGTATTTAGACGTGCAAAAGAAACGTTAATGCGTGCAATGGCTTACGCCTTTACTGGCCGTAAGCTAAAAAAGCGTACAACACGAAAATTGTTTATTGTGCGTATTGGGGCAGCTGCACGTCAGCAAGGAGTTTCCTATAGTAATTTCATGCATGGCCTTAAAATGGCCGATGTGAAGCTCGACCGTAAAATATTAAGTCAAATTGCTGTGTTTGAGCCTAAGGCGTTTACGCAATTAGTGGAGCTTTCTCAAGCGCAGTAAATTTTTCTTGCTATTAATAAAATTAGTGCGTTAAGATGCTCAAAGAAGTTTGTTATTAAGTAGAGGTAAGTTATGGAAGCTTTAGTTATATTAGAAAAGAAGATCGAAGAATTGGTAAAGCTCGTTACTGAATTAAAGCAAAAAAATATTTCTTTAATTGAGGATAACTTTTTATTAACAGAAGATGGTATTGAGTTAAAGAAAAAAGTTGAAGAACTTGAGAGATTTTCTACAGCTAGTAGCAAGGAAACAGAAGAAGAACGTGAACTTGCTCGTATTATGGTAGATAGTTTAATTACAGATATTGACGCTGTTGTTAAACAAGAGCATTAATTATGGGCGAAATTAAGAAACAGACAATAACAATTTTTGATGAATCGTATACGATTGTGAGTGATGAGCCTGAGGAATTACTTTCTCAGGCCATTCTTCACATTAATGAAGTTATGAATAACCTGTCAGAGAAGTCAGGATTGAATGATAAGAAAAAAATAGCACTTTTATCTGCATTACATTTAGCAACAGAGTTGCAGAAGGTTAATCAAAAGATAGCCTTTTTTGAGGAGCAGGAAAAGAAATTAATTGCTACTGTTGATAAACAACTTCAGAATAATTCTGTTGGATTTTTTTAATATCAAAAAGTTGTTATTTAATAGCGTATACATTTTCAGGCGAGGCCTGAACAGGAAGATCTTGTTCAAAGATAAGTTCTGTTCGGGATAGTTCTGGTCAAAAGGGTCTTGTTCAGGTGGGACTTGTCTATATCTTTATATTGTCTGTCGTTTCGCTGCATTTATTAAACATGATGGGATGATATTATGGTATGGTATTTAATATACATGACCGGCGGGGCAATCGTTGTACTTGCAGTAGCATTGTTATTATATGCTCAGCAACGAATTGCGGGATCACGGCGTGAGCTTGCTGAATCCAAAAGCAGACTAAATTCGATAGAGCGAGAGATTGAAAGCGAGCGTCGAGAGGCATCTTTGAAAATACGTGACGAAATTTATCGTCGACGTAGAGAGTTTGAGGATGGAATAAGACGTGAACGACAAGAGCTGGATAGCTTGCAAAAAAGATTGCTTTCGCGTGAAGATGACTTACAAAACCGCGAATCACGATTAGATGAACTTAAACTTGAGTTGCAAAAAAACGAACGAACATTAAATCGTTCTACCGATATTCTTCGGGCAAATGAGTCAAAGCTTAAAAGTCTTTATGATGAGCTGATTATGAAATTAGAGCATGTCAGTGGTATGTGTAAAGAGGAAGCGCGACAGACATTGCTGGATACGTTGAAAGACGAAGTATATTTTTCTCAAGAACGGTGGATTCAAAAAGTAGAAGAAGATACAAAGCATCGTGCAAAGGAACGTGCGCAAGACATTCTTGCTACGACGATGCAACGATATACCTCTGATGTAGTTAATACTGCAACAATTGGTGTTGTTCATCTGCCAAATGAGGAGATGAAGGGCCGCATTATTGGTAAAGAAGGTCGTAATATTAAGGCTCTCGAAATGGCAACCGGCATGGAATTTGTCATTGGTGATACGCCAGAAATTATTACGATTTCTGGTTTTAATCCTGTTCGTCGTGAAATTGCTCGACGAGCTCTTGAGATTTTAATTAATGATGGTCGAATTAATCCTACACGCATTGAAGAAACAGTTGCACAGTGTGAGCAGGAAATTGAAGAGATAGTTGAAGAGTACGGCAAAGAAGCCGTTATGGAATTTAACTTGCAAGGCGTTGATCAGGAAATCGTTACATTGCTTGGTAAATTACACTTTCGAACTAGTTATTCGCAAAATGTTTTGCAACACAGTAAAGAGGTTGCGCACTTTGCGCGTACGTTATCAGCAGAGCTGGGCCTGGACCCACAGGTTGCCGTACGAGCTGGATTGTTTCATGATATTGGCAAAGCAATGAGTAGCGAGGTTGATGGGCCTCATGCCCAAATTGGTGCGGATGTGGCTAGACGTTGCGGTGAAGATCCTCGGGTAATTAATGCGATTGCGGCGCACCACGAAGAAGTTGGCTTCAGTTCAATTTATGCTCCGATCCTTTTGATAGCGGACACATTGTCAGCATCTCGCCCTGGAGCGCGGAGAGAAACATTTACCGCATATATAAAGCGCTTGGAAGAGCTTGAAGATATTGCTTATTCCTATGATGGAGTAAAAAAGGCATATGCTTTACAGGCTGGACGTGAAATACGCATTATAGTAGAAGAGGATGTGGTTGATGATGAACGTGCGCGTATCCTTGCCCGAGACATAGCACAACATGTCGAAAAAGAAATGAACTATCCCGGGCAAATAAAAGTAAATGTAATTAGAGAGAAACGCGCAATAGACTACGCACGGTAAATATGAAAAAAATACGAATATTAGTTATTGGAGATGTTGTAGGTGAGCCTGGCTGTAAGGTTTTAGCTCGCCTATTACCCTCATTAAAAGAAAAGTATAAAGTTGACGCCGTTATTGTAAATGGTGAAAATTCTGCAAAAAATGGTCGTGGTATAACGCCAGTTATTATGCAAGAATTTAAAGATCTTGGTGTTAACGTTGTAACTTCAGGGAATCATTTGTGGGCCAAACAAAATATTGTTCCTTATCTTGAAAGTCATGATGATTTATTGCGACCAGCAAATTACCCAGGAGCTTGTCCCGGGAAAGGGGTTGCAATTTTTGCTGTAAGTGGAGTTTCTATTGCGGTAGCAAATGTACAAGGGCGTGTTTTTTTTAGGGAATTAACAGATTGTCCATTTCGAGCAATGCAAACTATGTTGTCATACATTAAACAACATACACCAATAACTATTGTTGATTTTCATGCTGAAGCAACGGCTGAAAAGCTGGGATTAGCTTATTTTTTAGATGGTAAAGTGAGCGCCGTCGTTGGTACGCATACACATGTGCAAACAGCAGATGAACGTATTTTGCCAGGCGGTACAGCATATATTTCAGATATTGGCATGGTTGGTTCATTAAATTCCATGATTGGATTTAAGAAAGAAAGTGCCTTGCGTGCGATGATGACACAAATGCCAGTGCGATTTGAAGTTGACTATGAAGGACCTTACGTTTTTTGTGCGGTTCTTTTAAATATTGATGTTGAAACTGGCAAAGCCTTGTCGATTGAACGTATTCGAATAATTGATGATACGTTGGCTTTAACTAAGGAGTAAAGCGGATATGGTTTTAGTTTTAATATTAAACCTTTTATATTCTTTTTCATTTATTTTAATTAAAGAGTCTTTGTCTTTTGCTAGGCCTTTTTTCTTGGTGGCGTCACGTCTATTATTGGCGGGTGGTCTCATTTTGATTTATCACAAGTTTTTCCAACAGAAGAAATTTATTATAGCAAAAAAAGATTATTGGCTTTTTTTAGTTGTAAGTTTGTTTAGTGTTTGCTTGACCAATTGTCTTGATCTATGGGCATTGCAATATTTATTTGCAGCAAAGGTTGCTTTAATTTATACGTTAACACCTTTCTTTGGTGCACTTTTATCGGCGATAATTTTTAAAGAGTATTTGTCATGTTCAAAATGGTGGGGATTGTTAATTGGCTTTGGGGGACTTTTTCCTTTATTGTTAAGTGGGAAAATGGGCTCTGCTTCATGGGCTGATGCGGCGGTACTTGTTTCATCATTAACAACGGTTATTGGATGGACGGCAATGAAAGAGTTAGTTGATAATCGCTCCTACAGTCCGATTGTGGTAAATGGTGTTACCCTTTTTTTGGGTGGCGTCTTTTCCCTTATTCCGTCCTTTATTTTTGAATCGTGGAATCCTCTTCCTGTTTCAAATGTCTTATACTGTTCGGTATTTGTTATAGCATCAGCACTTGTAGCGTCTATAATTAGTTATAATTTGTATGGTTATTTGTTAAGGCGTTATTCTATTGTATTTATGACCTTTGCAAGTTTAAGTGGTCCTCTTTTTACGGCAATTCTTGGCTACTTCTTTTTACAAGAAAAAGTTCCAGGGACATTCTTTATTTCATTAATTATACTTTCGCTTGGTTTATATATATTTTATAAAGATGAACTAAGCTCTTAAAAGGAACATCTCATGTTTTTATTATTTTTAATGTATGCGCTTTTCGGCTTAACTTTTATCTTTGGATCGATTGCGATGCAAAATGCTGCACCTATATTTTTTATTGGAATGCGCATGATTGCATCAGGCTTTCTTATGTTAAGTTATTTAAAAGTTAGGGGTATTACATTAAAAGTAAAACGATGTGATATCGTATCTTTTCTTATATTGAGTATTGCTCATATCTTTATTCCCTATATTGGCGAATTTTGGGCGCTCCAATTTTTAACTGCAGCTAAAGTTTCATTAATTTGGAGCTTGTCCCCATTTATTACCTCTATTTTTGCATGGATTATGTTTAGGGAAAAAACGACACTATTGAAGACACTGGGCCTTGCTATTGGCTTCCTTGGATTTATTCCGATTATTATGCATGAAGGAGCAAGCGAACAAAATTTAAGTTCCTTGTTTAACATTTCAACAGCTGATTTTGCTCTTATTGTCTCGGTTATATCGGCGGCATATGCATGGAGCTTATTTAAAAAAACTATGCAAAAGGGATACTCGGCTCTTCTTATTAATGGTTGGGCAATGCTTTGGGGAGGAATGCTTTCTATGGGCGTTTCGCCGTTTTTTGAAGTATGGAACCCCTTTCCGGTAAAAAATTGGCCTATTACTTTAGGGTGTCTTGTAGTTCTCGTTTTGGTTGGTGGCGTTGTTTGTTACAACTTGTATGGCTATTTGTTAAAGCGTTATACGGTAACATTTCTTTCTTTTGCCGGTGGTTTAGTGCCATTTTTTACGGCTTTTTTTCAATGGATTATTTTAGGGGAGCCTGTAAGTATAGCTTTTATGATAAGTGTTACAGTAATATCAGTTGGATTATACATTTTCTACAAAGAAGAACTACGACAAGGCTACATTCAGTAAGCAACATCCTGTTGCATTGGGTTGACAGATAAATTGGAATGTTGCCTGCTCCTTTCTTCGAACTTGCTTTGAGTAGTACAAGGTGTGTAATCGAAGGAGTAGGATAAACTTTGCTCGCAAGAAGGAAGTAGGGATTAGTTTGTGAGATCGTAGGCAAAGTAGCAAGCTATTGCAAGAAGGCTGCCTATTTAGTCTTCGTATAAGTTTTCAGTTTAGGAGGGGAGTGGATGAAAAGCGTTAAAAATTTGGTTTTGTTGATTTTATTATATTTTATTTCAGCAATAACGTATTTTCTTATCAAAGAAATTGTTCCTTTTGTTAGTCCTATTCTTTTTACTGGAATACGTTTTGTTGGAGCCGCAGTTTTAGTTTTGCCATTTATTTTTCCGAAGATAATTCATTTGTTTAAAAGATTTAAAGAGAATCCTGCTGATTTTAGAAGGTTTATTCGCTTTACAACATTTCGCTTTTTTATCAACTTTACTACTGTTGCTATTGCTATGAAATTTTTGCTACCAATTAACGGTAGGAATGCTTATTTTCTATCGCGAAGAAACTAAGCAGGGTTACATATGATTTCAGTAATTTTTCTTTATCTAGGATTTTCAGTTTCATTTATTCTAATGAAGGCTTCGCTTTTTTATAGTGAGCCTTTTTTTCTTGTTGCAATTCGCATGATTCCCGCTAGTTTAATTTTATTTGGTTACAGTTTCTTTAAAAAAAAGCTGATACGCATTCCGCGTAAAGATTTCTTTTATTTTGGTTTGGCTACAATTTTCAATATTTTCATAACGAATACTTTTGAATTATTAGGAATGGAACATGCGACGAGCTCACACGTTTCTCTTGTTTTTTGCTTTGCGCCATTTTTGGGCGCCTTATTGTCTTACTTTGTTTGGGGTGAACGATTAACTCGATTAAAATGGGTAGGTTTAATGCTGGGTATTGGAGGCCTAGGTATTCTCATTTGTCCTACATTTTTTTGCCAAAATATGTCTGTAGCTATTTCAAATTTTTATCTTTTTGGTGCCATGATCGCGAGTACAATCGGCTGGACGGCCATCAAGATTTTAGTGTTTAATCGTAATTATTCGGGGTGCTATGTAAATAGTATAACCATGTTTATAGGTGGTCTGCTTTCGCTTTTAGCATCATGTATGTTTGAAACTATTCCGTACGCTCAAACTTTAAGAAATAGCAATGTTCTTTTATTGGTAGGAGGAACAATCATCATTACATGCATCATATGTTATAATTTGTATGCATGGTTGTTACGTTATTTTTCAGTTGTTTTTATGACATTTGCGGGTTTCTTGGCACCACTTATGACTGCCGTTTTAGGTTGGTTCTTTTTGCATGAACCGCTTCACTTAACGTTTTTTGTTTCATTTGCAATTTTACTCACAGGGTTAGTTGTTTTTTATTTAGAAGAAGTGAAAAAATAATAAGTTTGGTGAAAAATATTTTTTCATTAATTGTTCCTGTTTGTTCGTTTTTAAAAGCCTGGGTAATATGGTACAATAAAGCAAAAAACATTAGTAGGTTGGGTTAGATGAGTAAAAATTTGGCAGATAAAGAAAAAGATTTTGCGCAATGGTATCAAGATGTGATTTATGCAACAGAATTAGTTGATGAGTCGCCAGTTCGTGGGTGTTATGTCATTCGTCCTTATGCATGGAAGATGTGGGAATTAATGCGTGATTATTTAGATGATCGCATTAAAGAAACTGGCCATGAAAATGCAGCGTTTCCACTGCTGATTCCGGAGTCATTTATTAAACGTGAAGCTGAACATATTGAAGGCTTTGCTCCAGAGTTAGCAGTTGTTACCCATGCAGGTGGTAAAGAGCTTGAAGAACCGCTTGTTGTGCGTCCAACATCTGAGACTACTATTCATCATTCCTTCTCTCGCTGGATTAAATCGTGGCGCGATTTACCTTTAAAGATTAATCAGTGGGCGAATATTGTTCGGTGGGAAAAACGACCACGACCATTTTTACGAACGACTGAGTTTTTCTGGCAAGAGGGTCATACTGCACACGAAACACATGCAGAAGCCGAAGAAGAAGCTTTATTGATGCTGAATGAATATGTATCATTTATTCAAGGGCAGTTGGCTATTCCTGTTATTATTGGTCAAAAAACAGAAGCGGAGAAATTTGCCGGCGCAGAAAAAACATTTACCATGGAAGGTATTATGCCAGATGGTAAAGCGCTTCAAATGGGAACGTCTCATTTGCTTTCTCAAAATTTTGCTAAAGCATTTGATATTGTATTTCAAGATCGCGAAAAAAAACAGGCATATCCCTATTTAACAAGTTGGGGTGTAACAACCCGCATGATTGGTGCACTCATTATGACGCACGGTGATCAAAAGGGATTAATAATTCCACCAGCCGTAGCACCAATTCAAGTTGTGGTTGTTCCTATTTATCGCAATGATGAAGAACGCGAAGCCGTACAGGCACAGTACGATTTTATTAAAACAGCTCTTAATGGCTTGCGTGTAAAATTTGATGAGGATATGAGTAAAACACCCGGTGCAAAGTTTTATCACTGGGAAATGCGCGGTGTTCCAGTTCGATTAGAAATTGGAAAACGTGATGCTGATGCAAAACACGTTGTTCTTGTTAGTCGCGTAACAGGAGAAAAAGCTCAAGCACCATTTGAAAATCTTGCGACTATTGTTCAAAAATTAATGAATGATACGCAAAATGAGCTCTATGCCCGTGCGCGCAAGAAAATGGATGCAAATGTCTTTGTTGGGGAAAAGCTTGAAGAGTTTGGGCCAAAAATGGCAGAATCGGACTTTCCGAATAAAGAAGGTGGCGCTTATATAACAGGTTGGTGCGGTGATCCTGCGTGTGAACAAGAGTTGAAGAAGTATAAAGCATTCACTCGTTGCTTGCTTGATACACATGACGTATCATTCTGTATGTGTTGTGGTAAAGAAAGCAAAAGAGATGTACTTGTTGCTAAAGCTTACTAGAAATTAGTTAAGGAGGCTCTCGAAAACCGAGAGCCTCCTTAACTAACATTGTAACTTTGTTACTCGGCGCTTTTAGGCGTATCTACTTGCAACTTTGTTGTCGGTGCAGGTCTATTTGCAACTTTGTTGTCGGTGCAGGTCACAAAATGTGAAGATGGAAACTTCGTACTAGAGTCACAAGTCGCCTCTTTAAGATTTGTCCTTCTAAGATTTGCACCTGTAAGATCTGCCCCTTCAAGACGTGCCCCTGAAAGATTTGCCCCTGAAAGTTTTGCCCCTGTAAGAATTGCCTCTTGAAGTTGTGCCCCTGAAAGATCTGCCTCTTGAAGTTGTGCCCCCGAAAGATCTGCCTTTGAAAGATCTGCCTTTGAAAGATCTGCCTTTTGAAGATTTGCCATTCCAAGATCTGCCCCTGAAAGATCTGCCTCTTGAAGTTGTGCCCTTCCAAGAGTTGCCCCTGAAAGATCTGCCTTTTTAAGATTTGCCTTTTGAAGAATTGCCTTGTAAAGAATTGCCCCTTTAAGAATTGCCTCTTGAAGTTTTGCCTTTTCAAGATTTGCATCTTCAAGATGTGCCTTTTCAAGATTTGCCCCTGAAAGATCTGCCTCTTTAAGAATTGCCACTATAAGATTTGCCCCTGTAAGATTTGCCTTTTTAAGATTTGCCCCTGTAAGATTTGCCCCTTTAAGATCTACCCCTGTAAGATTTGCCCCTGAAAGATCTTCCCTTGAAAGATCTGCCCCTTTAAGAATTGCCTCTTGAAGTTTTGCCTTTTCAAGAATTGTCTCTTTAAGATTTGCCCCTGAAAGATCTGCCTTTTCAAGATTTGCCCCTGAAAGATCTGCCATTCCAAGATATGCCCCTGAAAGATCTACCCCTTGAAGAACTGCATCTTGAAGAACTGCATTTTGAAGAATTGCCTCTTTAAGAATTGCCCCTGAAAGATCTGCCTCGTGAAGAATTGCCCCTGAAAGATTTGCCTCGTAAAGAATTGCATCTTGAAGTTGTGCCCATGAAAGTTTTGCCCCTGAAAGTTTTGCCCCTGAAAGATCTGCCCCTTTAAGATGTGCCCTAAGATGTGCCCCTGTAAGATCTGCCTCTTTAAGATTTGCCCCGTCAAGAATTGCCGCTGTAAGATCTGCCCCTTTAAGATTTGCCCCTGTAAGATCTGCCTCTTTAAGAATTGCCCCTGTAAGATCTGCCTCGTGAAGAATTGCCCCTGAAAGATGTGCCCTTGTAAGATCTGCCCCGAGAAGATGTGCCCTTGTAAGATCTGCCTCTTTAAGAATTGCCTCTCTAAGATTTGCATATTGAAGAATTGCCCCTGTAAGAATTGCATCTTCAAGATCTGCCTTTGCAAGATCTGCATATGTTCCGGCCCATTCGGGAGTCCATTTTTTGTCAACATCGTATTCATACTTTTTAACAATTTGATAATCAGCTTCTTTAAATGCTAAGAGATTTAAACTAGGTAGTAACAATGTTAATAGTAAAAATGTTTTTTT